>DHLY01000039.1:0-5119 GCA_002405525.1 Proteobacteria bacterium UBA4656
CGCCTCGTCGGCGCCGGCGTTGATGTCGTCGGCCGGGCCCTTGAGCGGATCGCCCTGGATCGACTGCGCATAGGCTTCGCCGAAGCCGGTCGAGCCGCGATAGTTGGAGAGCAGCAGCACGTAGTCGCCGCGCGCCAGCAGGTGGTAGTTCCAGCGGATGAAGAACTGGTCGCGCCAC
Organism: Proteobacteria bacterium UBA4656; assembly: GCA_002405525.1. GTDB lineage: Bacteria > Pseudomonadota > Gammaproteobacteria > Xanthomonadales > Ahniellaceae > UBA4656. Next base: position 179 of record DHLY01000039.1, read on the forward strand.
ATGATGTGCGGGCCGCCGTGCATGAGCACGAACAGCGGGTATTTCTTCGTCGCATCGAAGCCGGCCGGGCGCACCAGCATGTGGTGGACGCGGTCGCCGCGTTCGTTGGTGGTCCAGAAGTGCTCCACCGGCTGCAGGTCGAGCGCGGCGGCTTGTGCGGCGTTGAATGCGGTCAGGCGCTGGTGGGTGCCCGATGCGACGTCGATGCGCACCAGTTCCTGCGGTTCGGTGGCGCTTTCGTACACCGCCACCAGCAGCTCGCGCCCTCGCTCGGGGCCGGCGAGACCGGTGTACACGCCGCGCTCGCCGCGGGTGACCGTGTCGACGCCGCTGCGACCGGCGCGCGCGCGGAACACGCGCTCCAGGCCCGCGTCCTCGGCGCTGAAGAACACGCTGCGGTCGTCCGGCGCCACGGCGTAGAAGTTCGCCGCGCGGGCCAGCGGCGGCTCGATCGCCGCGCGCGCGCGCATCGACGGCCAGTCGAACGACGCCAGGCGCGTCGCGTTGTACACCCGGTCAGTGCGCGGCGTGCGCTGTGCGTACAGCGTGCGGCCGTCGTGGCCGAAGTCGGGGCGGCCCCAGCCGTCCTGGCTCTCGCGGCCGCCGCTGCCGGTCAGGCGCTTGGGCTCGCCGCCGGCGAGTGCCACCTGGTAGAGGTCGGTGTGGGTCCAGGCATAGGCCGCGGTGTCGCGGTTGGTGGTGGCGGCGAACACCAGTGCGCGCGAATCCGGCGTCCAGGTGAAGTCGATCTCCTCGCCGGTCTCGGTGAAGCGGCCGCCGAAGCCGGGGCTCGCCACCAGCGCGCTGCCGGCCAGCAGGTCGCGCGCCTCGCCGCCACCGGCATCGACCACGAACAGGCGCTGCTGGCGATCGTCCAGCCAGCGGTCCCAGTTGCGGATCGGAAAGCCGGTGTAGACCCGCGCCTCGTGCTTGCGCGCCTTGCGCTCGTCGGCGATGCGGCGGTTGTCGGCGTCGTCGGCGGTGCCGGGGAACACGCTGCTGACGAACGCGATGCGCGTGCCGTCGGGCGAGAAGCGCGGCGTGCGCGCGCCGGTCGAGATCGCGGTCGCGCGGCGCGCCTCGCCGCCGTCGAGGTCGAGCACGTAGACCTGCGGCGCCGTGTCGCCCGCGCGCTGCGCGCTGAACGCGATGCGCCGGCCGTCGGGGCTGAACACCGGGCCCGACTCGGGTTCGCGGCTGAAGGTGATCTGGCGCGGCGGCGCAATGCCGTCGGTCGGCACCAGCCACAGGTCCACCGCCTGCGCATCGGCGTCGTAGGCCGGTTCGGTCACCGCGAGCACCGCGACCCGGCCATCCGGGCTCAGCGCCGGCGCCGACAGGCGCTTCATCAGCCACAGGTCCTCGTGGGTGATCGGGCGCTTCGAGGCCTGCGCCGGAGAATCGGCGACGATCAGCAGCAGGAGGGCGGCCAGAACGGGCGAGGGGCGGGCCATGCGGGGCTCCAGGACGGGGGCTGGACCCCGATGGAAACACGGGCCGCATGCGGGTGTCGACCCGTTCCGCCGCGCCATCCGCCACTTGCGGCCCGGGCGTGTGGCCGATACAACCTTGCGGTCGGGGAGGTGCAGGAATGGACAAGCGCAATCGCGAGCGGGCGATCTTCGGGATCCTCGCGCTCGGCCTGGTGGTGGGCGTTGCCGGCCACGGCGTGCGCGAGCATGCGGTGCCCGAGCGCCCGCCGAAGATCGGCAAGGCGCCGGAAATGGCCGGCTTCTGGGTCCACCGGGCCACGTATCCGACGGGCCACTACAGCCCGGACTGGCTGCTCGAGGCCGCGGCGCAGTGGCGCAAGGTGCCGCGCGGGGAGCCTGACGGCGCGCGTCTGACGCGGGTCAAGTCCGCCACCGCGCTCGACCCCGTGCGCTTCACCCCGCTGGGCCCACGCCCGCTGCTGTCGGGCGGCAGCGGCACTGGCGGGTTCGCCGGCCGCGTCAACGCGGTGGTCTCCCATCCCGGCAATCCGGCCATCGCCTGGATCGGCGCCGACGGCGGCGGCATCTGGAAGTCCACCAACTGCTGCGACGCCAACACCACCTGGCAGATCAAGACCGACAACATTCCCGAGATCCGTTCGTCGGCGATCGGCGACCTCACCATCGACCCCAACAACCCGGACGTGCTCTACGCCGGCACCGGCGACCTGCGCTTCGGCTCGTTCTCGTTCGGCGCCAACGGCGTGCTCAAGAGCACCGACGGCGGCGAGACCTGGACGGTGAAGGGCGCGGACATCTTCAATCCCTTCTATCCGCCCTCCGCGAACAGCTTTCCGCAGTACCAGGCGATCGGCAAGGTGGCGGTCGATCCCAACGACTCGAACAAGGTCGTGGCCGGCACCAAGACCGGCCTCTACCTCAGCTACGACGCCGGCGAGACCTGGGCCGGGCCGTGCCTGACCAACGGTTTCGCCGCGCAGCGCCAGGACACCACGGGTCTGCTGATGCGCGACGTGGGCACCACCACCGAGATCATCGTCGCCATCGGCACCCGCGGCTTCGAGACGCCGGTGCAGCCCGACCTCAACCGCAACGGCGCCAACGGGATCTGGCGCGGCACCATGCCGGCTTCCGGCTGTCCCTCCGACTTCGCGGCGATCTCGCGTCCGGACAACGGCTGGCCCGCCGGCAGCGCGCAGGGCACGCCGACGCCGGCCAATCCGCTGGGCCGGATCGACCTCGCGATGGCGCCATCCGACGACCGCGTGCTGTATGCGCAGGTCGCGGAGATCGATGCCGCGAGTCCCAACATCCTCGGCGTCTGGCGCAGCACCGACGCCGGCACGTCCTGGACCCAGGTGCAGGTCGGCGACGTCAGCGGCGCGGGCACGCAGAGCTGGTACAACGCCGGTGTCACGGTGAGCCCCACCGACCCGAACACGGTGATTCTTTCGGCGCTGTACACGTTCCGGTCGACCACCGGCGGTGGCGGCTTCGTCAACATGGGCACCTCGCCGCACGTCGACCACCACGGCCGCGCCTTCGTCGCCGGCGATCCCAACCGCCTGCTGATCGGCACCGACGGCGGCGTTTACTACACCGCCAACGCGCTGGCCTCGCCGCCGGCCTGGGTGTCGCTGAACGCCACGCTCAACACCATCGAGTTCTACTCCGGCGGACTCACCGCGAACTTCGCCACCGCGGCATCGTCCGGCGCGGTCGGCGGCGCGCAGGACAACTCCTGCATGGTGTCGACCTGGACCAGTGGCAGTTTTGGCGCCCAGGCCTGGAACGTGCGCAACAGTGGCGACGGCATCTTCACCGCCGTCGAACCGTTGCTGGGTCAGCGCTGGTACTACTCCAGCCAGAACGGATCGATCCGCGTCACCTCGACCGCGCAGGGCACCACCACGGTGTCGGCTTCGCCGTCCGGCTGGGGTGCCGACACCAAGACTTTCCTGACCAATTTCGACCTCTACCGATTCGGCGGCGAGACCACGGGCTGCCCTGCGGCCACCGGCTGCGGGCGCATCATCGCGGGCTCCAACCGGGTGTGGGAGAGCGTGACCGGTGGGGTGCCGACCACCGGCTGGAAGCCGAACAGCCCGAACCTGACCAAGGGCACGCTCGGTGGGCGATCCTTCATCAACCAGGTGGCCTATGCCACCAGCACGCCGACGGTGGCGATCGCCGGCACCAACGACGGCAACGTCGCGATCGGCTTCAACCTGGGCCAGGATGTCGCGGATTCGGCCACCTGGGTGAACGTCACCGGCGGCAACACGGTGCTGCCGAACCGCCCGGTGATGGACGTGTTCCTGGACCCGGTGAACCCGCTGATCGGCTATGCCGCGGTCGGCGGCTTCGATCAGAACACGCCGGCCACGCCCGGTCGCGTGTTCCAGGTCACCTGCACCGCCAACTGCGGATCGTTCACCTGGCGCAACGCCAGCGGCAACCTGCCCAACATCTACGTCAACAGCGTGATCGTGAACCCGAACATCCCGCAGCAGGTGTTCGCCGGCACTGACTGGGGTCTTTTCTTCACCGATGACGTCAACGCCGATCCGGTCGTGTGGCAGCTCCACACCGGTCTGCCGAACGTGATGATCTGGGACATGACCTACGATCGTGGCTTCACCACGCTGGCCGTGTGGACCCGCTCGCGTGGTGCGTGGGTGTGGCCGCTGCCGTTGACCAACGACGGCCTGTTCGCGAGCGGCTTCGAGCCGGCGGCCCGGTAGGCGCAGCGCGGATCACCGACGGTCAACCGCGCCGTAGTTCACGCGTTGTCCTGAGTGACCCGTCCCGGAGAACGCCCGATGTCCTGCACCTTCCGTCATGCCCTGCTGCTGTTCGCGCTGATGTCGCCGGCCCCCGCCCTGCGGGGGCAAGCGCCGCCGCCCGCCCTGCCCGCTTCCGGTTCCCAGGCCCCGCCAGCCCCGTCCGCCGCAGCGGACGACGGTGGGGCCCGGTCGGATCGTCGGCAACAAATTGCGCGTCGCCTCGCCGATGCCGATCGTGACGGCGATGGCCGCTGGACCCGCGAGGAGATCGGCGGCGTGGCCCCGCGTCTGGCCGAAGGCTTTGCGCAGGCGGATGCCGATGGCGACGGCAGTCTGGACCGCGACGAGATCCGGCGCTTCATGCGCGAGCGCCGCAGCGCGGCGCGCGGTCGAGGCCGCTGACGAGGTCCCGCATCCTGCGCGCACCCGCGCGCGGCGATCCGGCACGGCGCGTGCCCCCCCGCTTCAACGCGAGACGCGTAGGGTGCAATGAGCGCAGCGAATTGCACCGTCCGACACTACGGGCCGAGGGTGTAGGGCCCAGGGTGTAGGGCCGAGGGTGTAGGGCCCAGGGTATAGGGCGTTGGGTTGTCGGTTTCCGGCGTGCGCGCATCGGCGGTTGTTCGTCGGCCGTCGCTGCCTCGACGGCATCGGGCCCCTTCGGCTGGGCCCTGTACCCTGGGCCCTATACCCTAAGCCCT
>DHLY01000039.1:5293-20780 GCA_002405525.1 Proteobacteria bacterium UBA4656
AAGCCCTCGGGCCCAACACCACGCCCCTCACCGCGAGTAAGCCCACGAAACCATCCGCCCCTCGCGGTACGGCATCACGCCGTGGAAGGGGCGCGGGTCGGCATCGAACACCAAGGGCAGGAACTGGCGGTCGCCCTCCCACAGCGGCAGGTCGGGCACGCGCGCGATCTCGATCCATTCGAGGTCGCCTTCGGCGTTGCGCGGCGGCGCCGTGCCTTCGAAGCCGGTGATCACGAACAGAAAGCCGAGCCAGTCCTCGCCGCGCCTGCCGAAGCCGGGCCAGGAGATGGTTCCGCGCAGCTGCATGTCGAGGCAGTCGATGCCGGCTTCCTCGCGGATCTCGCGCCGCATGCCGGTGACCACGTCCTCGTGTGGCTCCAGCTTGCCGCCGAGGCCGTTGTACTTGCCGAGGTGGTGGTCGTCGGGGCGCGCATTGCGGTGGACCATCAGCACGCGCGTGCGATCCGGCGACAGCACGTAGCCCAGCGTGGCGACGATCGGCGTGTAGGGCATGGCCGATGCGCGCTCAACCGAATGGCGCGATGCCGATCCACTTCAGGTGCAGGAAGCCGGCGAAGCCGCCGTAGAGCGCGAGCCCCAGCAGCACCGCGATCGCATCGTTCCAGCGCGCAGGCGGCGCGCCGGGGATGGCGCGCGGCGCCCGGCGCCTCGCGGAGATGAAGTCCGCCACCGCCCAGGCCAGAATCGACCCGAACAGCACGGCGTCCGCCACCGTGGTGGTGCCGAGCAGATGCCCCACCGCCCAGAGCTTGGTCGCCACCAGCATCGGGTGGCCGCCGGCCGCGGCCTTGATGCGGCCCGGCAGGTAGGCTGCGAGCAGCAGCGGGAACACCGGCAGCATCAGGGTTGCCAGCAGGTGCCGCGTCCAGCCGGGCGGTGAATAGAGCAGTTCCGGCGACAGCCGGGCGTCGGCGTATCCGCGCACGATCAGCACGAAGCCCGCGATCGACACCAGCGAATAGGCGAGCCGCCACGGGATGCCGCGGCCGCGGGCGGCCAGGCGGTCGCGCAACGCAGGCGCCACGATGGACGTGGAGTGCATGCCGAGGAACAGCACGAGGCCGGCGATCAGTTCGGTCATGGAGTCTATCCCGGTGGCGTCGTCCGTTATCCTAACGGTCCAGACCGCGCCAGGGATACGCCATGCTCGATCTCGTGGGCTTCGACGCAGACGACACGCTCTGGCACAGCGAGATCCACTTCCAGGCCGCGCACGCCGAGTTCGAGCGTATCCTCGGCGCCTACCTCGACCTCGCCGACGCGTCCGTGCACGACCGCCTGCTGGCCACCGAGCGGCGCAACATTAAGGTCTTCGGCTACGGCGCCAAGGGCATGACCCTGTCGATGATCGAGACCGCCGTGGAACTGACCGGCGAGCGCATCAGCGCAGCGGACATCCATCGCCTGGTCGGGCTGGGCAAGGAGATCCTCGCCCACCCGGTGGAACTGTTGCCCGGGGTGCGCGAGGCGGTGGCCGAGGTCGCGCAACGCCATCGCGTGGTGCTGATCACCAAGGGCGACCTGTTCCACCAGGAAGCCAAGGTGCGTCAGTCGGGCCTGGCCGATCTCTTCCACCGGATCGAGATCGTGTCCGAGAAGGACCCGCCGACCTACGCGCGCCTGTTCGAGGAGTTCAGCATCGACGCCGCGCGCTTCGCGATGGTCGGCAACTCGATGCGCTCGGACATCGAACCGGTGGTGCGCCTCGGAGGCTTCGGCGTGCATGTGCCCTATCCCGTGACCTGGGCGCTGGAGCGCGAGCATGGCCTCGAAGCCGGGCATTCGCGGGTGGCGGTGGTGGAAGCGCTCGCGGCCGTGCCCGCGGCCCTGCGCGCTTTCGGCTGAGCGCACCTATACTTTCCCGACGCGCGGCGGCGCGCTGCAACCAATTTCTCCGGGGAAAAACGACATGCGCGCCATCCTCGCCGCCGGCCTGCTGGCCGCCGGTCTTTCGTCCTCGCACGCCGCGTCGCAGTCTTCGGCCGCGGCCTGGCGAGACGTCGAGCCCGAAGCCATCGTCGAGCGTGGCGCGCGGCTGCTGGCGCCGCGCCGCTTCCGCACGCTGGCGCTGGACGAATCCGCGTTGCGCGGCTGGCTCGCTGCCGCGCCGCCGGAATCGGCGGTCGCGGCGCGGCACAGTCCGCTGGAGGTCCTGCTGCCGCATCCGGACGGCGGTTTCGCGCGCTTTCGCGTGGTCGAGTCTCCGGTCATGGCACCCGCACTGGCGGCGCGCTTCCCCGAGATCCGCACCTGGATGGGGCAGGGCGTGGACGACCCGGCGGCCAGCGTGCGCTTCGACCTCACGCCCGCGGGCTTCCGCGCGCAGGTCCTCACGGCCGGCGGCAGCTGGTACGTCGACCCGTGGCAGTCCGGCGACCGCGTGCACCACATCGCCTACCTGCGCGCCGAGCATGCGCGCGGCGACGCCCCGGTGCGCAGTTGCCAGGTGCTCGATGCGACCGCCGCCAAGGCGCAGGACGCGCCGCACTTCGCGCCCCATCTCGGCGCGCCCAAGGTGTCCTCGGGGGCGACGCTGCGCACCTATCGCCTCGCCGTGGCCGCGACCGGCGAGTACACGGGCTTCCACGGCGGCACCGTTGCCGCCGGGCTGGGCGCGATCGTGTCGACGATCAACCGCGTCAACGGCATCTACGAGCGCGAGGTCTCCGTGCGCATGGTGCTGGTGGCCAACAACGACCGCATCGTCTACACCAATGGCGTCACCGATCCCTACACCAATGACGACGGGTTCACCTTGCTGGGCGAGAACCAGTCGAACCTCGACAGCGTGATCGGCAGCGCCAACTACGATATCGGGCACGTGTTCAGCACCGGGGGCGGTGGCGTCGCCGCCCTGGGATCGGTCTGCTTCGCCGGTTCGAAGGCCCAGGGCGTCACCGGGTCCGGCGCGCCGGTCGGTGACGCCTACGACATCGACTACGTCGCGCACGAGATCGGCCACCAGTTCGACGCACCGCACACCTTCAACAGTTCGGCGGGCGCGTGCGGCGGCGGCAACCGTTCGGGCGGCTCCGCGTACGAGACCGGCAGCGGCGTGACCATCATGGCCTACGCCGGCATCTGCGACTCCGAGGACCTGCAGCCCAACAGCGAGGACCACTTCCATCGCCACAGCCTCGATCGCATCCTCGCCTTCACCTCCACCGGCGGCGGCGCCTGCGGCGTGTCGAGCGCCACCGGCAACGCCCCGCCCACGGTCACCGCGCCGGCGCCCGTCACCATTCCGCGCCTGACCCCGTTCACGCTCGTGGCGACCGGCAGCGATATCGATGGCGACACCCTGACCTGGCTTTGGGAGCAGTACGACCTCGGCGCCGCGACCAGCGGTGGCGGGCTGGTCGACAACGGCACGCGCCCCATCCTGCGCCCGCTCGCGCCGGCGCGTGGTCCGAGCCGCGTCTTCCCTGACGTTCGCTTCATCCTCGGCAACGCCAACGTGGTGCCGGCGACCGCGTCGCTGCCCGGCACGACGTCGCCGGCCTTCTATGCCGGCGAGACTCTGCCCGCGGCGGCGCGGACCCTCAACTTCCGCGTCACTGCGCGCGACAACCGCGCCGGCGGTGGCGGCACCAACGAGGCTGCGCTGGCGGTGACGGTTGCCGCCGCAGGACCCTTCCGCGTCAACGCGCCCAACACCACCGTGTCGTGGGCGGCCGGCAGCACGCAGACCGTGAGCTGGGACGTGGCCGGCACCAGCGCGGCGCCGGTCAGCACCGCCAACGTGCGCCTCACACTGTCCGTGGACGGCGGCGCGACCTTCCCGGTGGTGCTCTCCGCCAGCACGCCGAACAGCGGCAGCGCCAGCGTGACCGTGCCGGCGAACACGGCCGCGACCAACCGCGCGCGCGTTCGCATCGAGGCAGTCGGCAACATCTTCTTCGATGTCTCGGACGCCGATTTCGCGATCACCAGTGCGGGCAACGCCGCGCCGTCGATCACTCCCAACGGCAGCAGCGTGTCGGTGCGCCAAGGCGGCTCGGCGAACGCGGTGGTGGCATCCGTCGCGGACGCCCAGGACGCGGCCGGTTCGCTGGCGGTCGCCGCCGCCGGCACGCCGCCGGAACTCACCGTCGCGGCGAGCAACAGCGCCGGCAGCGTCGGCCTTTCGGCCACCGCAGCGTGCAGCCTGGTCGCGCCGACCAGCGGCGCGCGCAGCTATCCGGTCCAGATCACCGTCAGCGACGCGCAGGGTGCGACCACCACGACCAGCGTCAACGTCAACGTGTCCACCAACCGCGCTCCGACGCTCGGCCTGTATCCGAACACCCTGGTCGGGTCTGGCGCCTCGACCACCGTTTCGCCGGCGGCCGCTCCGGCCGACCCCGACGGCAACCTCGCCACCACCGTGGTGGCTCCGGCCACCCTGGCGGGCGGCGGCACGCTGTCGGTGAACGCCGCCGGCGTGGTCGCGGTGACTGCCGGCACGACCTCCGGCATCTTTCCCGTCCGCGTCACCACCACCGATGCCTGCGGCGCCAGCCGCGTGCAGTCGTTCGACCTGCAGGTCGATGTCGCGGGCCTGGTATTCCGCAACGGCTTCGAACCCTGACCCACGGCGCGCGCGGCGGCCGCGCTCAGAGCGGCCGTTCGCGCTGCAGGCGCGCGGCCACCGCCTCGTTGGCGCGCATCACGCGCAGGATGTTGCCGCCGGCGAGCTTGGCGAGGTCCTCGTCGGACCAGCCGCGGCGGATGAGTTCGGCGAACAGGCGCGGGTAGGTCGAAACGTCATCGAGGCCCTCCGGCCACAGGTCGTTGCCGTCGAAGTCGCCGCCGATGCCGACGTGGTCGACGCCGGCCACCTTGCGCACGTGGTCGATGTGGTCGGCAACCTGGGCGATGGTGACCTTCGGCAGCACAAGCTTGCCGAACACCTCGTCGTAGATGCGCTGGCGGTCGGTCGGGTCCTTCGCTTTCTGCAGCATCACGCGGTAGCGCGCCATCGCCGGCTGCGTGATCTTCGCCACCTCCGGCGACACGAAGCCGGCGACGAAGGTCACCATCACCACCCCGCCGTTGGCCGACAGCCGAGCCAGCACCGAGTCCGGGACGTTGCGCGGCACGTCGCAGACCGCGCGCGCGTTGGCGTGCGAGAACATCACCGGCGACTGCGTCGCGTCCAGCGCGTCGTGCATGGTGGCTTCCGCGGTGTGCGCGAGGTCGACGATCATGCCGAGGCGGTTCATCTCACGCACGATCTCGACGCCGAAATCGGTGAGCCCGCCGTGGCGGGCCGGCACCATGGCCGCCGCGTCGGCCCAGTCGGTGTGACTGTTGTGGGTCAGCGTCATGTAGCGCACGCCGAGCGTGTGGTAAGCGCGCAGTACGCCGAGCGAGTTCTCGATCGCATGCCCGCCCTCGATGCCCAGCAGCGAGGCGATGCGGCCGGCGCGATGTTCGGCCAGCACGTCATCGCTGCGGGTGGCGAAGCCCAGTGCCTCCGGGTAGCGGTCGATCATGCGTCGCGCGAGTTCGATCTGCTCCAGCTGGGTGCGCGCGAAGCCGCCCGCCGCCTCGCCCGGGATGTAGACCGACCAGAACTGCGCGCCGACGCCGCCGGCGCGCAGCCGCGCGAGGTCGGTGTCGCCGCGGGTGGGTCGGCGCAGGTCCCAGGCATCGAGGTCGTTCGGGTATTCCTTGTCGCTGCGGACCGCCCACGGCAGGTCGTTGTGGCCGTCGACCAGGATCACGCGCGAGAGCAGTTCGCGGGCGTGGGCCAGCGCCGGGTCGTCGGCCGCGGCGGCGGGCGCGGTGATCAGGATGGACAGCAGTAGCGCGAATCGCGTCATGGCGGGCTCCGGAGGATTCAGTCGCGCAACAGCGCGGCGGTGGCGGCGATCGCGGCGTCCACGTCGGCCGCATCGACGTCGAGGTGGGTGACCGCGCGCACGCGGCGCGGGCCGAGGGCGACCATGCGCACACCGCGCGCGAGCAGGGCCTTGCAGAACGTGGCGCCGTCGTGCGGCACCGTGGCGTCGAGTTCGAAGTAGACGAGGTTGGTCTCCACCTCGCGCGGGTCGATCGCGATGCCCGGCAGCCCGGCAAGCCCGTCCGCGAGCCGCCGCGCGTTGGCGTGGTCGTCGACGAGGCGCTCGACGTGGTGGTCGAGCGCATGCAGGGCGGCGGCGGCGACGATGCCGGCCTGGCGCATCGCACCGCCGAAGCGCTGCTTGACCGGCCAGCACGCGTCGATGAAGTCGCGCCCACCGGCGAGCGCCGCGCCCACCGGCGCGCCGAGGCCCTTGGAGAAGTCGATCCAGACCGAATCGAAGGGCGCCGCGAAGCGGTCCGCGGCCACCCCGGTCGCCACCACCGCGTTGAGCAGCCGCGCGCCATCCATGTGGGTCTTCATGCCGAGTTCGCGCGCGGCCGCGCACACCGACTCGATCTGCGCCAGCGGCCACACCGCGCCGCCGCCGAGGTTGCAGGTCTGCTCGATGCTGAGCACGGTCTGGCGCGGCGAGTGGCGCATGCGCGGCAGGCGCTGCGCGGCGCGCAGTTGTTCCGCCGTGTAACGCCCGCGATCGCCCTGGATGGTGAGCGCATTCAAGCCGGCGTTGGCCGCGGCGCCGCCGACCTCGTACCACACGATGTGCGAGCTCTCGTCGCAGACCACGTCGTCGCCGGGTCGGCCGAGCACGGTCAGCGCGACCTGGTTGCACATCGTGCCCGAGGGCATGAACACCGCCGCCTCCTTGCCCAGCAGCGCCGCGACGCGCTCACAAAGCGCGTTGACGGTGGGATCCTCGAAGGCGGCCTCGTCGCCGCAGTCGGCGTCCGCCATTGCCTGGCGCATGGCGGGGGTCGGGCGGGTCTTGGTGTCGGAACCGAAATCGATGAAGGGGCGCTGGCGCATGCGGGCTCCGGGTCCGGGGTGTTCATCATAGTGGGCGCCCCGCGGGTTGTTGCGGGCACTCGCGCGGGGCCCGCTGTGGCGGGCATCGGCGCTGGCCGGGGTTCGCGGCGACCCGCTCGCGACCGTCCGCACGCTTTGCCGCGGGTCCGCGGCAGCCGGCCGGCGCCGTCGCTCAGGCGTGGTCGATCGCGTCCTCCGGCGCGCGCCGCGGCGCCGGCGGAGCGTCGTGCAGCGGCACCCCGAGGCGCAGCATCATCTGCGGATAGCCGGGGCGGTCGAGCAGGCTCGCGAGGCGTCGGCACAGAGATGCCGCCTCCACCGCCTGGTTGAAGTACGCGGCCTGCATGCCGAAGCCGACCGCTGCCAGCAGCGTGCGCTGGAGCGCCTGGCCGGCGCGCAGCCAGTCGAGCGCGGCATCGCCGGGCGTGGCCAGCACCACCAGCATCGGCGCCCGCTCGACCTGGTCGCGGTCGCGCGCAGCCATGCGGTCGCCCAGGTCGAGGTTGCCGACCACCACGCGGGCCACCGGCACGGCCAGCGCCGGCACTGCCAGGCCGTCGCCGGCCGACGGCGGATGCAGCCAGGATGCGAGTTCGTGCCGCCACGCCGGCTGCGCCCAGTGCGCGGTGTCGCCTTCGGCCACCAGCAGGGCCGCGGCGTGTCGTCGCGACGCGGCGTCGAGAGCGTCGAGTCGCGCGCCTTCGGCCGCGGCGGCGCCGCGCAGCGCGGCCAGCGCCTCCGGTGCGGGCGCTTCGTCGCGCAGCGGGCCTCGCACCGTCCGGCGCCGCGCGATCGCATCGAACAGCGCACCCTCGGCCGCGGGGTGCGCGGCCGGCGCGAGTTCGACGCGCGCCAGCAGGTCCGGGTGGGCCGGATCGGGGAGCAGCGCCACGCCGGCGGCGAGGCCATGGTGCGCCGCCGCGACCCGCAGATTGAACAGCGCGGCGCCGCAACTGATCAGCAGTTCGCGGTCCTCCGGATCGTTGACCGGCAGCGCGCGCGTGCGGTCGGCCCACAGGTCGATGCGGTGCGCGGCCAGCCGGAAGCGCCATGGCTGGCTGTTGTGGCTGGATGGCGCGAGGATGGCGGCGGCGACGATCTCGCGCAGCGGCAGCTCATCCGGCGGGCTGGGGCGGACGTCCATCGGAATCTCCCTTGCGAACTGCGGCCGATCTTGCCGACCGCGCGGGTGGCGCGCCTTGATCCAGCGCAAGCGTCACGCCGCGCATGGGCAACGGAACCCTCAGTCCGCGCCGTCGGCATGCCGCCGGGCCGGCGGCAGTGCAGGCAGCCAGGCGGCGGCCTGCGGGTAGATCCGACGCAGCACCGCGCCCGCCAGCGCGCCCAGCTCGGTCGCCGCAACGGTTGCGCGCGGTGCATTCGTTCCCGCGCCTTCAGCCGGTGTCGCTTCGGCGTCCACCGCAGCCGCCCAGTGCGCTGGCGCGCCGATCTCCCGCCATGCGCCGCGGCCGCGTCCGAAGTGGGCAACGGCGAGGTAGCGCAGCACCGCATCGCGGGACAGGCGCGCGAGCGCTTCCGCACTCCACGAGACCACCGGCGCCTCGCTGCCGCGCAGCTTGTTCACGCCGCGCACGATGCCTGCACCGCCCAGCGCGCCGAGCACGCCGCCGACCAGCAGGCCGGCGCCGAACGACAGCCCGCCGGTGGCGAGGTCGGCCTTGAGGCCCAGCGCGGCACCGCCCAGCGCGCCTCCGATCACGCCGCCCCTGGCGGTGCTGATCGGCGCATCGAGCACCTGCAGGGTGGCGATCTCGTCGGCGATCCGCGCGGCGGCATCGCCCTCCAGCCCGTGCAGGGCGACGAGCCGGCGCAGCGCATCGGTCGCCGCGACGTCCAGACGCGCGGCGAGCCGCGCGCGCGCGCGGGATTCGGCGTCGTCGCCCGCGCCCGTGACGGCGCTGCGCACCCATTCGCGCAGGCGCGTCGACAGGCCCGGGTCGTCGACCGGCTCGCGGTCGGCGGCCGCCGCGGCGAGGAAATCCGCCAGCACCTGCATCGACGACGCGAAGGTGCGCTCGCGGCGCAAGCGCCAGGCCGCGTGCAGCGCCCTCATCGCGGGCTTCAGCGATGCATCCAACGCGTGCTCGACGGACCACCAGAGCGCCGATTCCTGCACCCAGCAGCGCGCGAAAGCGTCCAGCGGCAGCACGTCGCGAATGAAGTCGTGCGCGGCGAGCGCGGCGCGCCAGTGCGAGATCTCGGCGGCCTCGGCCTCGGGCGCGCGCGGCGCGCCCATCTGGTTCAACAGCACGATCACCGGTTTGCCGATCCAGCCCAGGATGCGCAACTCGGCATCGAGATAGCCCGTCCGTCCGGGCGGTTCGGCGGCGCTGGCGAGGTAGAGCACCACGTCGGCTTCCTCTCGCGCATTGCGCATCGCCTGCTGGCTGCACCAGAACGCGCGGTCGGCAAGACGGTCCCAGGTGTCGCGCAGGAAGCCGAGCACGGGCTGCGCCGACGCCTCCAGCCGCCGCGCCAGCCGCACCGAGTCGCCGAAGCCGGGCGTGTCCCACAGCCACAATGCATGGCCTTCGGCGGCGATCAGTTCGTGGCCCTCGGCGGATTCGGTGACGTGCGCGGCGTCGCGCACCTCGCCGACGTCGGCGCCGAGCAGGGTGCGCGTCAGCGTGGTCTTGCCCACGTTGGTGTGGGCCAGCAGGCTGATCGAGATGCGGCGCGGGCTGGCGTCCATCGCAGTCATCCGGCGCCGAGGTCGATGAAGCGCACGACGGCGCCGCGCGCGCCGGCGAAGGCGCGCCACGCCGCGCGGCGCTCGTCGAGGCGCGCGGGGTCGTGGGCGAAGCGCGCGGCGTAGCCGGACTCGTCGACCAGCAGCACCGGCGACGCGCCGCGCAGCCGATCGAGCAGCAGGCCGTGATGTTCGGCTTCCGGCGTGGCGGCCAGCGGCACCAGCACGTGCAGCCCCTCGCCCGGCGGCAGTGCCGCGTCGGCCTCCGCGCCGAACGGGATCATCGGCAGCAGGTCGAAGCCGGCGTCGAGCGCGCGCGCCAGTGCCGCGCGGTCCGCGTCGGGCAGGGCGTGCGGCAACACGCGTACGGCGGACACGGCGCCACGCGGCACCGCCGCAGGCGCAAGCGCCGGGGCCGGGCCGGCATCCATCCGCCGCGTCCGTTCCGCCGCCCGGGCCGCGAGCAGCGCACGCGGCAGCACCACGACCAGCGCCAGCGTCGCCGCGAACAGGTGGATCCAGTCGGCGGCCGGCCCCTGCGCGGCCTGCCCGGCCGCCAGCCGCAGGGCCGCGATGCCTTCGACATCGGGCAGCGCGATGCCGGTCAGCAGCGACGCCGGCGCGAGCACGGCGGCGAGCAGCGCGTGGACCTGCGCGGCGTCGAGGAAGGTGCTCTGCCAGCCCGCGCGGTAGTCGAACACGAGGCCGCGCGCGTAGAGGCCCAGGCACAGGCCCAGTGCCAGCGCCGCCGCTCCCGCATGCAGCAACCGCGCGACGTCGAGCGTCCGCCGCGCGCGCACCGCGTCGGCCGGCGCGCGGCGCAGCGCGCCGGCCGCGAGCAGCACGTACACCGCGAGGTTCCAGCCCAGCACCGCGAGGAAGGGCGGCGACAGCAGGTCGATGCGGTGCCCGGAGCCCGCCGCGTCCGCCAGCAGGCCGCCGACGAGCGCCAGCGCCAGCACCCCAAGCAGGGGCGCGGGGCCGCGCAGGCGGGCGCTTGGTGCGCGCTCTGGGGCGTGGCTGAGGCGATCGTGGTTCACGCCGTCAGGATGCCACGGCCGCGGCAACGGCTTGCAGCCTCGGGCATGACTGCGTACGCTCCACCGCACTTTCCTCCGGGGAGTAGCCCACCCGCGCGAGCGGGGCCACGCGTCAACACACTTGGCGGCAGCCATGGCGCGTAGTGCGGATCGACCGGTCCGCAGGGCAAGACCGAAGGCAGTGCACGCGGTCCATGCCGGGCCACGCGGGCGCTGTCTTCGCGTCCCGACGTGCCCGGCCCGGAGTTCCCATGGAAGCCCTGCTCGTCTCCACCGGCCTCGTCGCCATCGCCGAGATCGGCGACAAGACCATGCTGCTCGCGATCGTGCTCGCCGCGCGCTGGCAGCGCCACTGGCCGATCATCGCCGGCATCCTGGTCGCCACCCTGCTCAACCACGCGCTCGCCAGCACCGTCGGCGTGATCGCCGCGCAGTACCTGCAAGGCCCGTGGATGCGGTGGGTGATCGGCCTCGCCTTCCTCGGCTTCGCCGCGTGGGCGCTGGTCCCCGATCAGTTCGAGGACGACGAGGCCCCGAAGGCGATCACCGGCGGCAGTGTGTTCCTCGCCACCGCGATCGCCTTCTTCCTGGTCGAGATGGGCGACAAGACCCAGGTCGCCACGGTGGCGCTGGCCGCGCAGTTCCAGAGCGTGGCGCTGGTCGCCGCCGGCACCACGCTGGGTATGATGATCGCCAATGTGCCGGCCGTCTTCCTCGGCGAGGCGATGGCCAGGCGCGTTCCCCTGCGCTACGTGCGCTGGGCGGCGGCGGCGCTGTTCGCGGCGACCGGGACGTGGGTGCTGGTCGCCGGATAAGCCCCGTCGTGGCGTTGAGAAACACCCTGCTGGCGCGCGGCACGGATGCCGCGCTCGCGGATCAGGGGCGTAAGCGATTGATTCGGCGGGAGCGAGTGCCGCCATGTGCCGGACTCGCGAGGGCGAGGCAGCGCAGGAGAGCATGATCTCGGCCGTTGGTCTCGGGCGCTTCTTTCGTGCATGCTGTCGGCATCCCCGATGCCGCCGCGCAAAGCGGTCCACCAGCGCCCGGTTCTGTCGAATGTCGCCTGCCATGTCGCCCCTGGAACGCACCCTCATCGCAGGCGGACTGCTGTTGTTCCTGATCGGACTGCTGCAAGGAACGGTGGTGCAGGTTTTCGCGAGCCCGCGGCTTGCGTTGTCGGCGCACATCGCCGCCGTGCAGAACGGGATCGTGCTGGTCGTGTTCGGGCTCGCGTTGCCGCGGCTTCGGCTTGCGCTTCGGCCGGGCCGGATCGCGGTCGCTGCCATGGTCGTGGGCATGTTCGCGATCTGGATGTCCTTCTCCATCGCTGCGATCGCGGGCTCGGCTTCGGCCTTCGCGTTCGCAGGCCAAGGGCCGATTGCCAGCCCGGCGGTGGACATGCTCGTTACCGCGGTCGTGTACTTCGGCTCGGCAGCTTCCGTGCTGGGCACGCTGCTGTTCCTGATTGGCGCGCTGAAACGGGGCGGATGAGGCGTCGGTCGAGAAACCGGGGTCAGCGCACCGTTTCGGCGACGCCGAGGTCGGCGGCCGCGCCCGCCCAATCGTAGAAGTAAGGGTGCCGGCATCGCCCAGCGCGCAGCGCAGTCTGCGCACCGCCTGTGCCAGTGAGTTCTCCGACACCGCACGCTGTGGCCAGACCGCGCGCAGCAGCTCGGCCTTGGCCACGACTTCGCCGGAACGGCGGGCCAGCGCCAGCAGCAGGTCGAGGCTGCTGCGCTCCAGCGGCACCGGGGCGGGCTCGCCGTCGCGCAACACGCGCTGCGTCGCCGGGTCGACGCGCTCCGCCAGGTCGGCCCGGCGGCCATCGACCTGCGCGGCAACCGATTGCCGGTCGCACGCGCGTTCGGCGAGGGCTTCGGCGGCGAAGGGCGGGTCTGGGTCTACGAGCGGACCGCGCCGGGCGCCGACTTTGCGCTCGCGGCGACGATCGCGCCGGACGCCGGACAGGACGGCGACCGTTCCGGCTACGGCCTGGCGCAGTCGGCCGACCGCATCTTCTTCGGCGCCTCGGGGCGCGACGAGACCACCGCCGACCAGGGGGCGGTCTACGTGTTCGGTCGCGATGCCGGCAACGGGCTGCAGGAACAGAAGCTGCTGATGCCCGATCCCACGGTCGCCGACCGCTTCGGCTTCGGGCTCGACTTCGACGGCCAGGACCTGCTGGTCGGCGCGCGCCAGCACCGCCCCACGGGCGGCGCGGCGACCCGTCGTGGCGCGGTCTACGTCTACCGCCTGCAGGGTCCGGTCTGGACCCAGGTGCAGAAGCTGGAGCAGCCGGTCGGGGTGAACCAGGGCACCCAGTCCGGCTACGACGTGTCGGCGGTCAACGGCGGCGCGGCGACCACCGATCCGGGTGGTGGCGTGGCCGCGGTCTACCTCGCCACACGCGACGCGGGCGGCGTGTGGTCGTACGCCACGCTGTCGGCGTCGCGGGCCGGCACCGGGCTGCGGCCCGACTTCATGGGCAGCGTGCACCTCTCCGGCGACCTCGTCGCGGTGGCGGTGCTGGCGTCCAACGCGACGACCGTCGCCCCCGCGCCAACCCATGCCGCGGTCTGGTGCTTTTGCGGCGGCGCATGGACGGTCACGGCGCAACTGGCGCGACCCGACGGCAACGGCGGCGAAACCGCCGGCGTGCGCTTCGGCAACGGCTGTCTGCGGGTCGGTGCGCCGGGCGACAACGCGAGTGCGACCAATACGGCCCAGGGGTCGATCCTCGCCTACAGCCTCGTCGATGGCGTCGCCGCGCCGCGCCAGCGCCTGTCGCACGGCAGCGCCAACCTGCCGGACTACCTCGGCCGCAGCACCGGCATCGACGGCGACCATGCGGTGGTCAGCGCGCCCGGCGCCGACACCCTCGGCGGCGCGAGAGAGGCGGGCGCGCTGCACTTCCTGCGCCGTGCCGTCGGGGGCGGCTGGCCCTTCGTGCAGTCGATCGCCGGCACCGCGGACGGCGGGTTCCCGCTGCTGGCCGGGATCGCCGGCGACCCGGCCTACGTGTCCTACTCCAACGCGCTGGCCGCCGGGCTGGCGGCGCCGGTGGTGCGCTCCCTCTCACGCGCACGATCACCTCGCCGACGCCGACCGGTGGTTTCGGGGCCGGGTTCTTCGTCGGCGGCGCCGTGGCACTCGGCGACCCGTGGATCGGCGTGGATGGCGGCTTCGCGTTCTACTTCCTCGCCAGCGGTGCGCGGCTGCAGTCTCTGTTGCCGCCCGGCCTGACGGTCGAGAACGAATCGGTCGACAATTTCGACTTCGCCGGCGAGCGCGGCATCATCGGCGTGTCCAAGCAGAGCCGCGCGGGCGTCAACCATGCGGGCATGGTCTTCCTCGTCGAACCACAGTCGATGCGCGGCGCGTTGCCAACCTACGGCACCGTGCTGCCGCTGGCGCTGCCGCCGCCGGGCGGCGATGCGCTGTTCTTCGACGGCACGGAGACGGCGGCGTACAGAGCGTGGCGCGGCCTGCCGGCCCTGCGTGGCAGGGCTGGAAGCGGCTACCCTGTGCGCTTCGCCGTTGCCGCGCGCAGCCCGATGATCGACTGGTCGCAATGCTCCCGCGTGCCCGAGCAGGGCCCGCTCGACGAAGCCGTTTTTCGCGCCGAGGTACTGCCGCTGGCCCGGCCCCGCGTGTTCCGCGGCGCGGTCGCGCACTGGCCGGCGGTGTCCGCCGCGCGCGAAGGCGATGCCGCGCTGTGTGCCTACCTGCGCGCGCAGGGCGGCGATGCGCAGGTGGAGGCGTTCTTCCTTGCGCCGGCGGCCGGCGGACGAGTGTTCTACGCCGACGATTCGCTGTCGCGCCTCAACTACGACCGCCGGTCCCTGCCGCTGGCGGAACTGCTGAGCCTGCTGTTCGAATACCGCGCGGCGGCGAAGCCGCCGGCCTTCTACGCCGGCGCGGTGCGCATGCCGCAGGTGATGCCGGGCTTCGTGCGCGACAACCCGCTGCCGTTTCCGTCGCCGTCGGCCGAACCGCTGGTGTCGCTGTGGATCGGCAACCGCACGCGGGTGGCGGCGCACTGGGACCTGCCGTCGAACCTGATCTGCGTGGTCGGCGGGCGGCGGCGCTACATCCTCTTTCCGCCGCAGCAGATCGGCAACCTGTACCCCGGTCCGCTGGAGTTCACGCCCGCCGGTCAGCCAGTGAGCCTGGTCGACTTCCACGCGCCCGACCTTGCGCGCTTCCCGCGCTTCGCCGAGGCCGCGCGTCACGCTCAGGTGGCAGAACTCGGTCCCGGCGACGCGCTCTACCTGCCGAGCCTTTGGTGGCACCACGCCGAATCGCTGGACGTCATCGGCGCAATGGTCAACGCCTGGTGGCGCGAAGCCCCCGCGCACGCGACCACGCCGAGCACCACCCTGCAGCATGCGCTTCTGACCCTGCGCGACCTGCCGCCGGACGAGCGCGCGGCGTGGCGCGCGTTGTTCGACCACTACATCTTCGACGATCCACAGGCGGCGGTGTCGCACCTGCCGGAGGCCGCGCGCGGCATTCTTGGCGCGATGACGCCGGAGCAGGCCGCGCGCCTGCGCGCGCACATCGCGCGCTCGCTGCAGTGGTAGCGCGCGGCGCGCACGACGGCGCGGCGCCGCAGCGAGGGCCGCCGGCCGTGCGTGATAATCTCCGGTGCTCGACCCTTGGCGTGCATGCGCGCCCCGGAAAAACCGCATGGATACCCAGAACGACGCCGCCGAGCAGCTGAAGCAGCAGGCGCTCGAGTACCACCGCCAGCATCCGCCGGGCAAGATCAAGGTCGTCTCGCCCAAGACCGTGGTCACGCAGAAGGCCCTCGCGCTCGCCTACTCGCCGGGCGTGGCCGCG
>DHLY01000148.1:0-2286 GCA_002405525.1 Proteobacteria bacterium UBA4656
CGATGCCTGGCCGCCCGAGGCTTCCGGGGACGACGTCCGCTACAAGGGCGAACTCCATGCGTCGATCGCGCGCGGCGGGGCTGACGTCCAGTCGCTGCGGGTCATCCCGGTTGAAGTCTTGATTAAAGAGGTCGGCGTGGCCGAATGAGGGTCTACTGGTCGGCGGAAGCGGTCCAGCGGCTGCGCGAGATCACGTCCTACATCGCACGGGATTCGTCCGAGGCCGCGCGCAAGGTCGCGGCCCTGCTGTTGCGGCGATCCCGCACGCTGGCTCAACCACCTCTGATTGGCCGCCGACTCCCGGAGTATCCCGAGGCCGATCTGAGGGAACTGCTCGAGCGTCCCTACCGGATCATCTACGCGGTGACCGCCGACGGGATCGAGATCGTGACCGTCATGCACTACCGGCAATGGCTGCCGAAAGACCCCGGACCGTTGCGCGGGTCCTGACCGACCCTCCCTCGATTGCCGCATCGCACAATCTGTGCTTTAGTCGGAGCGCAAGCGCCGGGCGTTCGCCTGGCGCGCGGGGCGCGGTGGGCGGGTGACCGTCCGGGCCGCCCGCCCATCGGCCCGCTGCGCCCTGGCGTGTTCCCCCAGACCATGCCCGGGCTTGGCGACCGGTGCGGCAGGAGGCCGGTGCGCACGCCCCCGCGTGGGACCGTCCGCCGCCTGCAGGGGATCGCATTAAGGGTGTGGGTTTCGGCGGAGGCGGCATGGCGGGCGAGCACGAAGGCTTTGCGAAGCAGGGGCTCTACGACCCGCGGTTCGAGCACGATGCCTGTGGCTTCGGGCTGATCGCGAACCTCGATAACGTCGCCTCCCGCTGGGTGGTCGAGACCGGCCTGACCGCGCTGGCGCGGCTCGCGCACCGCGGCGCGGTGGCGGCCGACGGTGCCTCGGGCGACGGCTGCGGCGTGCTGCTGCTGCGCCCCGAGAAATTCCTGCGCGCCGCCGCTGCCGAGTGCGGCATCCGGCTGGGCCCGGTGTTCTCCGCCGGCACCGTCTTCCTGCCCTCCGACGACGAGGCCGCGGCCGTGTGCCGCGCCACGCTCACGGAAGAACTGGAACGCGAGGAAGTCCGGGTCGCCGGCTGGCGCGTGGTGCCGACCCAACCTGCGACCTGCGGCGAGACCGCGCGCCGCACCATGCCGCGCATCGAGCAGGTGTTCGTCGCGCCCGCGGCGTCGATGGACCAGACCTCGTTCAACCGCGCGCTGTTCGTCGCACGCCGGATGGCGGAGAAGCGCCTGCACGCCGCGCAGCCGGCGTTCTACGTGGTGTCGCTGTCGGCCTGGACGCTGGGCTACAAGGGCATGATGCTGCCGGCCGCGCTGCCGGAGTTCTACCCCGACCTCGCGCGCGAGGACATGCAGGCGGCGGTGATCGTCTTCCACCAGCGCTTCTCGACCAACACCGCGCCGGCGTGGAAGCTGGCGCAGCCGTTTCGCCTCTTGGCCCACAACGGCGAAATCAACACCATCGAGGGCAACCGGCGCTGGGCGCAGGCGCGCGCGCACAAGTGGCGCTCGCCGGCGATCGACTTCCGCGACCTCGACCCGCTGGTCAGCATGGAAGGCTCCGACTCGCAGTCGCTGGACAACATGCTGGAGGTGCTGCTCGCCGGCGGCCTCGATCTGCCGACCGCGATGCGCATCCTGATCCCGCCGGCCACGCAATCGCTGGAGTACAAGGACGCCGACCTCGCGGCCTTCTACCAGTACTACGGGCTCAACCTCGACGCCTGGGACGGCCCGGCCGGCATCGTGATGTGCGACGGCCGCTTCGCCGCGGCCACCGCCGACCGCAACGGCCTGCGCCCCGCGCGCTGGGTGCTGACCGCCGACCGCCACCTCACCATTGCCAGCGAAGTCGGCACCTGGGACTACGCGCCCTCCGACGTCATCGCCAAGGGCAAGCTCGGCCCCGGCGAGATGATCGCCGTCGACCTGCATTCGGGCGAGTTCCTCGACAGCGAGGCGATCGACCGCATCAACCGCACGCGCGCGCCGTTCAAGCGCTGGCTGAAGCAGAACCTCAAGTTCCTGGTCACCGACCTGATCGACCCCACGCTGGCGGCGGAACCCTTCGACCCACCGACGCTGGCGCGCTTCCAGAAATTGTTCAACCTCACGCGCGAGGAGCGCGAGGGCGTGCTGCGCGTGCTGGCCGAGACCGAACAGGAAGCCACCGGCTCGATGGGCGACGACACGCCGATGCCGGTGCTCTCGTCCAAGGTGCGCTCGCTGTACGACTACTTCCGGCAGGCCTTCGCGCAAGTCACCA
>DHLY01000148.1:2424-3723 GCA_002405525.1 Proteobacteria bacterium UBA4656
CCCGCCGATCGACCCGCTGCGCGAGCAGTGCGTGATGTCGCTGTCCACCCAGATCGGCCGCGAGGGCAACCTCTTCGAGCTGGGCCCGGCCAACGCGCAGATGGTGATGATGAACTCGCCGATCCTGAGCCAGCGCAAGCTGCGCCAGTTGCTGGCGCTGGACGAATTCGCCCGCGCCAACGTGGTGGTGCACCTGTACCAGCAGCCGGGCGAGGCGCTGGGCGATGCCGTGCGCCGCATCTGCGCGGAAACGGAAGCCGCGGTGCGCGACGGCGCGGTGATCGTGCTGCTGTCCGACCGCTATCCGCAGGAAGGGCGCCTGCCGGTGCACGCGCTGCTCGCCACCGGCGCGGTGCACCAGCACCTGGTGCGCGCCGGCCTGCGCTGCGACTGCAACCTGATCATCGAAACCGGCACCGCGCGCGACCCGCACCACTTCGCCTGTCTGCTCGGCTACGGCGCCACCGCGGTCTATCCGTACCTGGCCTACCAGACCCTGTTCGACCTCGGGCGCAGCAAGGTGGTCAAGGGCAAGCGCGGCAGCGAGCAGGCGGAACTGGGCCGCAGCTATCGCCGCGGCATCAAGAAGGGCCTGCTCAAGATCATCTCCAAAATGGGCATCGCCACCATCGGGTCCTACCGCGGCGCCCAGTTGTTCGAGATCGTGGGCGTCGACCGTGAGGTCGTGGACCTGTGCTTCGGCGGCACGCCCTCGCGCATCGCCGGCGCCGGCTTCGCCGAACTCGAAGCCGAGCAGCGCTGGCTGCACGACCGCGCCTGGAACCCCGCCGAGCCGCTGGAGCAGGGCGGCCTGCTGCGCTACGTCGACGGCGGCGAGTACCACATGTACAACCCGGACGTGATCGCGTCGCTGCAGCTGAGCGTGCGCACCGGCCGCTACGAGGACTACGCGGTCTACGCGCGCCACGTCGACACGCGCCCGCCGTCCACCCTGCGCGACCTGCTGCAACTGCAGGTCGACGAGGCGAAGTCGATCGAGGTCGACGAGGTGGAGCCGATCGAGGCCATCGTCGCGCGCTTCGATTCGGCCGGCATGAGCCTCGGCGCGCTTTCGCCCGAGGCGCACGAGGCGCTGGCGATCGCCATGAACCGGCTCGGCGCGCGCAGCAATTCCGGCGAGGGCGGCGAAGATCCCGCCCGCCACGGCACCGAGAAGTCGTCGAAGATCAAGCAGGTCGCGTCGGGCCGCTTCGGCGTCACGCCGGAGTACCTGATCAACGCCGAGGTGCTGCAGATCAAGATCGCGCAGGGCGCGAAGCCCGGCGAGGGCGGCCAGCT
>DHLY01000148.1:3932-7300 GCA_002405525.1 Proteobacteria bacterium UBA4656
GCCGCCGCACCACGACATCTATTCGATCGAGGATCTTGCGGAACTGATCTACGACCTGAAGGAGATCAACCCGCAGGCCCTGGTCAGCGTGAAGCTGGTCAGCCACGCCGGCATCGGCACCATCGCCGCCGGGGTGGTGAAGGCGTACGCGGACCTCATCACCGTGTCCGGCTACGACGGCGGCACGGGGGCGTCGCCGATCTCGTCGATCAAGTACGCCGGCACGCCGTGGGAACTGGGCCTGTCGGAGGTGCAGCAGACGCTGCGCCTGAACGACCTGCGCCACAAGGTGCGGGTGCAGGTCGACGGCGGGCTCAAGACCGGGCTGGACGTGATCAAGGGCGCGATCCTCGGCGCCGAAAGCTTCGGCTTCGGCACCGCGCCGATGGTGGCGCTGGGCTGCAAGTACCTGCGCATCTGCCACCTCAACAACTGCGCCACCGGCGTGGCCACGCAGGACCCGCGACTGCGCGAGCAGCACTTCATCGGCCTGCCCGAGATGGCGATGAACTTCTTCCGCTTCGTGGCCGAGGACGTGCGCCAGTGGCTGGCGAGGCTCGGCGTGCGGCGGCTGGTGGACCTGATCGGCCGTACCGACCTGCTGCGCGAGGCGCAAGGCATCAACGCCAAGCAGCACCGGCTGGACCTGTCGCCCATCCTGTCGGCGGCCGGCCTGGCGAGCAAGGCCTCGCAGTGCAACCTCGACGCGCGCAACCCGCCGCGCGATCGCGGGGCGCTGGCCGCGCGCATGCTGTCCGACATGAAGTCCGCGATCGCGGTCCGGCGCGGCGGCGACTTCCGCTACCCGATCTGCAATCGCGACCGCGCGATCGGCGCCCGGGTGTCGGGCGAGATCGCGCGCATCCACGGCGACCATGGCATGCGCGATGCACCGATCACGGTGCGCCTCGAAGGCACCGCGGGCCAGAGCTTCGGCGCGTGGAACGCGGGCGGGCTGGAGCTGCACCTGGTCGGCGACGCCAACGACTACGTCGG
The DNA here is from genome assembly GCA_002405525.1 of Proteobacteria bacterium UBA4656. GTDB lineage: Bacteria > Pseudomonadota > Gammaproteobacteria > Xanthomonadales > Ahniellaceae > UBA4656. Next base: position 4,929 of record DHLY01000148.1, read on the forward strand.
CAAGGGCATGGCCGGCGGCAAGATCGTGATCCGCCCGCCCTCGGATGCGCGCTACGTGCCGCGCGAGACGCCGATCATGGGCAATACCTGCCTGTACGGCGCCACCGGCGGCGAACTCTACGCCGCCGGCCGCGCGGGCGAGCGCTTCGGCGTGCGCAATTCGGGCGCCACCGCGGTGGTCGAGGGCGCGGGCGACCACTGCTGCGAGTACATGACCGGCGGCGTGGTGGCGGTGCTGGGTTCCACGGGGATGAACTTCGGCGCCGGCTTCACCGGCGGTCTGGCCTACGTGCTCGACCTCGAGCGCGACTTCGTCGACCGCTACAACCACGAGTTGATCGACATCCTGCGCATCAACCCGGAAGGCATGGAGAACCACCTGCAGCACCTGCGCGGCCTGATCGTCGCCCACGTGCGCGAGACCCACAGCGCCTGGGGCCGCGCGATCCTCGACGAGTTCCGCGATTTCTCCGGCAAGTTCTGGCTCGTCAAGCCGAAGGCCGCGAGCCTGGAGTCGCTGGTCGATGCGCTGCGGAGGGCCGCGTGATGCAGGGCTTCGCCGCGCACGGACCCCTCTCCCCTGCTGGGAGAGGGGCAGAGGTGAGGGGCAGCAGCGTGCGCTGCAGGTCGGTCCCCCTCATCCGGCTGCGCAGTCCGCGCTCCGCAGTCCGTCGGCACGGCCATGTGCCGACCCCCGCCCCTGTCGGGGCTCGACCTTCGGCCACCTTCGTCCCGGCCCGCGCTACTCGCGCGGGCGTTCGGCGGGCCGGGCCGTGGGCCGGCATTTCCCGCCTCACCCACAAGGGGAGAAGGAACAGCATGCCTCCTCGCTTCGCGGAGTCGGATTCACCCCGATGAGCAGCAAACCCTTCCAGTTCCTCGACGTTCCGCGCCGGATGCCGAAGGAGATCCCGGTCGAGGTGCGCACCCACGGCTGGACCGAGATCTACGGCCCGTTCGAAGCGCCCGCCGCCGCCGAACAGTCGCTGCGCTGCCTCGACTGCGGCAACCCGTACTGCGAGTGGAAGTGCCCGGTCCACAACTACATCCCGAACTGGCTCAAGCTGGTGCAGGAAGGCCGGTTGTTCGAGGCCGCGGAACTGTGCCACGAGACCAACCCGCTGCCCGAGATCTGCGGTCGCGTCTGCCCGCAGGATCGCCTGTGCGAGGGCGCCTGCACGCTCAACACCGGCTTCGAGGCGGTGACCATCGGTGCGGTCGAGAAGTACATCGTCGACGAGGCCTTCAAGCAGGGCTGGCGGCCGGACCTGTCCAACGTGGTGCCGACCGGGCGCAAGGTGGCCATCATCGGCGCCGGGCCCGCAGGCCTCGCCTGCGCCGACCAGCTCGCGCGCGCCGGCGTCGAGCCGCAGGTGTTCGACCGCTACGAGGAGATCGGCGGCCTGCTCACCTTCGGCATCCCGCCGTTCAAGCTGGAAAAGCACGTCATCGCCACCCGCCGCCACGTGTTGGAGTCGATGGGCGTCAAGTTCCATCTCGGGGTGACGATCGGCGACCAGGTGTCGTTCGACGCGTTGCTGCGTGACCACGATGCGGTGTTCCTCGGACTGGGTACCTATCGCTACGTCGATGGCCGGCTGCCGGGGCAGGACCTGCCGGGCGTGATTCCCGCGCTGCCGTATCTCGTCGCGAATGCGCGCGAGGTGTTGGGCGTCGAGCATCCGGAGACCCGGCCCATCGCCGGCTGGACGCAGCCGATGGCGCGCCCCGACCTGCGCGGCGCGCGGGTGGTGGTGCTCGGCGGCGGCGACACCGGCATGGACTGCGTGCGCACATCGGTGCGCCTGGGTGCCGCGAGCGTGACCTGCGTCTACCGCCGCGACGAGGCCGACATGCCCGGCTCGCGCCGCGAGGTGAAGAACGCCAGGGACGAGGGGGTGAAGTTCCTCTTCAACCGCGCGCCGCTGGCGATCGAAGGCGACGCGCGCGTCACCGGCCTGCGCGTGGTCGAGACGCGTCCGGGCCCGCCGGATGCGCGCGGCCGCCGCAGCCCGCAGCCGATCGAGGGCAGCGAGACCGTGCTGCCGGCCGATACGGTGATCATCGCCTTCGGCTTCCAGCCCGATCCGCCGCCGTGGCTGGCCGCGCACGGTATCAGCCTGCACCCGAACGGACTCGTCGACGTGCCGATGGCCGCCGCCGGACCGCATGGCCCGAAGTCCGCGCGCGCGCGCTTCCAGACCTCGCACCCGAAGGTGTTCGCCGGCGGCGACATGGTGCGCGGCGCCGACCTCGTGGTCACCGCGGTGGCCGATGGCCGCGACGCGGGGCGCGCGATCGCCGCCTGGCTGCGCGGGACCTGAGCGCGGCATCCTGCAACCCACCCGTGCAGATGCTATGCGGGCCGTCCG
>DHLY01000150.1 GCA_002405525.1 Proteobacteria bacterium UBA4656
GAATCCGGTTTTCTTACGATGCAATGGAGGCGAAGAATGCCTGGCAAGCGATTCGCGATGGCTATGCGGCTGTTCGGCATGGTGACGTCGGCGCTGGCGCCTGCCACGCCGCTTGCCGCAGAAACCGCGGATGAAGCCGGCGGTGGCGTGGTCAGGCATCAAGTCTGGTTGCGCTTGCACGTCGATGCCGAGGGAGGGGGCCGCCTCGACAATGGTCCCCTGGCGATCCCGCTGCCGCTCTTTGAACGATTGAACCGGTTCGTGACCTCGCTGCGATTCGAGCCGGCCCGTCGTGGCGGCGAGCCCGTCGACGGCACCATGGGTCTGGTGTTCAAGCTTGAACTACGAAACGTTGGCAACGAACGCCTCGTCGTTTGGATCGAGCGCGTGATGGTGGCGCCTCTGCCGCTCAAGTCTTATCTCCCGCGCTTTCCTCGCTATGCCATCATCGACAAGCGGAGCGGACGCGTCGAAGGCACCTACACCGTCAAGGCCAACGGTCGCACGGGGACCTTTCGCGCACTGTCCACTCCGGCCACGGCGCGAGACTTCCTCGACGCTACGCGCGACGCCGTCGGCAGCAGCATGTTCGAGGCACCTACAGTCGGCGGCAAACCGGTCGATGTCCAGGTCGCGTTCTGCCATCAGTATCATTGGGATCCAAACACCGAATACTCGGGGCCGCCGTGCTCTGACGAATCCTACGCAGCGGTTGACGATGGTCTGATGCTGGCCGATCTTGCAAGCCGCATCGAGCGACAAGCCTTGCCGTGATTCGAAGCCACGCTGGTGCTCTGGAGTCACGAATGCGGATCAGGGGCCCGAATCAGGGATCGGGCTACCGTGTTTGCAAGGGCTGCAGTACGGGTGTGATGGTGGGGTCGGCGAACTGCTGACCGCCTCACGTGCCCGTCGTTCGTCGCAGGTCTGCAGCAGCTGGTCGTGCGTTTGGACCTGGCCACAGGGAGACGCCGTCCCTCAGTGGCAGTCATCCTCGAGCTGATGCCGAACCGCAATCACGACCACATCGGTCGCGGATTTGATCTCCACCAGCGCGACGTAACCCGAGTGCCCGAACGGGATGATCAGTTCGCGCAGGAAGGCGTTCTGGCCCGCTTTTCGGCAAGTGAACGGGGAGGTGCGCAGCGTCTCGAAGCCGGCGCGGATGGCGGCGATGGCCTGCTCGGCCAGCGCGAGGTCGCCACCTTCTCTCGCCAGTTCGCGCTGCAGGACGAAGTCGAACAGGCGATCGAGGTCGTCGGCGGCCTCGCGGGTCAGGCGGACGCGGAAACTCACTTGCGCGGCGTGCGCGGCCTGCCCACGCCCGCGCGGGCGCCGTCCAGCTTGCGCTGAAGTCCGGCGAGGACCTCGTCCGCGGTCACGTAGTCGTTGTTGCGTCGGGCTTCGTCGCGCGAGCGCAGTCCACGTGCAATGAACTCGGCCTGGATGCGCCGGCGTTCGACGCTGGCGCGCACCGAGGCTTCGACGAACTGCGAGAGGGTCTCGCCTTCGCCCAGCACCGACTCGACTTCCGCGCGGAACTCAGGGTCCACACGCACGGAAGGGATGGTGGCGGTCTTCATGGACGCAAGGTATCGCAATTGCGATGCGCGGGCAAGCCGAGCCACAACGTGGGCTCGTCCGCCTTTCGGCGACAGGTGGGCACCGCGCTCAGGCTGCGCTCAACCCCGCATACGCCACCACCAACCGCTTCACCCCCACCTCCGCGAAGTTGACCATCACCACGAGGTGCGTGCCGCTGCCCTCGTAGCCGAGGATCACGCCTTCGCCGAACTTGCCGCTGTTGACGCGCGCGCCGAGCTTGAACGGCGGGGCGTCTTCGGCGCCGCCGCCGCGCGGGCCGAGGCCACGCGAGGCGAGAAAATCCTCGGCGCTGCGCCCGAAGGACGCGGGCCGTGAGATCTGGGCGCGCGGGCGGACTTCCATCAGCACCTGGTTGGGCAGTTCGCTGATGAAGCGCGAGGGGCGGTTCCAGGTTTCCATGCCGTGCAGGCGGCGCGATTCGGCGTAGCACAGCACCAGTTTCCTGCGCGCGCGGGTGATGCCGACGTAGGCGAGGCGGCGTTCTTCCTCCAGCCGGCCGGGTTCGTCGAGCGACTTCTGGCTGGGGAACAGGCCGTCCTCGAGGCCGACCAAGAACACCAGCGGGAACTCGAGGCCCTTGGCGCTGTGCAGGGTCATCAATTGCACGCACGATTCCCAGGCTTCGCCCTCGGCCTCGCCGGCCTCCAGCGCGGCCATCGAGAGGAAGGCGGTGAGTTCGGTGAGCCCTGCGGCCTCGTCCTCGCTGGTCAGCACGAAGCGGCTGGCGGCGTTGGTGAGTTCCTCCAGGTTCTCGACCCGGGCCTCGCCCATGCCCTTGCTGTCGTTCTCGTGGAAGGCCTTGAGGCCGGAGCGTTCGATCGCCTCGCCGAAGCGCTCGGCCAGCGTCAGTTCGACGGTCTCCTGGGCGAGCGTGTCGATCAGGGTCATGAAGGCCTGCAGCGCGTTCTTGGTGCGACCGGCCAATGAGCCCGCGGCGACCTCGGCGATCGCCGCGCTCCACATCGAGACGTCGGTCGCGCGCGCGCGCCGGCGCAGCGCATCCAGCGTGCGCTCGCCGATGCCGCGCGGGGGCTGGTTCACGGCGCGCTCGAAGGCCGCGTCGTCGTGGCGGAAGGCGATCAGGCGCAGATACGCGAGTGCGTCCTTCACCTCCGCGCGGTCGAAGAAGCGCTGGCCGCCGTAGACGCGGTAGCGGATGTCGTGCACCAGCAGCTGTTCTTCGAACAGGCGGGACTGCGCGTTGCTCCGGTACAGGATCGCGCAGTCGTTCGGGCTGCCGCCGTCCTTGATCCACTGGCGGATGCGCTCGATCACGAAGCGCGATTCGTCCTCGGCATTGAATGCGGCGTAGAGGTCGATCGACTCGCCTTCGCCGGCTTCGGTGAACAGGGTCTTGCCGAGGCGGCTGGGGTTGTTGGCGATCACCGCGTTCGCGGCGGCGAGGATGCGGCCGGTGGAACGGTAGTTCTGCTCCAGCCTCAAGGTGCCTGCGCCGGGGAAGTCGCGCAGGAACCGCTGCACGTTTTCGACCTTGGCGCCGCGCCAGCCGTAGATGGCCTGGTCGTCGTCGCCGACCACGAACACGCTCGCGTGCTCGCCGGCCAGCAGGCGCACGAAGGCGTACTGGATGGTGTTGGTGTCCTGGAATTCGTCGACCAGGAGATGCTGGAAGCGCTCCCGGTAGTGGCGCAGCAGGGCATCGTTGGTCAGCAGGGTCTCGTGAACGCGCAACAGCAGTTCGGCAAAGTCGACCAGGCCGGATCGGCGGCAGGCGTCCTCGTAGGCCGAATAGACGTCGATCCAGGTGCGCGTGGTGGGGTTGTAGCCGGGGTCGATCGTGTCGGGGCGCTTGCCCTCGTCCTTGTGGTGGTTGATGAACCAGGTGCCCTGCCGCGGCGGGAAGCGCGCCTCGTCGATGCCGAGTGCCTGGATGGTCTTCTTGACCAGCCGCTGCTGGTCGTCGGCGTCGAGGATCTGGAAGGTCTCGGGCAGTCGCGCCTCCTTCCAGTGCTGGCGCAGGAGCCGATGCGCGATGCCGTGGAAGGTGCCGACCGTCAGGCCGCGTGCATCGCGATGCAACAGGCCTTCGATGCGGTGCCGCATCTCGGCGGCCGCCTTGTTGGTGAAGGTCACCGCCAGCACCCCCCAGGGCGAGATTCCCTCGACCTCGGTCAGCCAGCCGATGCGGTGGGTCAGCACGCGGGTCTTGCCGGATCCGGCGCCGGCCAGCACCAGATAGTGCCCCGAAGGCGCGCAGACGGCCTCGCGCTGCGCCGGGTTGAGCGCGTCGAGCAGGTGGGAGACATCCATCAGCGGATTGTAGGGGTGTCGGGTGTGCGGGGGGCGCTGGGTGCATGGCGATCGAGGACCCTGGGCCCTCCGCCCCGGCGCGTCGCCGCGCTCATTGCCCCCTACAATCCCGGCATGGTCCCGGTCCTGACGCCCTTCTTCCATGCGCCCACCTGCACCTGGACCTGGGTGGTCGAGGACCCGGGGACGCATGCGGCGGCGATCGTCGATCCGGCGCTGGATTACGACCCGAAGTCGGGGCGCATCAGCACCCTGCTGGCAGACGCCGTGATCGCGCACGTGCACGATCGCCGGCTCGGCGTGCTGTGGATCCTCGAAACCCACGCGCACGCCGATCATCTCAGCGCTGCGCAGTATCTGAAGCAGCAGCTGGGCGGGCGGGTGGCGATCGGCGCCGGCATCGAGGCGGTGCAGCGGCACTTCGCGCGCGTCTTGAACCTCGGTGCCGACTTTGCAGCCGACGGCTCGCAGTTCGACCATCGATTCGCCGACGGTGATCGCTTTCGGATCGGCGATCTCGATGCCGAGGTGATCGCCACCCCCGGCCACACGCCGGATAGCCTGTCGTACCGGATCGGCGACGCGCTGTTCGTCGGCGACACCCTGTTCGCGCCCGACGTCGGCAGCGCGCGCTGCGACTTCCCCGGCGGTGACGCCGCCGCGCTGTGGACGTCGATCCAGCGCATCCTCGCCCTGCCCGACGAGACCCGCATCTGCCTCGCCCACGACTACCCGCCGGACGGGCGCCAGCCGCGGCCGGTCGTGCCGCTGCGCGAGATGCGCGAGCGCAACCCGCACGTCGTCGGCCTCGACGCGCAGGGCTACATTGCCCTGCGGAGCGCGCGCGACGCCGGTCTCGCCGCGCCGCAGCTGCTGTATCCGGCCCTGCAGGTGAACATCCGCGCCGGCCACCTGCCGGAACCGGAGGCCAACGGAACGATCTACTTCAAGATGCCGGTGTCCGGCGCTTGGTAGCCCGCCCTCGCAGGCCCGCGCCGACCCGGCCCGGCGCGTTTGCCGGGTCCGTCGCCGGCCCGGCACGCGCGCCGTGATGCGAAGTCCGTTAAATTGACGTATTGGACCGGGAGGCGCAGTGGCGCCCGGCCAGCCCCCTCCATCCAACCGTGGGAACATCCAGATGAAGAAGAATACCCTCGCACTGACCGTCGCAACGGTCCTGGCGTGCACGGCCGCGCCGGCTTTCGCGATCACCGACGAGGAGGGCAACGCCTCGCTGCAGTTCTCCTTCGTGCCGCCGGGCGCCCGTGCGCTGGGCATGGGCGGCGCGTTCATCGGCCTGGCCGACGACGCCACCGCCGCCTACACCAATCCGGCGGGCCTGACCCAACTGGTGAACAGCGAAGTGTCGGCCGAGTACCGCAACTCGCGCTTCAGCACCGAGTTCATCGCCGGCGACCTGCCGCAGTACGACACCGCCAACAGCCGCGAGGACGGGCTCGGCTTCCTGTCGTACGTGATGCCGTTCGACAACTGGGCGATCGCTGTCTACCGCCACGAGTTCCTGCGCTACAGCACCGACTTCATCGGCGCGGAGGACAGCGTGCTCCTGCGCCGCTTCGCGACCGATATCGACGTCAAGGGCGTGAACTACGGCCTTTCGGCGGCGTTCCGCATCGCGCCGGGCTTTTCGGCGGGCGTCGGTGTCGCGTACTCGCAGTTCGACCTCGAATCGGTCACCGAGCGCGTCAATGATGCCGACCAGTTCCAGGTCGCCGGCGCCTTCGGTGCCGGCTCGCGTGGCGATGACAACGACGTGATCTTTAACGTCGGCCTGCTGTGGAAGCCGACCGACCGGCTGTCGGTCGGCGCGGTGTATCGCGATGGCGGCAACTTCGAGTACACCGCTTTTGCCGCCCGCTACGCGTCGCCCACCCAGCTGGTGGCACTGAACGGATTCCCGAAGGACGGGGTTTCGTTCGATGTGCCCCGTTCCTACGGCATCGGTCTCAATTACAAGGTCACCGACACCTTCGGAATCAACTTCGACGTGGCGCGGATGCTGTACTCGGACCTCACCGAGGGCATGCAGTCGAGCCTGGTGGCCGACGGCCCGTCCGGCAACGCCGAAGTGGCCGGGCTCGGGATCGACGACGGCACCGAGATCCGCCTCGGCGCCGAGTACGTGTTCGCCGACATGGCCAACCCGGTGGTGATCCGCGCCGGCATGTGGCGCGATCCGGAGCACACGATCCGCTTCGAAGGCGCCGTCACGCCGGCCAACCAAGCCAACGCGCAGATCTTCTCGGTCGGCGACGACGAGATGCACTACACGATCGGTCTCGGGATCGCGTTCGAGAAATTCCAAGTCGACGTCGCGGCGGATTTCTCCAACCCCTACGACGTCTACTCGCTGTCCGGCGTCTACCGCTTCTGATCGCCCGGCGCCGCCGCGACCACCGGTCGCGGCGGCGCGTGGTTCGCGCCAAGACAGCGCGCCGCGTCCGAGTGGCACGAGCCCTTCGACCTCGCGGCAGGCCCATCGCGCTACACGCAGCGCTCCTACAGAAGGCCGCCTGGCCGACGGGCGGCGGCTGGGCCGTGCCGGTGTGAGAGCGACGCGCGCGACGCGCGCTTTTCAATCCTGCAGCAAGTCCTTCACGCAGCGCGCAGCGCGCCCAGCCCGCCCGGCGCCCTCAGTCCGCGGGGATCGACACCCGGCCGTTGACCTCCGCATGGGAGATCCCGCCGCTGCCGTCCGCGCGAACGGTGAACGAAGCACCAACGCGGTTTGCACGAATGCCGCCGCTGCCGTCACGGCCGACCTCAACGTCGCCGGCGATCTCGTCGAACACGATCTCGCCGCTGCTGTCGCTGCCCACGCGCGCCGTGCCGCCGATGTTGCGCAGTTGGATGTCGCCGCTGGTGTCTTTCTCGACCTGCACGTCGCTCGCCACGCCGCTGATCTCGATGTCGCCGCTGCTGTCGCGGCGCACGGTGACCGGTCCGGCCGTCTCGCGCACGTCGATGTCGCCGCTGCTGTCGGCGACGGACAGCGCGCCGGCGATGCCCTCGATGCGCAGGTCGCCGCTGCTGTCGGCCACCGCCAGCGACGCGAAACCTGTGAAGCGGGCATCGCCGGACGAGTCCTCGGCATCCACCGCCAGCGACTCCGGCACGCGGACCACCAGCGACAGCGACGCGTAGTCGCCACCCATCCAGCCGCCGCCGCTGTCGGGCAGCACGGCGACCAGCCGCGCGCGGTCGCCGTCGCGGCCGCTGTCGAGCCGGATCTGGTCCAGCCGCTCCGCGCTGTCGGCGCAGGCGCTGCCGACGGCCTCGATCGTGGTCCGGCCTTTTTCGCCGATCACCTCGAGACCGCCCGCGCCGGCACGCAGCACCAGCGATCGCAGTCCACCGGCTTCCAGGGTGGCGCGCCGCTCGGCACGGTGTTCACAGTCGCCCCAGGCGGCAGCGGGGCTGGCGATCGGGAGCAGGAGCAGGACGAGCAGCGGGCGCATGGCGACCTCTGGCGGTGTCGGGAATCCCTGCGATGCGCGACGGCGGCGGAAGGTTTGAATCGCTTCGTCAGCGGTGCTCAGCGAGCCGGGCGGTTGCGTCCTGAGGCACCCCGGTCGCGCCGCACGCAGCGCTCCTGCAGGACACGCGCTCGCGCGCGGCCGGTGCGCTGCAGATGCTATGCGGGCCGTCCGCAGTCATCCTCTGATTTGGTCTCAAACAAAACGGAGGCGAACATGCGAACGGCCCGCGAGTGTGGAGTGTACGCTGGCGAAGAGGTTTTGCTGGTGGCTATGGAGCTGTCGTCGACGAAGTGGCGGCTGGCGATGGGAGCGAGAGGGCGGGTTCGTCAGGTGACGTTGGAACCTGGGGCGGTAGGGGCGTTC
>DHLY01000137.1:0-361 GCA_002405525.1 Proteobacteria bacterium UBA4656
CGCCACGCTGGCGAGTCCTTCGGTGCGGCGATCCCGCGCCTGATCACGCCGGAGTTTGTCCGCGACGAAGTCGCCCGCGGCCGCGCCATCATCCCGAACAACATCAACCACCCCGAGAGCGAGCCGATGATCATCGGCCGCAACTTCCGGGTGAAGATCAACGCGAACATCGGCAACTCGGCGGTGACCAGTTCGATCGCCGAGGAAGTGGAGAAGATGGTGTGGGCCATCCGCTGGGGTGGCGACACGGTGATGGACCTCAGCACCGGCAAGCACATCCACGAAACGCGCGAGTGGATCATCCGCAATTCGCCGGTGCCGATCGGCACGGTGCCGATCTACCAGGCGCTGGAGAAGGTCG
>DHLY01000137.1:535-4213 GCA_002405525.1 Proteobacteria bacterium UBA4656
CAGGGCGTGGACTACTTCACCATCCACGCCGGCGTGCTGCTGCGCTACGTGCCGCTGACCGCGCGCCGCGTGACGGGCATCGTCAGCCGCGGCGGGTCGATCATGGCCAAGTGGTGCCTCGCCCACCACCGCGAGAACTTCCTCTACACGCACTTCGAGGAGATCTGCGAGATCATGAAGGCCTACGACGTGGCCTTCTCGCTGGGCGACGGCCTGCGCCCCGGCTGCATCGCGGACGCCAACGACGCCGCGCAGTTCGGCGAGCTGGAAACCCTGGGTGAACTCACCAAGATCGCCTGGCGGCACGACGTGCAGACCATGATCGAGGGCCCCGGCCACGTGCCGATGCACTTGATCAAGGAGAACATGGACAAGCAGCTCGCCGTCTGCGGCGAGGCACCGTTCTACACCCTCGGCCCGCTGACCACCGACATCGCGCCCGGCTACGACCACATCACCAGCGCGATCGGTGCGGCCATGATCGGCTGGTTCGGCACCGCGATGCTGTGCTACGTGACGCCCAAGGAGCACCTCGGCCTGCCCGACAAGCAGGACGTGCGCGACGGCATCATCGCCTACAAGATCGCCGCGCATGCGGCCGACCTCGCCAAGGGCCACCCGGGCGCGCAGGCGCGTGACGATGCGCTCAGCAAGGCGCGCTTCGAGTTCCGCTGGGAAGACCAGTTCAACCTCGGCCTCGACCCGGAAAAGGCCAAGGAATTCCACGACGAGACGCTGCCCAAGGACGCGCACAAGCAGGCGCATTTCTGCTCGATGTGTGGCCCCAACTTCTGTTCGATGAAGATCACCCAGGACGTGCGCGACTACGCCGCGACCCAGGGCGTGGACGAGCAGGCGGTGCTGGAGAAGGGCATGGCGGAGAAGGCGGCGGAGTTCCGGGCGATGGGGGCGGAGATCTACCGGCCGGCGTAAGCCGGCGGCGCGCGGGCTGGAGGGCGCGCGCGACCAGCAGCGCGGTGCCGCCGGGTCACACCCGCACGCGGATCCTGCGCCACGTCGGCAATTGCCGGTCGAGAACAGCGCCGGCCTCGCCATTGCGGGGGCTCGGTGTTGGGGGCATCCCCTCCGGGGGCGGGTACGTCGTCGTCCCGCTCGGGACCGTCGCGTTCGACTTTGCGGTCGCCCCTGGTCATCCCTTGGCGGGGCAGGCCAAGTCGTCGGGCGCACCATGGCCGGAGGCAGCGGTGCGCCTGCATCGCGCGGGCTGCGTCGCCGACAGCTCGCGCGCCCGTTCGGCGAGACCCCAAGGACTGCTGGCGGGCCAGGAGACGCTGACCGCGCGAGCATGGTGGCGAAGCTCGAAGCGCAGCGAGCCGGCCTCGGTGTCGGCGTTCTTCCGGATTCCTTGCAAGGCCCGTATTCGAGCGCGGCACCCTGCTGCGCCTGGAGGTCAAATAGCCGCGTCCCGAGGCCGCTTTCGCACTGGCATTTTGCTCCGGTGAGTCGGGCCAGGCGGGGCAATGGTTCGCAACGCACCTCGCGCGCGCGCCGCTGCTGGACGAACGGTTTACCCAAACGAGCTTGTCGTGAGCGGCGCGCATGGCGATTGCGAGACCGCTGCATGCCGGGCAGACTCCCCGGAAAGGGTGGTTGAAATCCCTGATTCGCCAGCGCCGGACCGCCCTTCGAGAACGTCGATCCGGTGGGCTTGATCGGCAGCCGCAGTTCCGGGCGCTACGCGGTCGATGCAGACAGAGTGGGGGATGGGTGAACAAAGCGGCGTCGAAACGGCACGGCCGTGGTTTTCTTGTCGCAGCGTTGGCACTTATCGTCGCCGCCGTCCCGCTTGCCGCCACGGCATCTGCGGGGGCGGCGCAAGCGCAACCCTCGCCGGTTGCCTTCGACGAAGCGTTCGACCGCGCCCTGCTGGAAGACCTGACATCGACCCGGAACAACGAAGCGCTTCTCAGGGCATCGCTCGAACCCTTGCTGCCGGATGGAGACTCCCCTCGGCGGCGGCGATTGGAAGCGCTCGCATGCCATGCCATCGACGGCACGGCCGAGGAGATTCTGGCGCGTGCCGATCCCCTGATCGCATTTGAATCGGGACCCGACGGCGACGCCATCGCACTGTCGCTCGCGCACGCCTGCCGCGCCATCCACCTGCCCGAGTCGGGGCCGCTGCAGCCCGTGATCGCGGATTTCGATGCGGCAGTGGACTCGGCGCGACGCACCGACCATCCGCCGCTCCTCATCCAGATGCTCATACAGCGAAGCGGCGTTCACTCGCTGAACGGGCAGTACGCAAAAGCACTCCTGGATGCGCTTGAAGCCGACGATGCACTGCAGAAAAACGGTGACGCGCGGATGCTCGCTCTGAACGTGCGGTTCGTGGGGATCGCTTACCGGCGGATGGGCGATCTGGAGCTCGCGGAGCAATTGCTCACGCAATCCCTTCAGAACCCCGTGATGGACGGTGAATGGGGCCATCGCATCTCTACGCTGCTGCAGTTGGGCTACGTTTACGAGGAAACGGGACGCTTCGGGAACGCCCGGCGATCCTTCGATGCCGCCATCGCGCTTTGCACCGCCCGCAAAAGTCCGATTGACTGCGCGTACGCGCGGTTGGGCCGCGCCGGCGTGGATGCCGTCGGCAAGCGCCCACGCGCTGCGCTGCGGACGCTGGAACGCGTCGGAGCGGATTTCGCGGAAGCGGGCACTCCCGGCGAGGGCGCCATGATGGCGCTGGTTCGCGGCCAGGCACTTGCTGCACTGGGTCGTCAGCGAGAGGCGTTGGCAATGCTGGATTCCGCAATCGCGGCTTGGCGGTCCGAAGGAAAGGACCGCTACCTCGCCATGGCGTTGCAACCGCGTGCGGCAGTGCTGGAGGGCCTGCGTCGTCCGGACGATGCGCTGAGCGACCTTCGGGAGTACATCGAGATCGTCAAGCGTGAGAATGCGAGGCGCGCGGAGCAACGCACCGAGTTCCTCCGGGAACGCTTCGAAGTGCGACGACGCGATTTCGAGAACGCCGATCTCCGTGCGAAGGAACGACTGCGGCAGCAGGAGATCGAGTCGCTCGACCGCTTGCGGCAGTGGCAAAACGTCGCCATCGCCCTCGGTGCGGCTCTGGTCTTGCTCTCGTTCGGGATCGCCATGCGCCAACTGTGGCGGGCGCGCAACCTGAAGGCCCTCTCCGAGACCGATGCGCTCACGGGCGTGCCCAATCGCCGGGCGCTGCTGCACAAGGGGCAGCAGGCGTTCCTCGATTCGCGGAGGCGGATGAAAGCCCTCACGTTGCTGGCTCTCGACATCGACCACTTCAAGGCGGTCAACGACGCGTACGGGCACGCGACCGGCGACGCGGTGCTGGCCCGCATCGCGCAGGAATGCCAACGCGCGCTTCGGCAGCACGACCTGATCGGCCGCATCGGTGGCGAGGAGTTCGCCGGCCTGCTCCCGGGGACCTCGCTGGAGAAGGCGGTGCAGGTGGCCGAACGGATCCGTGGCGGCGTCGCGGCCCTCGACCTCGACGACCTCGTGCCCGGGCTGCGCGTCACCATCAGCCTCGGCGTGGCCGCGCTCGACCGCCAGGACGGCGCCTTCGCCAGCCTGCTCGATCGCGCGGACAAGGCCCTGTACCGGGCGAAGGAATCAGGCCGGGACCGGGGCGAGGTCGCCACGGCCGCGTGATGGCGCAGGCCGAGGGAACACGCC
>DHLY01000037.1:0-231 GCA_002405525.1 Proteobacteria bacterium UBA4656
CGCCGATTACGTGTCCGAGTTCCGAGTCTGATCGTCGCAGAATCCTCAGGGTTGACCTGGGGCGTCCTTACGTGTCCCAGTTTATGCCCGTTGATGCCCGGTGTCTCAGTTGATGCCCCTGGTACCCAATGCCGCGGCCAGTCGGATGGCGGTATCGGCGGTGACGCCGCGTTTGCCCAGGACGATGTCGTTGATGCGGCGCGGCGGCACCCCGGCGGCGCGCGCCAGCGC
>DHLY01000037.1:374-3529 GCA_002405525.1 Proteobacteria bacterium UBA4656
GGCTGATGCCCATCGGCAGCAGGACCGCTTCGAGCAGGACTTCACCGGGGTAGATGTTGCGAATGGTCTTCTTCATGGCCTCTAGGGAGCCTCTGAACACGTATCCACACCCGCGTTGCTTCTGTGCGCGCCTTGCTGGCGGGCTGCACAACCTCTGACGCGGGTGTGGATACGTGTTCAGAGGCTCCCTAGCCCCCGATAGGGCGATGCCTTCGCGACAGTCTCCCGAAGCGACCCACTGCTACGCAGCAACTTCGACGTACTCCACCCTGCTGGCAGCCGGAGGGACGGGCTGACCGTCGGCGCGCAGGCCTTCGAGGTGGAAGGCGATCGCCTCGCGGATCTCGCGTTCGACGTCGGTGAGGGTCGCGCCCGTCGCGACGCACCCCGGAAGATCGGGCACGTAGGCCGAGAAGTTGCCTTCGGTTTGCTCGATGACGATGGCGTAGCGCATGGGCTTATCTCTTCAGACCGGCTTGCTTGAGAACGCTATTCGGGGTGCCAGGCGCAAGGTCGTCGCTCGGCCGGCCTGGCAGGGTCACCCGACCGGGCTTCGTCGGGTGCTTGAGTTGGCGATGGCTCCCACGGGTTGCCACGACCACCCAACCATCATTCAGCAGCATCCGGAGCACTTCGCCGACTTTCATCATGTCCACGCTTCCTGCGTAGCGCTGGTTCATCTCGCTGGTCCCGCGATGAACGGCTTCCGAGACTCGACGATATCGAAGATCGCGGCGCAGAGGAACAGGCGTCCGACGCCAGGGCTGGAGCACGGTTTTCCAGCGCCTACGCGCCAAGCCGGACGGCCAGCCGGATACCCAAGGCACGGGCCACCTTCATCACGGTGTCGAATCGCGGCTTCGCACCCGGCGCGGCAGACTGGCAGCCAGCCGGCGTGGCCAAAATGCCGATGGGATACCCTGGTCCCGACCTTGCGTTGCCAAGTCCGGACCACGCGGCGCGTCCTACGCAGGATCCACGCGCGCCCACGCCATGTTCGACAAATCGAGTTCGAACGTCTCCGAGTTCTCGACCTGCCTTGCGCCTGCGAGCTCAGTCCGTCCGCCGAACACCCGGATGCGATGACCCGGCGTCAGCATGGCGCGATGCCGGTAGATCCACCCCGGACCCCCTCCTGTGGTCCTGACCTTCTTCATCTTCAGCGTCCTGACATCGAGCGCGAACACCGGCGTCACGCCGGGCATGCGCTGGCGGCAATAGCCCAGGTTGCCGACCATCAGGATGTGGTGTCCCACCAGCGTGGCGCTGTGGAAGTCGGTGGGTGGGAACACCTTCTCGGGGTACCCGCAGATCTCGATGCGCCCGTCAGGGTGGTGGACGACGACGTCGTTGTAGATGCAGAAATCCGGGTCGTAGCCGTCCTCATGCTCACCGGCGATCTGGATGATTCGCCCATCGGGCAGGAAGGTGATCGACTGCCCGAACCGCCGCGCGCACCAGCCCGGCGTCGGCATCGTCCATTGCTTGTCGCTGAAGTGCTGCCGTGCGCTCCATGCGTCGATACCCGACCGGATCATGGCTGACCAGAACGGGGCATCGATCCGCTCGGGATTTCGCGCCCCGAATCATCGCGCGCAACCTCGCCGCGCCTCGTCGGGCGTCACGTCGCACAAGCGCAGGTTCGGTTCCGGGGGCAAGCCGACCAGCGCCCGCCGGGTCTCGAACGGCAGATTGGACGGATCCGCGCCAGCATCCAGCAGCGCCCTGGCGACGACGGGGTCATCGCACCTGAAGAGCGCATTCCTGTGGTCTTGATCCGCGTCAGGGTCATGCCCTGCATCGAGCAATTGCCGCACGGCGCTGAAGTTCCCGTGCTCGCAAGCATGCGCGAGCGCCGACGTGCCGAACGCGTCTTTGTCGAGCAGGCTGAATCCCTCCCCGACGAGCCACGCGAGCATTGCCCTGTCGGATCGCTCGATCGCGTAGAACACCGCGGGACTGCCGCGACGCCCCCGCGCAGCCCGGTCCACGCCATGCAGCAACAGCAGTTCGGTCTTGTGCAGATCGCCGGCGTGGATCGCCAGGAGTAGCGGGGTACGGTCCCACGCGTCGCGCGCTTCCGCATCCGCGCCGCGATTCAACAAGGCGACGACTTCCGAAAGGCTTCCCAGCGCGATCGCCGAATGAAGCGACGTCCACTTCAGCGGCCGGAGGTCGGCGCCGGCATCGAGCAGGCAACCAATGGCTGTGAAGCGACCGAGGCGCGAGAGCACCGACAGCGCGGACTCCCGGTAGGACGTCACGTCATCCATTGACGCGCCACGCGAACCGAGCAGGCGCAACAGCGACAACAGCTCTTCGTCCGGGCGTCGGGTGCCCCCGTAGGCCGCATCGATCAGCGCGGTGTAGCCGCCACGCGAGTCATGGAGGTTTGCACCCGCATCCAGCAGAAGCGCGACCTTGCGGACGTCGCAGGCGGACAGCGCGCACGACAGGGCCGTGCGTCCGCCTTCGATGGGCCCCCTGCTCACGGCTTCCAGAGACGATTGCGCCCTTTCGCAGGGTGCGTTCCGGGACCGGCGCCTTGCAGGACATTCATCAGGCGCCCGTCTCGCGGTGTCTCGGCGACGGGCCGGACTCGCCGGCGCCAGCGAGCAGAACCAGCAGCCGACCAACATGCCTTGTTTCGTATGCCAATGCCGGAAGCGGATGGCGGATGCGCCTAGGAACCCGCCGGCGTCGCGTGCAGCTTCAAGCCGGGCGCCGCGACCACCTTCATGACGGTGGCGCACTCGGGATTGCCGGACGGCGACAGGGCCTTTCGCAGGCTTTCCCGGCCCAGTCCCGTGTCGCGCGCGAGTATCGATCCGCGTCCGGCAGCGCGGTCGCGCAGCCTGGCGAACCACGCGGCGTTCTCGGGCGTCTGACGGACTTCCAACGCCGGGCGATCGCATCCCACGGAATCCAGGCGATCCCGGCGCCTGGGCATCCCGAAACCGCGGTCAGATGGCCACTGCCAGTTCATCCGCCGGCCGCGGCCGCGCGAACAGGAAGCCCTGGCCCATCGTCACCCCGAGCGCGACCAGCGCCTCGCGCTGGAGTTCGGTCTCGATGCCTTCGGCGATCACCTCCTGGCCGAGCGACTCTGCCAAGGCACGGATCGCCTTGACCACCGCGACGCTGCTGCCGACCCC
>DHLY01000037.1:3737-22006 GCA_002405525.1 Proteobacteria bacterium UBA4656
TAGCCGGTTCCGAAATCATCGATCAGGGTCAGCACGCCCGCCTCGCGCAGGCGCTGCAGGGTGCGCCGGATCTGGTCCTGGTTGTCCAGCAGGGCGCCCTCGGTGACCTCCAGCCGGATCCGCTGTGGCGCGATGCCGCGCACGCGCAGCAGGGCCAGCACCGCCTCCGCGAGGTCGGGTGACCGGAAGTGGCGCGCGGAGACGTTGATGCAAACGTAGGTGTTGCCGTCGATCAAGCGCGGCACCTCGGCGCAGGTGCGATCGAACATCCGCCAGTCGATCTGATCCGCGATGCCGCTCTCCTCGGCGGCCGCGAGGAAGTCGCCGGGAAGCAACAGGCCGCGCTCCGGGTGGCGCCAGCGCAGCAGGGCCTCGTAGCCGAGGGTGCGCCCGCTGCGAAGGTCGACGATCGGCTGGAAATGCGGCTCGAACTCATTGCGCATCACCGCCCGGCGCAGGTCGCCCTCCAGGTCGAGCAGCCGCATGGCCTCGGTGTGCAGGTGTTCGTCGAACGCCTCCCAGCGATGGCGACCCCTGGCCTTGGCGCGATACATCGCCACGTCGGCATCGCGCAGCAGTTCGTCGGGCCGCGCATAGCGCGGGTGCGAAAACGCGATCCCGACCGACGCCGAGGTGAACAGCTCCTTGCCGTCGACCCGCATCGGCTCCGACAGCGTGTCGATCACGCGCTGCGCCGCGCCGTGCGCTTCGTGCTCGCCCGCGATGTTCTCGAGCAGGATCGCGAACTCGTCCCCGCCGAGGCGGGCGACCATGTCGGGGTGCCGCAGCACGGCCGAGATCCTGGCCCCGGCCTGCTTGAGGACCTCGTCGCCCGCCAGGTGCCCCATCGAGTCGTTGATGACCTTGAAACGATCGAGGTCGACGAACAGCACCGCGAAGCGCGGCCGGTGGTCGTGCAGGTAGCGGTCCAGCGCCGCTGCCAGCCGGTCGAGCAGCGACACCCGGTTCGGCAGCCCGGTCAGCGCGTCGTGCTGGGCCTGGTGCTTCAGGCGCAGTTCGGCTCGCTCGCGCTCATCCACCTGCTCGCGCAGTTCGCGGTTGGCCTCGGCGAGTTCGCGGGTCCGCTCCGCCACCCGGTGTTCGAGTTCCGCGTAGGCCTCGCGCAGTGAGTCCTGGGCCCGCTTGCGGGTCAGGGCCTGCGCGACATGGTGGGCGACGAAGGCCAGCAGTTCCTGGTCGCGCGGCGAGAAAAACCGTTCCGGGGCGTAGCTCTGCACCGCGATCACGCCGAGCGGCCCATCGTCGCCCGGCAGCGGCACGCCGAGCCAGCATTCCGACGGCGCTCCCGACGCCTGAACCTCGCCGGCGGCCTGCAGCGCGGCGACCGCGTCGCGATCGACCAGCAGCGCACGCCCGGTGCGCAGCACGTACTCCGTGCATCCGCGCGCCATCCGGCGCCGGGGCCGGCGCTGATCGTGCTCATCGACCGAGTACGGGAACTCCAGCTCGTCGCGGCGCTCACCGACGACGGTGGCGATGAAGAAGTTCCGCGCGTCGATCAGTTCGCCGACGATGGCGTGCACGGCGGCGTAGAACTGCTCGGGGGTGCCCGGGGCGCCGGACAGTTGGGCGATGCGGTACAGCGCAGCCTGCAATCGCTCGCCCCGACGGCGCTCGGCGACCTCCCGGGTCAGGCTCTGGTTGGCGCGCGCGAGATCGGCGGTGCGCTGCTCTACCCGCCGCTCCAGATCCTCGTGCGCCTGCTTGCGTTCCAGGGCGGTAAGGATGTGGGTGGCGACGAAGGACAGCAGGACCTGGTCGTCGTCGGAGTACCGGATGTTGGCGTCATAACTCTGCACCACGATACCGCCGCGAACCTCGCTGCCGCGCAGCATCGGCACGCCGAGCCAGTCGGCGCTCTCGGGTCCCATGTCGTCGCCGCGGTCCATGCCCAGCTGCGACCGCAGTGCGGCCGACGGACCATGCAGCGCGCGGCCGCGGCGCAGCATCGCGAGGGTGAGGCTGTTGGCGAACCGCGACGCCGGCATCTCCGCATCGCTGTCGATCGGCGTCGGGTCGAGGGTGTCGACCATGTAGAGGAAGCGGACGACCGCCCGTTCCGGGCTGTAGCGGACGATGAAGCAGTTTTCGGCGTACATCAGGCCGGATACGATGCCGTGCAGGCCGCGCAGCATCTCCGGCATCTCGAGGTCGGCGCCGGCCATGTCCGTGATCGCGTACAGCGCATGCTGAAGGCGCTCGGCGCTGCCGAGGCGATCCACCGCGCCGCGCAGGCGCTCGATACGCAACTGCAACTGCAGCGCCGTTCCCGCAGCCCCCTTCTCGGCGACGCATTCGACCGGCACCGCGCCGGTCGAGGCGGCATCCCAGGTGGCGACCAGGAAGCCGTCTTCGCAGGGCGGGACCAGCAGCACCCCGCGCCGAAGGCGCCCATCCCGCGAGGATTCCTGGGCCTGGGCCTGCCGATGCTCGACGAGCCGACCAACCAGCAGCGCATCGAGCGCGTCGGGCGGTCCATCGAGAGCGCGCCACCGTACGGCGGCCCCGGGGTCGCCGCCCACGGACCACACCAGCCGCACCGCGTCGAGACCGGCGTCCGCGAGCGCGGCAGTGGCCGCGCGCACCATCCCCTCCAGGCTGCGCTCACGCCAAACCGGCCCCGCGCCGGCAGTCGGCGGCACAGGCGAAGCGATCGCGGCGCTGATGTCCGGGGCGGCCATCGGAGACCTGGATGCAATCCTGGGACCAGTTTATCAAGCCACAATTCTTTGACGGCTCGCGGTCGACCCCGACGGCGACTGCGCCACGCTTGATTCCCGAAGGCGCCAGCGATCGACCCGGCCCAGGTTGGCGTAATCTAGCGCGGATGCGCGGCGAGGACTCCGACGAGGCGTTGATGCAGGCGTGGGCCCGGGACGACCTGCGCGCGTTCGAGGTCCTGTATGCGCGGCATCGCGGCATGCTTTGGCGCTTTCTGCTGCGCGGGGTCGGCGATCCGGTGGCCGAAGAGCTGTTCCAGGACACCTGGGCGCGCGTGGTGGCGGCTCGCGCCCGCTGGCGCCCGGAGGCCAAGTTCACCACCTGGCTGCTGCAGATCGCGCACAACCTGATGGTCGACCAATGGCGACGCCAGCGGCCGGCCGACCCCGATCCCGAGGCCACGCTGGCCGCCCTGGAGATCCCGGAGGAGCAACATCCGGATGGCGATCTGTCGGAATTCGAGCAACGCCGCCGCCTGCAGCGCGCGCTCGACGTGCTGCCGCCGGAGCAGCGCGAGGCCTTCGTGCTGCGCGCCGAGGCGGGGCTGGGCGTCGACGAGATCGCCGAGGCGACCGGGGTCGGCCGCGAGACCGCCAAGTCCCGACTGCGCTACGCGATGGTGCGCCTGCGCGAGGCCCTGAAACCATGACCGACAACGACGACGACGCCCTGGTCGCGATGTATCGCCGCTTGCCCCGCAGCGAACCCGCGGCGGCTCTGGACGCGGCGGTACTGGCCGGCGCGCGGGCTGCCGCGCGGCCGCGCCGCCCCGCACGGATGGCGCCGCTGGCGGCGGCCGCCGCGCTGGCCCTGGCGGCGGGCGTGGGCTGGCAGCTGGGCCAGCAACCCCTGCGCGAGGCGGGTCCCGCCACGCCACCGCCCGCCGCGGCAGCCGCGACGCCCGCCGAACCGGAATCCGCGGCGGACCAAGGCGCGAACGCCGCCACGGCGTCAGCCCGTTCGCCCTCGAAAGTCGCTGAGATGCCGGCTGCGCAGACCGACAGCCGGCGCGCGACGGTCGCGGCGGAATCGGCGGTGGCGGCCGCGGAGCCCGCGGCGGACACGGCGGACTCAGCAGCCGCCGCGGCCCGGCAGCGGTTGTACGCCACGCCGTCCGCGCCCGCCCCTGGATCGCATGCCGCGGGCCGGCCCGCCGTGCCGGCGCCTGCCCCGCCGGTGGCCGCACCGCCGCCGCCCCCTGAGCCGCCGTTGGCCGCCGCGCCACCGTCGGCCCGGGCACCGGTCGCCGCACCGGGCGTGCGCGAAACGGCGGTTGCCCACGGATTCTCCGGGCGCGACGAACGGCTCGACGCCATTCGTGCGCTGCGCGACACCGGGCGGCGATCCGAGGCGATCGCGGCCCTTGCCGACCTGCGTGCCGAAGATCCCGCACTGCAGGTGCCGGCGGACCTCCTCGATCTGATCGAGTGACCTGCCCCGCCTTGATCGCTCGGATCGCTGCAGCCACCATTCAGGCGCCGATTGCTCCCCGGCCGGCCCGCCCCGCCCGCGCGGTGGCCTCCAGCGACCGATTGTCCCCATGAACGAAGCCACCGCCCGCCCCCGCAGCCAACAGGGATTGCGACCGCTCGCGGCGGTGCTGCCCTATCTTCGGCGCTATCGCGGACTGATCCTCGCCTGGCTGACCTTTCTCGCCCTTTCGTCCGCCGCCACCTTGACCCTGCCGGTCGCGGTGCGGATCGTGATCGACGAGGGCTTCAGCGCGGCCGACGCCGCCTTCGTCGACCGCGCGTTCATCGGCCTGCTCGGCGTGGCGCTGGTGCTCGCCGTGTCCACCGCGCTGCGCTTCCTGTTCGTCAGCCTGCTCGGCGAGCGGGTCGCCGCCGACTTGCGGCGCGGCGTGTACGACCGGCTGCTCGAACTCGACCAGGCGTTCTACGAGTCCACCCGCACCGGCGAGCTGCTTTCGCGCCTGACCACCGACACCGAACTGGTGCAGACCGTGGTGGGGTCCGGCGCGTCGGTGGCGGTGCGCAGCGCGGTAACCCTGCTCGGCGCCTCGTCGATGCTGGTCGTGACCAGCCCCAAGCTGGCCGGCTATGCCGCGCTGGTGATTCCGCTGGTGCTGCTGCCGATGATCCTTTTCGGCCGCCGGGTCCGCGGGCTGTCGCGGCAGAGCCAGGACCGGATCGCCGACACCTCGGCGCTGGCGGGCGAGACGCTCGGTGCCATCCACACCGTGCAGAGCTACACCCGGGAGCGGGCGATGGCAGCGCGCTTCGCCGACGCCGTCGGACGCACGCTGGAAACCGCCAAGCGCCGCATCCACACCCGCGCACTGCTGACCGCGGTGGTCATCCTGCTGGTGTTCGGTGCGATCACCGGCGTGCTGTGGGTCGGCGCACGCGAGGTGCTGTCGGGGGCGATGAGGCCCGGTGACCTCGCGCAGTTCCTGCTGTTCGCGGTGATGGTCGCCGGCTCGGTCGGGGCCCTGGTCGAGGTCTGGGGCGACGTGCAGCGCGCCGCCGGCGCGATGGAGCGCATCGGCGAACTGCTGGCCACCGCGCCATCCATCGCCGATCCGGAGACGCCGACCAGCCCGGTGCCGCCGATCCGCGGATTGCTTCGCTTCGAAAGCGTGGGTTTCCATTATCCCTCGCGCCCGGACCGCGCCGCGCTCGACGGCTTCAGCCTCGACATCCGGCCGGGCGAGACGGTGGCCCTGGTCGGTCCTTCGGGCGCCGGCAAGACCACGGTGTTCCAGCTCCTGCAGCGATTCCACGACCCGCAGCAGGGACGGATCCTGCTCGACGGACACGATCTGCGCGCCCTGCCGCTGGCGATCGTGCGCGGTGCAATGGCGTTGGTGCCGCAGGACACCGTGATATTCGGGGCCAGTGCGGCCGACAACATCCGCCTCGGGTGCGGCGACGCGCCGCTGGACGCGGTGCAGGCAGCGGCGAAGGCGGCCGAGGCGCATGAATTCATCATGGCCCAGCCGCAGGGCTACGACACCTACCTCGGCGAACGTGGCGTGCGCCTCTCCGGCGGCCAGCAGCAGCGGATCGCGATCGCCCGCGCGATCCTCAAGAACGCGCCGATCCTGCTGCTCGACGAGGCGACCTCGGCGCTCGATGCGCAGAGCGAGGCCGCGATCCAGACCGCGCTGGAGCGACTGATGGAGAAGCGTACCACCCTCGTGATCGCGCACCGCCTGGCCACCGTGCTCAAGGCGGACCGCATCGTGGTGCTGGACGGCGGCCGCATCGTCGCCCAGGGCAGGCACGCGGACCTGCTGGCGCAGGGCGGCTTGTACGCCGAATTGGCGCGCCTGCAGTTCACCGACTCGCCACGCGCGGCGGAGGTCCCCGCCTGAGCGGGCGGTTCCTTCACTTGCCCTGTAACCGCCCCTCATCCGCACCGTCGACCGTCCACAGAGCATGTCGTCATGAACGCGCTTCGCATCGCCTGCGTGCAGTGGCGTCTCGACCGCGTGGCGTCGTTCGACGAGTGGGCGGGGCGATTCGAGGACTGTGTGCGCATCGCCGCCGGATACGGCGCACGCTTCGTGGTGTTTCCGGAATACGTCACCGCGGAGATCCTGTCGGCACAGTCCGGCTCGCCGGATGGGCCGGCCAGTATCGCGGGCTCGACTGCGCTGACACCGGCCATCGGGGCCCTTTACCGCCGCTGCGCGACCCGCCACCGCATCCACGTGATCGGCGGCTCGCACCTCAACCGGGCGGCCGACGGGCGCGTGCGCAACACCTGCCTCGTGGCACTGGCCGACGGCAGCCTGCATGCGCGCGACAAGATCCACTGCACGCCGAACGAGCGCGAAGCGTGGGGCGTCGAGGGCGGTGTCGCCGCACCGGTCCTGGAAGCCGACGGCGTCACGTTCGCGATCGCGATCTGCTACGACAGCGAGTTCCCCGAACTCGTCCGCCACCACGTCGCCCAGGGCGCGCAGATCCTGTTCGTGCCGTTCTTCACCGACGATCGCGCCGGCTACCTGCGCGTGCGCTACTCGTGCGCCGCGCGCGCGGTCGAAAACCAGCTCTACGTCGCGCTGGCAGGCAGCGTCGGCATCGCGCGCAATGTGCACAACCTCGACGCCTGCTACGCGCGCTCGGCGGTGCTCACGCCCTCCGACCACGGCTTCGCGCGCGACGGCATCGCGGTGGAGGCCGAGCCCGGCGTCGAGGCGGTCGTGGTGGCCGACGTCGACCTGCGCGCGCTCGACCACGCGCGGCGCTCGGGCACGGTGCGCAACCTCGATGACCGGCGGCTGGACCTGTATGCCAGCGTCTGGAAGGGGTCAGCCTGACCCATCGCATCAGGCCGGATCGAAGCGGCGCTGCGCGTCGAGCAGTTCCTTCACCAGTTTCGCCGCCAGCCCGACCGTGATGCCCGCCGCGTCGCGGCCGGGCACGACCTCGACCAGGTCGGCGCCGACCCACGGCTGCGGCAGGCGTTGCAGCAACCGGATGACCTCGCGCGGCGCCAGTCCGCCGGCTTCGGGATGCGAGACCCCCGGCGCGAACGCCGGGTCGAAGCCGTCGACGTCGATCGAAACATACAGCGGGGCACGCAGCGTCGTCGGATCGAAGCCGCCGACCGCATCGGGCCCGTGCTGCACCACACCCCAGCGGCGCGCCATCGCCGCCTGCGGCGGGGTGTCGGCGCGGATGCCCAGTTGCACCAGCGAGGCGAGCAGGCCCTCCTCGAAGGCGCGCGCGAACGGCGAGGCATTCGAATAGCGACGGCCGTCGAGTTCCGGATACAGGTCGGGATGCGCATCCACGTGAAGCACGTGCAGCGGCCCTTGGCGCGCGGCGGCGGCCCGCAGCAGGGGCAGGCTCACGCTGTGGTCGCCACCCAGAGCCAGCACCGGCCCGTGTTCGGCGGCCTGCTCTGCCGCGACCTGGATCGCGGCAAGGGCGGCCTGCTCGTCGGACGGAAGCTCGACGTCCCCGCAATCGACCAATTGCGCCAGCACCTCGCGGCCGGACTCCGCATGGCCATTGCCGGCAGAACTGTGCAGGCGGCGCCGGATCGCTGCCGGGCCGGCCGCCGCGCCGCGCTCGAACGATGCGCCACCGTCCCACGGCACTCCGATCAACGCGACCATCGATCCTCCGGCGAACCTTTTGCGCACGGCGTGCAGTGTGCCACCACCGGCGACCGACGGGGCCGACGCGCGCTTCACCGCGCCGCGCGACAATGGCGAATGCCCGCCGCCCCGCTCATCGAACTGCGCCCCGAGGGCCTTTACTGCGCGGCAGGCGACTTCCACATCGACCCCTGGCGGCCGGTGCCGCGCGCGGTAATCACGCACGGCCATGCGGACCACGCGCGATCCGGGTCGGCGCGCTACCTCGCTACCGCGGATGGCCTCGGCCTGCTGCGTCACCGGCTCGGCGCCGAAGCGGCGTTCGAAGGGCTGACCTACGGGCAGCGGATCGCGCTGGGCGACACCGTGGTCAGCCTGCATCCCGCCGGCCACATCCTCGGCAGCGCGCAGGTGCGCGTCGAACATGCCGACGAGACCTGGGTGGTCACCGGCGACTACAAGCGCGACCCGGATCCGACCTGCGCCCCGTTCGAACTCGTGCCCTGCGACGTGCTGGTCACCGAGGCAACCTTCGCGCTGCCCGTCTACCGCTGGGAACCGACGGCGGCGGTCGTGCGCGGAATCGTCGCCTGGTGGGACGACTGCGCGCACCGCGGCGTGCCGGCGGTGCTGTTCTGCTATGCGCTCGGCAAGGCGCAGCGCCTGCTGGCGGAACTGGCGCGGGTCGTCGACCGCCCGGTCCACCTGCACGGCGCCATGGTGCCGCTGGTGCAGGTCTACCGCGACGCCGGCATCCCGATGCTGCCGACGCTCCCGGTGTCCGAATCGGCGCGCGACCGCGACTTCGCCGGCGAACTGGTGCTCGCCCCGCCCTCGGCGGAAGCCACGCCCTGGATGCGCCGCTTCCGCGACGCTTCGACCGCCTTCGCCTCCGGCTGGATGCGCGTGCGTGGCAACCGCCGTCGCCGCGGCCACGATCGCGGTTTCGTGTTGAGCGACCATGCCGACTGGCCGGCCCTGGTCGCCACCGCGCGCGAATGCGGCGCGCGCCGCGTGCTCGCGACCCACGGCAGCACCGACGCCTACGTGGCCTTCCTGCGCGAGCAGGGCATCGACGCCGCGCCATTGCGCACCGAGTTCGGCAGCGATGACGGGGCGCAGGCATGAAGGCCTTTGCCGCGCTGTACGCCGAACTCGACGCCAGCACCGCGACCCGCGACAAGATCGCGGCGCTGGCGGCCTACTTTCGCCGCGCAGCGGCCGCAGATGGGGCCTGGGCCCTGCATTTCCTGTCCGGCGGGCGACTCAAGCGGACGGTAGGGCCCGCCGTGTTGCGCGAACTCGCCGTGCGCGCCAGCGGCTACCCGGCCTGGCTGGTCGAGGACAGCTACGCCCACGTCGGCGACCTCGCCGAAACGATCACTCTGCTCACGCGGCGTCGCGACGCGACCACCGAGGACCCGCGCCCGCTGCACCAGTGGGTGGACGAGCTGCGCGCGCTGCCGGCGCTGGCAACGGCCGAACGCGACGCGCGTGTCCTCGCCTGGTGGGCGACGCTCGAAGACGGCGAGCGCTACGTACTCAACAAGCTGCTGACCGGAGCACTGCGCGTGGGCGTGTCGCAGCGACTGGTGGTGCAGGCACTGGCCGAGACCTCCGGCCTGCCGGCGGACCTGCTCGCGCAGCGGCTGGCCGGCCATTGGCGACCGACCGCCGAAGCATGGCGGCGCCTGCTGGCGGCTGCCGACGTCGACGAGGCACGCAGCGACCAGCCCTACCCGTTCTTCCTGGCGGCGCCACTGGACGATGCGCCCTCGGCGCTCGGCCCGCGCGCCGACTGGCTGGCCGAGTGGAAGTGGGACGGCATCCGCGCGCAGTTGATCCGTCGCGCGGGCACGGTGGCGGTCTGGTCGCGCGGCGATGAGCGACTCGACGGCCGCTTCCCCGAGATCGAGCGCGCGGCGGCCGCGCTGCCCGACGGCTGCGTGCTCGACGGCGAGATTCTCGCCTGGCGCGATCGCGCGCCGCTGCCCTTCGGCGTGCTGCAGAAGCGCATCGGACGCCTGAAGCCCGGTCCAAAGACGCTGGCGGACGCGCCGGTGGTTTTCCTTGCATATGACCTGCTGGAGATCGACGGCGCGGACCTGCGCACCGTGCCGTTGGCCGAGCGACGCGCGCGACTGACGGCGCTGCTGGCCGTTGCGGGCGATCCTTTTCCGATGTCGCCTGCGGTGGACGGCGACGACTGGCCCACGCTCGCTACCGCTCGCGAGACCGCCCGCGCCCGCGGCACCGAGGGCCTGATGCTCAAGCGCCTCGCATCGCACTACCAGGTCGGCCGCCGGCGCGGCGACTGGTTCAAGTGGAAGGTCGATCCGCTCACCATCGACGCGGTGCTGGTCTACGCGCAGGCCGGCCACGGCCGGCGCGCCAACCTCTACACCGACTATACCTTCGCCGTCTGGCGGGGCGACGCCCTGGTGCCGGTGGCCAAGGCCTACTCCGGCCTCGACGACGCCGAGATCGCCCGCCTCGACCGCTGGATTCGCGCGCACACCCGCGAACGCTTCGGACCGGTGCGCTCGGTGGATCCGGTGCAGGTGTTCGAGCTTGCCTTCGAAGGCATCCAGGCCTCGGGCCGCCACAAGGCGGGGATCGCGGTGCGCTTCCCGCGCATCCTGCGCTGGCGCCTCGACAAGCCCGCTTCAGAAGCCGATCGACTCGAAACCCTGCACGCGCTGGCGGCGCGGCCAGCATGAAACCGCAGCGCAGGGCGTCGCGCGGCGACACTGCCGCACCGGCGGGCCTGGACGCGTGGTTCGCCTCGCGTGGCTGGACGCCGGCACCGTTCCAGCGCGAGGTCTGGTCGCGCTTCGGCACCGGCGAGAGCGGCCTGATCCACGCGCCCACCGGCAGCGGCAAGACGCTGGCCGCCTGGGGCGGTCCGATACTGGCCGCGCTGGCGCGCCGATGCCCATCGCCGAAACGCGGCCCGCGCCCTCTGCGCGCGCTCTGGATCACGCCGCTGCGCGCGCTGGCGGCCGACACCCACGGTGCCCTGCAGGACCTCGCCGACGGCGTCGGCCTCGACTGGAGGATCCTGCGCCGCACCGGCGACAGCGGCAGCAGCGAACGCGCGCGGCTGGCGCGCGGCGAAGCCGATGCACTGGTCACCACGCCGGAGTCGCTGTCCCTGCTGCTGTCGTATGCCGATGCACCCGGACGCTTCGCCGCGCTGGATGCCGTGATCGTCGACGAATGGCACGAACTGCTCGGGACCAAGCGCGGCGTGCTGCTGGAACTGGCGCTGTCGCACCTGCGCGGGCTGCGCACCGACAAGGCCGGGCCACTGCGCGTGTGGGGCATCTCGGCCACGCTGGGCAATCTACCGCAGGCGCTGGCCGTGCTGCTGGGCGGCGGCGGCCACGGCGCGCTGGTGCATGCCGACATGCCACGCGAAGTGGTGGTCGACAGTCTGCTGCCGGCTGCCACGACAAGCTTCCCGTGGGCCGGCCACCTGGGCCTGGTCCAGCTGCCGCAGGTCCTCGAGGCAATCGGCAAGGTGCGAAGCACGCTGTTGTTCACCAACACCCGCGCACAGGCGGAACTGTGGCACCAGGCGCTGGCCGCCGTGTGGACCGACGAACCGGCGACGCTCGCCCTGCACCACGGCTCGCTGGACCGCGTGCTGCGCGCGCAGGTAGAGGACGGCCTGCGCGCGGGGACGCTGCGCTGCGTGGTCGCCACCTCCAGCCTCGACCTCGGGGTCGATTTCGCAACGGTCGACCAGGTGGTGCAGGTCGGCAGTCCGAAAGGCGTCGCGCGCCTGTTGCAGCGCGCCGGCCGCAGCCGGCACCGGCCGGGCGAGGCGAGCCGCATCCTCTGCGTACCGACCCACAACCTCGAACTGGTCGAGATCGCGGCGGCGCGGCGCGCGGTTGCCGCGCGGCGGCTGGAGTCCCGCACTCCGTTGACGGGTTGCCTCGACGTGCTGGCCCAGCACCTCGCCACGCTGGCCACCGGCACCGACATCGAGGAAGCGCAGGCCCTGCGCGAGGCGCGCGACACCCACGCCTTCCGCACGCTGTCGGACGCCGACTGGCGGGCCACCCTGCAACTGGTCGAACAGGGCGGCGCCACGCTCGGTGCCTACCCCGACTTCCGCAAGGTCGCACGCACGCCCGAGGGACGGCTGGCGATCGCCTCGCGCGCGGCGGCGCAGCGCCAGCGGTTGTCGATCGGCACCATCGTGTCCGACAGCCAGGTCGCCGTGCGCTGGCTGCAGGGCGGTGCGCTCGGCCACGTGGAGGAATCCTTCGTCGCGCGCCTTTCGCCCGGAGACCGCTTCCTGTTCGCCGGTCGCACGCTGGAACTGGTGCGCATGAAGGACCTCACGGCCTGGGTACGCAGCGCACGCGGCAAGCCGGGCGGCGTGCCGCGCTGGATGGGCGGCAGGATGCCGTTGTCGACCGAACTCGCGGCGGCCACCCAGGCGCTGCTCGCGGAACCCGACCCGCCCGAACCCGAGCTGCGCCTCGCGCGCCCGATGCTGTCCGCGCAGCGTGCCCTCTCCTGCCTGCCATCGCCCGCCGAACTGCTGGTCGAGATCGTGCGTGCGCGCGATGGCGAGCATCTCTTCGTCTATCCGTTCGCGGGCCGCCTCGCGCACGAGGGACTGGCCGCCCTGCTGGCTTTCCGGCTGGCGCGCCAGGGGCCGGCGAGCTTCTCGTTCGCGGTGAACGATTACGGACTGGTGGTCGGCGGGCGCGCCCTGCCGGCGCTGGACGATGCCGCGCTGCGCGTGCTGCTGGCTCCGGTGGCGCTCGCCGAGGACCTCGCCGGCAGCCTCAACCTGGCCGAACTCGCGCGACGTCAGTTCCGCGAGGTGGCGCGTGTTGCGGGCCTGGTGTTCCAGGGCCTTCCGGGTCGATCGAAGTCGATGCGGCAACTGACAGCGTCGAGCACCCTTCTGCACGACGTGCTGGCCGAACACGAACCGGAGCATGTGCTGCTGCGGCAGGCGCGCGACGAAGTGCTGCACGGGCAGCTCGAGATGGTGCGACTCGAGGCGGCGCTGCGCGACGCCCAGGCGCGCACCTTGCGCCTGGTGCGCCCGGTTCGCCTGACGCCGTTCGGCTTCCCGCTGTGGGCCGAGGGCATTCGCGGCCAGTTGAGCAGCGAGGACTGGCAGGACCGCGTGCGGAGGATGGCCGAAGGACTGGAGTCTGCGACGTGAGCGCGACGCGCTACGAGGCCGGTTTGCCGCTGGAAGTGGCGGGCGAGCCGGTGCGCCTCGATGCGGCCCGCGCGGTTTTCTGGCCGCGGCGCGCGACGCTGCTGGTCGCCGACGTGCACTTCGGCAAGGCTCAGGTCCTGCGCGAGGGTGGCGTCCCGCTGCCGCGCGGCAGCACCGGCGCAGACCTCGCGCGGCTCGACGCGCTGCTCGACCGCCATGCGCCACGGCGACTGCTGGTGCTGGGCGACCTGGTGCACGGCCGCGGCGATCCGGATGCGACATGGATCGCGCGCGTGTCCGCCTGGCGCGCGGCGCACGCCCGGCTCGATTGCGTGGTGGTGCGCGGCAACCACGATCGCCACCATGATCCCTCCCGGCTCGGCTTCGAGGTCGTCGACGGATCGCTGCACGAAGGCCCGTTCGTGTTCGCCCACGAGCCCGCGCCCGACCCGCGCGGCTACGTGATCGCGGGCCACCTGCATCCGGGCGTAGTGCTGCGCGAACGCCACGCCCCGCGGGCGCGCCTGCCGGCGTTCTGGTTCGGCACCGCCGTCGGCGTGCTGCCGGCCTTCGGCCGCTTGACGGGGTCGATGCCGGTTCGCGCCGCAGCCGGCGACCGCGTGTTCGCGGTCGCAGCAGACGTGGTGCTGCCGATCGCACCTCCCAGGGGCCGGCCGACTTGAGGACCCTCGAAAGGAGTGCTCAGCCCGGCACCGGAGGCTGCGCGCGCGCCTTGTCGCGGCGGCGTACGGAAACAACGCGGACGGGCGCTTGCTCGAGGGCCCCCTGGACCGCGCGGCTGCCGTCCAGCCAGAACGCCGCCATCCGGCGCAGCGACGGGTCGTAGGCTTCCCCTTCCAGCACGTCTCGCACCGGTCGCCAGGCGAGCGCGTGAGACTCCCCCGAGACGACGAAGTCCTCGCTGCCGGTGGCGCGCACCACGAAGCGCAGGTCGTAGTGCCAGTGCGCCGACTCCACGCCGCGCGCGGGAATCCAGTGCCGGTCGAGGTCGAAGATCGCGGGCTCGACCGCGAGACCCTGCAGGCCGGACTCCTCGGTCGCCTCGCGCAGCGCGACGGCGGCGAGGTCGGGGTCGCCGTCGGCGTGCCCGCCGGGCTGCAGCCAGCGATCCAGCTTGCGATGGTGGGTCAGCAACACCCGGGTGCCGACGCGATCGACGAGCCATGCCGATCCGGTGAGATGACCGGCCGCCAGTTCGCGCCGACAGCACCACGGATGGGCATGGATGAAGGCGGCGAACGCGGCCGCCACGGGTGCGCGCTCGGACCGCCGCCCGACGTGCGCTGCGATCAGCGCGAGCAGGCGGGACCGCGATGCGCCGTCCATGACGCGCGTGTCCCGCCGCGAGCGAAACCGCAGGACGCCGCCGGCCCTCAGGCGCCGCGGCCCAGCCGCGAGTTGCGGTAGCCGTAGACCGCGTACACGACCACGCCCAGCGCGAAGTAGCCCACCAGGATCGCCATCGGCACCCAGTTGCCGCGCTGCAAGCTGGTCCACTTGTCGACGAAAATCAGGCCGATGATGCCGGCACACAGCACCACCCCGAGGATCGGCAGCACAGGGTAGAACGGCACCTTGAAGGGCCGCGGAATACCCGGCTCCTTGGCGCGCAGGTAGAGGACCGACACGCAGACGATCCCGAACGCCGCCGCGGTGCCCAGCGACACCAGCGCACCCAGCAGGTTGAGCGGCAGCGTGGCCGCAGCCAGTGCGATGATCACTCCGAGCAGGGTCGTGCCGGCCGCCGGCGTGCGGGTGCGCGGGTTGACGGCACCGAACACGGCCGGCACCAGTCCGTCCTTCGACATCTGGTAGAACACCCGCGTTTGCGCGTAGCACAGCGCGAGCATGACGGAACTCAGGCCCATGATCGCGCCGATCTTGATCAGGAAGGTCATCAGGTTCAGCGACCCGGACTCCACGAACGGCCACGGGACCTGCGCCCACGCGGGATTCATCTCGTCGATCGCAACCGCGATCGGCGCGCTGACGCCGAGCTCCTTGTACGGAACCACGCCGGTCAGCACCGCGGCGACCAGCATGTAGATCACGGTGCAGATCACCAGCGAGCCCAGGATGCCGATCGGCAGATCGCGCTGCGGATTCTTGGCCTCGCCGGCGGCAGTGCTCACGGCCTCGAACCCGACGTAGGCGAAGAAAATGATGGTCGCCGCATAGGCGACGCCGAGCAGGCCGAAATGGTTCCAGGCGGTGCCGTCGTTGGCGGGAACGAACGGCTGCCAGTTGTCGGCGTTCACGTAGTGGAGGCCGACGCCGATGAAGATCAGCAGCACCGCGACCTTGAGGACCACCGCGACGTTGGTGAAGCGCGCCGACTCGCTCACGCCGACCACCAGGAGCGCCGTCACCGCCAGGATGCCGAGCGCCCCGACCAGGTTGAACTGCGGCAGGATCTGCGCCTGCAGGTCCACGGTGCCATCCGCCCTCGCCACCTCGGCGACGCCGATCGTGGCACTGGTCAGGAATGGTGGTATCTGGATGCCGAAGTCCTTGAGGATCTCCACGATGTAGCCGGTCCATCCGGCCGCGACCGTCGACGCCGCGATGCCGTATTCCAGCAGCAGCAGCCAGCCCATCGCCCAGGCGAACACCTCGCCGAGCGTGCCATAGGCATAGGTGTAGGCGGAGCCGGATACTGGCATGGTCGACGCGAGTTCCGCATAGCACAATCCGGCGACCGCGCAGACCAGTCCGGCGAGCACGAAGGAGATCATCACCGCCGGGCCGGCGTAGTTGGCCGCGGCGTTGCCGGTCATCACGAAGATGCCGGCGCCGATGATCGCGCCGATGCCGAGGCTGACCAGGTTGGTGGCCGTGAGAGTTCGCTTCAGTTCGCTGCGCCGCGCATCCTCCAGGATGGACGCGAACGGCTTGCGCATGAACATGCGGCTTCCAGCACCGGAACTGGACATGAGAAACCTCTGGGTCGCGGGGAAGCGCCGACACTAACCAATCCGGCGCCGACTGGGTAGTACCCGCCGCCGCGGTGACGGAGGGCGCGGGGGGCCACGGCCCGGGCCGCCCTCAATCGCCGCCCGGCTCCGGCGTGCTGGGCGGCAGGGCGGCCACGTCTTCGGCGTCGGCCTCGGCACGCAGGTCCCGGTCCAGACGCTTGCTGGCCTTGGCGCCCAGGCGCTGCAGCGTCTCGACCTGCGAAACGAGGTTGCCGCGGCCATCGGTGAGCTTGCTGCGCGCGGCCGCGTGGGCCGCCTGCACGCGCTCGATCGCCTTGCCAAGCGTGGCCAGGTCCTCTGCGAGACCGTGGAATTTGTCGTACAGGCGGCCGGCGCGCTCGGCGATCTCCAGCGCGTTGCGGTTGCGGTCCTCGTTGCGCCACACGCTGGCGATGGTGCGCAGTGTGGCCAGCAGGGTGGACGTCGAGACGATCACCACATTGCGCTCGAGCGCGTGCAGGTAGATCTCGTCATCGGCCCGCGTGGCCTCGACGAAGGCGGCCTCGACCGGCACGAACATCAGCACGAAATCGACGCTGCGCACGCCCGGCAGGTCGGCGTAGCGGCGCTCCGCAAGCCCCGCCACGTGCGCGCGCAGCGAGGCGACGTGCGCCTTCATCTCCATCGCGCGTGATGCGTCGTCGGCGGCTGAGCACCATCGCTCCCAGGCCACCAGCGACACCTTGGCGTCGATCACCAGGTCGCGTGCGTCGGGCAGGTGGACGACGGCGTCCGGTCGCAGCCTGCCGGATTCGCCCTCCGCGCTGACCTGGGTCTCGAAGCCGCGCCCGCGCTCGAGCCCGGACGCTTCCAGCAGGCGTTCCAGCAGCACTTCACCCCAGCGTCCCTGCACCCGCTGCTCGCCCTTGAGCGCGCGGGTCAGTGCGGTGGCCTCGTCGCCGAGTCGCTGATTTAAAGTCTTCAGTGCGGCCAGCTCGTGCTTGAGTCCCGCCCGCTCGACCTGGTCGCGCTGCCAGGTCTCGGTCACCGCGCGGCGGAAACCCTCCAGCTGCTCGCGCAGCGGACCCAGCATCGCGCCCATCTGCTGCTGGTTGGACTCTGTGAACTGGCGCGAGCGTTCTTCGAGGATGCGCCCGGAAAGCGCCTCGAACTCGGCCTTCATGCGCTCGCCGAGCTGCTCCAGCGCGCCCTGCCTCTCCGCCGCCAGCGCCTGCGCTGCATCCGCCTGCGCGCGCGCCTCGGCCAAGGCCGCTGACAATCGCAGGTGCTCGCCACGCAGCGATTCGTGCTGGCCGCGCACCCCGTCCAGTTCGCCGGCCAGCGGCAGCAAAGCGCTGAGCCGGGTCTCCAGCCGCGCCCGATCGGCCGCCGCCCCCTGCAGATCGACCAGCGCCCGCCGTTCTGCGTCGCGCAGGCTGCCGATGTCGCCGCGCAACTCGGCGAGCCGCGCCTCGTCCTGAACGTGCTGGCTGCGCAGCGCGGCCAGTTCCGGCTCGCGTGAGGCCGCGCCCTCGGCGCGCGCGCTTCGCACTCGCGCCGCCGCCCACCAGCCGACGCCCAGCAGACCCAGCAGCAGCGCGCCCGTGGTGATCGAGTACCAAAGCAGCGGAATCTGTCCTTCCATCGTGGCCCGGTCCCGATCGAACCCCGATTCTATCGTCGCCGCGGCGTGTGCCGGAAACGAAAAGGGCGCGGCTTGCGCCGCGCCCCTCGATCACCGCCGGAGCGGGCCGGTCAGGCCTTCTTGACCCACGCCGCGCACCAGCCCTTGGCGTTGACCGACTTGCCCGGAAAGATCGCGCACGGCAGTCGGCCGTCGGCCTGCGGCGGCTGGTGCAGGTTGCAGTTCAGGCAGTTCTGGTCGTTCTTGTGATTCGGGTACTTGGCGGCGTCGACCTTGGTGGAGTCCTCGTGGTAACCGAGCGCCTTGGCGGTGGCATCATCCTCGGGCAGTGCCGGCAGGTTGGCAGACGCCGGCTGCAAGGCGAGCCCGCCGACGATCGGTGCGCTGGCCGCGCCCAGCATCGCGAACTTGATGAAGCGGCGGCGGGAAGTGTTGGACTCGCTCATGACTGGTTCCTCTACAGGGCATTCAGGTGGGGACGACCGCAATCCATCAGCGCCTAAGCATGCGCGCAAATGGATCAAATTGGCGCGAATGACGCGGCGCAGGTTAATCCGCCCGACAGCTTCGCGTCGAAAGGAAAACCAGTCGCATTTGCGCGCCCTTTAGCAGCCGCTATAGTGTCGCGCCGCAACGCCGGCCAGCGGAGAACTGCCATCGCCACCGCCGCCCACG
>DHLY01000037.1:22171-24849 GCA_002405525.1 Proteobacteria bacterium UBA4656
CGCGCGCGCTGGCCGACACCGGCCGCGAACTCGCCGCACTGGGCTGGACGCCGGCGACTTCGAGCAATTTTTCCGCGCGCATCGACGACCGGCGGCTCGCCATCACAGTCTCCGGCCGCGACAAGGGGCGCCTGACTGAAGCCGACATCATGCAGGTCGACCTCGAGGGCCGCGCGATCGGCACGCCGCAGCGACCCTCCGCGGAGACCCTGCTGCACACCCAGGTCTACGCGCGCTTCCCTGCCACCGGAGCGGTGCTGCATACCCACTCGCACAATCAGACCGTGGCCTCGCGGCTGTTCGCGCGCGAGGGCGCGATCCGCATCGAGGGCTATGAACTGATCAAGGCGCTGCGTGGCCACGACACCCACGACACCGCGATCACGATCCCGGTGTTCCCCAACACCCAGGACATGCACGAACTGGTGGCCGACGTCGAACGCTGGCTCGATGGCGGCCGCGCCCTGCCCGGCTACCTGATCGACGGCCACGGGCTCTACGCCTGGGGCATTGACATCGCCGAGGCGCGCCGCCATCTGGACGCGATCGAGTTCCTGCTCGGCTGCGAACTGGACCTGAGGAGACTGCGATCGTGAGCCGCCTGCGAATCTACGCCGAAAGCACGCCCGACCGCCCGCTCGCCGAGCACACCGACCACGCCGCGATCGCTCGCGAGCTGAACGGTCGCGGGGTGCGCTTCGAGCGTTGGGACGCCGCCGAACCGGTGGTCCCCGGCGACCCGCCGGAGAAGGTGCTCGCCGCCTACAAGGCCGACATCGAGCGCCTGATGGCGGAGAAGGGCTACAAGGCGGTGGACGTGATCAGCCTCAACCCCGACCATCCGCAGAAGGCCGAACTGCGGCAGAAGTTCCTCAACGAGCATCGCCACAGCGAGGACGAAGTGCGCTTCTTCGTCGCCGGCGAAGGCCTGTTCAGCCTGCACCTCGAGGACAAGGTCTACGAGGTGCTGTGCACCAGGGGGGACCTCATCGGCGTGCCGGACAACACGCGCCACTGGTTCGACATGGGTCCCAACCCGAACTTCGTCGCGATCCGCATCTTCACCAACCCGGCGGGATGGGTCGCGGACTTCACCGGCAGCGACATCGCGCAGCGCTTCCCGCGCCTGGCGAACTGAGCATGGCCGGCTTCGCGCGCCCGCGCGTGGTGCTCACCGACATCGAGGGCACGACGAGTTCGATCTCGTTCGTCAAGGACGTGTTGTTCCCCTACGCCCGCGAGCGCCTGCCGGCCTTCGTCGCCGCGCACGGAACCCGTCCGGAGGTGCGCAGCCTGCTGGCGGATGCCGCGCGCGAGGGCGGCATCGCCGGCGCCGAGGACGCGGCAATCGTCGCCCTGCTGCAGCGCTGGATCGACGAGGACCGCAAGGCCACGCCGCTGAAGGCGCTGCAGGGCATGGTCTGGTTCGACGGCTACGACGGGCG
Organism: Proteobacteria bacterium UBA4656; assembly: GCA_002405525.1. GTDB lineage: Bacteria > Pseudomonadota > Gammaproteobacteria > Xanthomonadales > Ahniellaceae > UBA4656. The sequence continues at coordinate 23,617 of DHLY01000037.1, forward strand.
GCATTTCGTGGCCCACATGTATCCCGACGCGACCGCGGCGCTGCGCCGCTGGCACGCGGCCGGGATTCCGGTGTACGTGTACTCCTCGGGCTCGGTGCCGGCGCAGAAGCTCTACTTCGGGCATACCCAGGACGGCGACCTGCTGCCGCTGCTGTCAGACTACTTCGACACGACCACCGGCCCCAAGCGCGAGGCAGCGTCCTATCGCCGCATCCTGGATGCGATCGGCACGCCCGGGCGCGAGGTGCTCTTCCTGTCCGACATCGACGCCGAACTCGACGCCGCCGCCGAGGCCGGGCTGGCCACCGCCTGGGTGCGCCGCGACGGCACGCCCGCGCCGCACGCCCGGCACCGCGCGATCACGTCGTTCGACGAACTGGGCTTCTGAGCCCGCGTCAGGCCGGTCGCAGCGCGCGGCGCACGACCAGCTTGAGACCCGACCACACGGCGTCGACCGCGCACACCTTGACGTCGACGAAACCCAGCGGCAGCGCCACCTCGCGCACCACGTCCTCGCTGAACGTGCTCGCAACGCCGGACGCCTTCTTCGGCCACGAGACCCAAACCGCGGCCTGCGGCGGCAGCGCGGTGCGCAGCGCGACCAGGCGCCGCGCGAGATCCTCCCGGCGGGTGACGAACACCTGCGCGAGATCGATGCGCGAACTGGCGCGCGCGGCGATCGAGACACCGGCCGGCAGCGGTCCGAGCAGGTCGACGTTGCCTTCCGGCGCACCCAGCAGCACGCGGCAACCGGGGCCGATGCCGAGTTTCTTGACCAGCGGGGTGCCGGAGTAGCCGGCCGGATTCGCGCTCGCCATGCGCCAGTGTGGTGCCCCGTTGGCGCCGGCGCCCGTGCCGGGGGTCACTGCCCCGCAGGCGGCCCCAGCAGGTCCCAGCGGTTGCCGTACAGGTCCTCGAACACCGCAACGCGGCCGTAGGGCTCGTCGCGCGGCTCGCACACGAAGCGCGCGCCGGCCACGCGCAGGCGCGCCTCGTCGCGCGCGAAGTCGTCCGTGCGCAGGAACAGGAACACGCGGCCGCCGGACTGGTCGCCGACGAAACGCGCCTGTTCGGGGCTCGACGCCCGCGCCAGCAGGAGGGCGCAGCCGGCGCCGTCGTCGGCGGGCGCGACCACCACCCAGCGCTTGCCCTGCTCCGGCACCTCGCGGTCCTCGACCAGGCGGGAGTCGAGCGCGCGCCGGTACCAGTCGATCGCCTCGTCGTAGTCGCGCA
>DHLY01000037.1:25080-72188 GCA_002405525.1 Proteobacteria bacterium UBA4656
CCTCGCGCTGCGAGCGCCCCGAGACGTAGATCCCGATGTGCCCGCCCTTGAAGGCGATCTCGGTGTAGTCCTTCGTGCCGACCACGCCGGAGAGCGCGCGCGAGGCCGCCGGCGGCACGAGGTGGTCCTGCTCGGCGAAGATGTTGAGCACGGGCTGCCGGATGGCCTTCAGGTCCACCACGCGGCCGCCGATCTCGAGCCCGCCGCGCACCAGCTTGTTGCCCTGGTAGAAGTCCTTGATGAACTGGCGGAAGGCCTCGCCGGCCTGGTCGGGCGAGTCGAAGATCCACTTCTCCATGCGCAGGAAGTTCTCGACCTCCTCCTTGCTGTCGAGGATGTCGACCAGGCCGACGTACTTCTGGAAGTTGAGCCGGAACGGCTTGAGCGTGAGGTAGCACCAGTTCATCAGGTCGCCGGGCACGTTGCCCAGCGTGTCGACCATCAGGTCGACGTCCATGTCCTGCGTCCAGTGCGAGAGCATGTTGTCCGGCGTGTGGAAGTCGACCGGCGTGACCATGGTGACGAGGTTGCGCACCGTCTTCGGGTGCAGCGCGGTGTAGCACAGCGAGAACGCGCCACCCTGGCAGATGCCGAGCAGGTTGATCGCGCCCAATCCGTGGCGCTTCGCCACCACCTCGACGCAGCGACGGATGGTGCCGTTGATGTAGTCGTCGAGGGTGGTGAAGCGGTCCGACGGGTCGGGATAGCCCCAATCGATCAGGTACACGTCCTCGCCCTTGTCGAGCAGGCCGCGCACGATCGACCGGTCGTGCTGCAGGTCGACCATGTAGGGCCGGTTGACCAGAGCGTAGACGATCAGCAGCGGCACCGTGGCGCTCGGCGCACGCTCGCCCTTGAATCGGTACAGAACGACCTTGCCGTCGCGCCAGACCGCCTCGCGCGGCGTCGCGCCGTAGGTGACGTCCTCGACCTCGCGCAGGGTCTTCGCGCCGCGCGCGATCTTCTCGCCGAGCGCGGCGACCTCGCGCAGGGCTTCCGCGGGGGTGAACTGCAGCGGACCGAACATGGCTCAGCGACCTCCCTTGCCCGGTTTCGCGGTCTTTCGCAGGGCCGCGAGGCGCTCGGCGAAACTGCCGCCGGACGCCGCGGCCTTGGCCGCGCGCGCAGGCGATGCGGCTGCCGCGCCGGCGCTGCCGCCGACCGCGCGCAGACGCGGGCGGGTGGCGCGCGAGGCCGCAGCCTTGGCCGGCTTCGGCGCGGCCGGGGCGGCGGCTTTCCGCGCACGCGCGGGCGCCGCGACCGGCGCGGGCGCGACGGCGGCGCGCGGCGCTGGCTTCGGCGCGGTTTTCGGTGGCGGCCGCTTGCGCGACGCCTTCGCGGGCTCCGGCAGCTTCGCGAGCGCGGCGGCGGGCGCGACCTCGTCGTCGGGCGGCGCGGCGGATCCCGCGCGCACGTTGGCCAGCGCCGCCGCATGCTCGAGTTCCGCCAGCCGGCGCTTCATCTCTGCGAGCTTGCGGTGAACGGCATCGAGTTCTCCACGCGTCGGCATGCCGAGCGCGGCGCCGCCGCGCTCGACTTCCTGCTGCACGTGGCGGCGCACCGCCATCTGTGCATTGACCAGCGCGCCATAGGCGGCGCGGAACGCCGGCGACAGCGCGACCTCGGCGTACCCTTCCTCCGCGGCGTCGATCCACAGGTCGTAGAGCGCGCGAAAGGACTTCAACTGGCGCCCGGGTTCGCTGTGCGCGGCGAGTTTGGCCTCGACCTTCTCCAGCGCGCGGCGGCTGGCGTCGAGCATCAGCTGGTTGTAGGCGTCGAGTCGCGCGCGATAGTCGTCGAGCGCCAGCGCGAAGCGCTGCTGGCGTTCCTGCGACTCGCGCGCGTAGCCGAAGGCCGGCAGTTGCATCAGCGACTGGAAGTCCTGCCGGAACGGCGCCGCTGCAGCGGCGAAGTCGGCGAAAAGATGCTCGAAACCCCGTGCGCCCTCGCCCATCGCCTGGCGCAGGGCGTCGCGCATCGGGTTGTCCTGCGGGCCGAGTCCGCCGAGGGCGGACGAGATCGCCGCCGCCCAGTCGCCACCCGAGGGCACGGCCTTGCCGGCCGCCGCCGACAGTCCCGCCTGCATCATCTGCACCATCTGCCGCGCGCCGGCGACCATGCGGTCGACCGCCTCGTTGCCGGAATCGCCGCCGCCGGCGAGCCGGGCCCACATCTCGAAGCCCTCGTGGACCGGTGGCGTCGCGCCGGCGGCGCCCGAGGCGTCCTTCCATGCGCGCGCGAACTGCTGCTGCAGGGACTGCCAGCCGGCCAGCCAGGCCTCGTTGGGGTTCGATTTCGCCATCGTGGACGACTCCCTGCGGACCGTCCGGATGCTACACCGCGAGGGTGGCGCGACCAACCGCGCCGAAGGTCGAGGATCGACGCCCGGCGCGCTGGAACGGCGTGCCCACATCGGCGATATTCGAGGCCACGACCGCGCGATGCCGACCCGATGACCGACCCTCCTGTCGCACCCCCGCCGGCCGCGGATGCCACCGCCCTCGCGGAGCCGCACGCCATCCCGCGCCGGACCACGCCGACATGGGACATGGAACTGCTGATCTCGGGCGCCAGCGTGTTCGCGCTGTTCCAGTTGAGCGGCGAGATCGACCTGCTGGTGGCCTGGTTCGAGCCGCGGCTCGGCGTCGAATGGGCGGCCTTCCTGGGCATGATGAACGTCTACGGCAAGGGCGCGGTGATCACCCTGGCCGTGACCTTCGCCGTGCACCTGCTGCTGCGCGCGCGCTGGATCGCGCTGGTGGGGATGAACTCGGTGTTCCCGGGCGGCATCCGCTGGGACCGGATCAAGGCCGGGCCGATCCAGGTCGAGGTGGCGAAGGCCCGGGTCGCGAACATGGACGACGTCATCGAGCGCGCGGACAACCTGTCCACCGTGGTGTTCGCGATCGGCGTGGCGCTGGCGATCGGCATCATCCCGCCGGCGCTGACGGTCATCGTGCTCTACGCGGTCGGCGTGGCGGTGGGATCGGCGTTCGGCACGCTGGCGTTCTTCTACATCTTCATGGGGCTGCTGGCCGTGGTGCTGTTGCCGTTCTTCATCGCGGCGGGCATCGACAAGTACCGCGGTGACCAGCTCGACCGGTCGAGCGGCCTCGGGCGCTGGATCGAGCGCACCATGCGGGCCTACTCCTGGATCGGTTTCGGGCGCAGCGGCAACGTGCTGATCACCCTGCTCGGCAGCAACGTGGGCGAGAAGCGGGCCACCGTGCTGGTGTGGCTGGCGATGTTCGCCGTGATGGCGCTGGCGACCGTGGGGCCGCTGATGCGGGCCGCCGACGTGCGGCTGGCCGACTGGGACTGGGTGCCCGAGGACCGGGCCGGCGACGCCCGCGACCTGCGCGCGGTGCATTACGCCGACCTGCGCCAACCGGGACTGTCGGGACTGAACGCGCCCTACCTGCCGTCGAGCGTGGTGCGCGGGCCGTGGCTGCGGCTGGTCATCCCCTACGACGCGGAGCGCCACAACGAGGCGATCGGGCGCGACTGCCCGGACGCCGCGGCGGACGACGACGCCAAGGCCGAGGCCGAGTTCGCGCGCCGCGCGCGCCTGCTGGACTGCATCGCGCGGATGCACCCATTGCGGCTCGATGGCGCGCCGCTCGAAGACATCGAGTTCTCGTTCCACACTGCGGCCGACGGGATGCGCGGCTTCGCGGTGATGATCGACGTGCGCGGCCTGGCACCGGGCCGCCACGTGCTCGAGGTCGGCCGACCCACGGTCGAACGCGACGCACGGCGCGACGAACTGCCGCAGCCGTATCGCATCGCGTTCTGGCGCTGAGCGGATTCGCGCCGCCGGCGTTTCGGCCGCCCCCGCGGTCCCGACCTCGGCATGGGCGCGCCGGGGCGCGACCGCGACCACCGACCCTTGCGCTGGGCGCCTGTCCTGCGGTCGCCCGCATGCGGGCTCCTACATGCCGCGCACGCCAGCAGGAGCGCGCTTGCGCGCGACCGCAACACCCGATCCTCGCGCCGGGCGCCGGACGCGCGGTCGCCGGCGATCAGCCCGGAGCAGGGAATCGACGCCTCGCGCGCGGAGTGCGCGATCAGGCACCGGGCCGGGACAGGCGCGCGAGGCGGTTGCGGTGGCGCGGTTCGGTGGGTGCGAGGGCGACGAGGCGCTCGGTGAGCGCGCGGGCGCGCGCCCGGTCGTGGTGCACGTGCTCGGCGATCTTGGCCAGGCGCTCGAGCGCCTGTACGCAGGGGCGCGCTGCGTCGGCCAGCGGCGCGAGCAGGGCTTCGACCTCGGCCCAGCGGCGCTGGCGGGCGCAGATCCGGGCCAGCGCGCGGCGCGCGCCGGCGTCGTGCAGAGCACCTTCCAGCGCGCGGCGGGCGGCGTCGGCGCGGCCCGCCTGCGCGAGGCGTCGCCCGATCGAGGCCGCATCGGCGTCGAAGCGCGACGGGTCCGCGTACACCGCCCGCAGCGCGGGCAGCAGCCGCGCCAGTGCGACCACGTCGTCGCGGTTGTGGCGGATCGCCTCGCCCAGCATCGCGGTCTCGCCGTGGCGCAGGAAGGCGGTCCAGGCCTGCGGCGCGAACGCCCCCGGCAGGTCGTCGACGCGCTCGATGCCCAGCAGGCGGCGTTCGGCGGTCTGCAGCCGGCAGTCCGGCCAGCGCGAGTCGAAGGCGCGCCGCAGCGGGTGCAGCAGGTCCCAGTGCGCGCGGCCGGCGAAGGGATCGCGCAGGCGCGCCAGGCGCAGCCGCGTCGCGAGCAGCGGCAGGTCGAAGGCCTTGCCGTTGAAGGACACCCAATGCGGGTTTTCCGGCAGGCGCTCCATCACCGCGCGGTACAGGCGTTCTTCCGCGCCCGGCGAGACCAGCAGCCACTGCTGCACGGCGAGTGCGTCGCCGTCATGCCAGGCCAGACCGAGCAGGAACACCAGCGTGCCGGTGCCGCCGGCCAGTCCGGTGGTCTCGGTGTCGAGGTAGACCAGCGGCCCCGCGGCGCCCTCCCCCGCCTCCCACGGCACAGCATCGCGCGCGCAGGGCGGCAGCGGCGCGCGGAACCCGATGCAGCGCACGCCGGGCGCGACCTCGGTGCCGGGCAGTGCGCGTTCGGCGCGGTACCGGCGCGCCTCGCGCACGCGCTGCGCCTGGCGCAGCGATTCGATGCGCGCGGCCCAGTCGTCGGCGGGGACGGCGTCCGCCACCCGGTCGGCAACGCTGGCCGCCGGCATCGGCGCGGTGGTTCCGGGCGACGGCGGCGTCGCGACCACGCTGCCCCGCTGGCGCAGCAGAGCGCCGAGGCGGTCGTGCAGGTCGGCGCCGCTGCGCGGTTCAGCCATCGACGGCGAGTTCCCGCAACCGCGCCTCGCTCTCGCGCGCGAGCACGGCCGGATCGGGCCGCGCGACCGGCACCGCATCGCCGTCGTCGAGCGCCGTGCCGTCGAACAGGGCCAGCACGCGCAGCGCCAGCGCCTTGGGCGCGCGGGCGTTCGTCTCGTCCGAGCCCAGCACCGGCCCGATGCAGGCCGGGCAGCCGTGCGTGCAGTCGCAGCGCGAGACCAGGTCGCGCGCGGCGGCGACCAGGTGCCGGCGCTGGCCGAACAGCGGCTCGGAGAAGCCGGTGCCGCCGGGGTAGTTGTCGTACAGGAACACGGTCGGTGCGAAGCGCGCCAGCATCTCCGGCTGGATCTCGCGGTCGCTGGCATCGCGCAACTGGCCGCGTCCGCGCGCATCGACCACCGCGTTCCATTCGCCCGCGCCCGAGCCCACCGCCTTGCCGAGGTCGCGTGGTTCCGCCATCGCGGCCAGCACCGCCACCGTGTGCAGTGCGTAGGCGGCGCCGAGGAAACCGTCGAGCGCCGCCCAGCGGCTGTCGAAGGCGCGGTCCAGCGCGGCTTCATCGACCTGCCACCACAGGGCGGAGGTGTGCATCTCGCGGTCGGGCAGGTTCACCGGCCCGTAGCCGATGTTCTCGTGCGTGTAGTAGCGGATCTTCTTGTAGCCGGTCACGCGACGGACCAGGTGCACCTCGCCGTGGCCGGCGTCCGATGCGGCGCCGCGTTCGCCGTCGAAGCGCTCCAGCACCTTGAGCTTCTGGTACTCGATCGCATCGGTGTAGTAGTCGACGTTGGTGCGGGTCACGTAGGCCTTGCGCCCCACCCAGTCGAGCTTCTCGACCTGCCAGGGCCGGCTCTGCACCATGTAGATCGCGCCCTCGTACAGGGTCTCCGCGGCGGCCGAATAGTCGACTTCGGCGATGATGGCCTGCTGGCCGTCGGTGCGGTCGACCACCACGAAGTTGCCGTCGGCGACCGAGCGCAGCGAGACCGCGTTGGCCGGATAGGCGTCGGCGATCCAGTGCCACTGGCCGGCGTCGCCGTGCAGCACGCCCTGCTCGGCGAGGAACTCCAGCAGCGCCCGCGGATCGGCGTGGCCGAAGCGGTCGCCGTCGCGGAACGGCAGTTCGAAGGCCGCGCAACGCACGTGGTCGAGCAGGATCAGCAGCTGGTCGGGCGCGATCCGCGCGTGCTCGGGGCTGGCGTCGAAGAAGAACTCCGGGTGTCGCACGACGTACTGGTCGAGCGGGTCGGAACTGGCCACCAGCACGCCCAGCGCCGCCTGCTTGCGGCGCCCCGCGCGGCCCAGCCGCTGCCAGGTCGCCGCCACCGAGCCGGGGTAGCCATTGAGGATGCAGACATCGAGCGAGCCGATGTCGACCCCGAGTTCCAGCGCCGAAGTGCTCACCACGCAATCGATCTCTCCCGCGCGCAGCTTGCGCTCGGTGGCCCGGCGCTCCTCCGGCAGGTAGCCGCCGCGGTAGGCGTGGATCCGCGCCGGGCGCCGCGGGTCGTGGTCGAACACGTCCTTGAGGTACTTGGTCAGCACCTCGACCATCAGCCGCGACTGCGCGAAGACGATGGTCTTGTAGCCGGCCCGGATGGCGGCCCGCGCGACGCGCGTGGTCTGCGAGCGGTTGGAGGCGCGGATGCCGAGGTCGGGGTTGATGACCGGCGGGTTCCACAACAGCAGGTGCTTGGCCCCGGTCGGCGCCCCGCTCTCGGTGATGGCGTGGACCGGGCCGCCGAGCAGCGCTTCGGCGTGCTCCTTGGGGTTGCCGATCGTCGCCGAGCACAGCACGAAGCGCGGGCTTACGCCGTAAAAGGCGCAGATCCGCCGCAGCCGCCGGATCACGTTGGCCACGTGGGAGCCGAACACCCCGCGGTAGTTGTGCACCTCGTCGATCACCACCCAGCGCAGGCTCTCGAAGAACTGCGCCCACTTGGTGTGGTGGGGCAGGATCGCCTGGTGCAGCATGTCCGGGTTGGTGACCACGATGTCGCCGCGGGTGCGCACCGCCTTGCGCGCGTCGCCCGGGGTGTCGCCGTCGAAGGTGTAGGCACGGATGCCCAGTTCGCCCGCGCGGTTGAGCTCGTTGAGCTCGGCCACCTGGTCCTGGGCCAGCGCCTTGGTGGGGAACAGATAGAGCGCCTTCGCCTGCTGGGTGCGCGCGGCGTGCAGCACCGGCAGGTTGTAGCAGAGCGTCTTGCCCGAGGCGGTGGGCGTCACCACCACCACGTCGTGGCCGTCGTGCACCGCATCCCAGGCCTCGCGCTGGTGGGAGTACAGGCGGAAAATGCCTCGTCGCTCCAGCGCCGTGCGCAGCGCGGGGTCGAGTTCGGCCGGGAAATCCGCATGGCGGCCCTCCCGCGCCGGCAGCGACAGCTGCCCCGTGATGCGGCCGCCGTGCTTGCGGCACAGCGCGCCGGCGAAGTCCTCCATCGGTTTTTCTGGCGTTTTCTGACGGGTCGCTACTGGCATGGTGGACAGCTTGGGCATAGCATGTTCCCGTCCGGTTCTGCCCAGAGGCTACGAAACCAATGGAGAACAAACAAGACGGCAAGAAAACACGCGGCCGCGCCAAGGCCGCCGGGCCCGACGAACGGCAGCTGGACCTGTGGTCCGTGGGCGCGCCTGCGCCGGCACCCGCGCCGGAGACGGCGTCGAGGATTGACCCACAAGCTGATGAAGAATATACGGTTTCCGATCGTTCTCCGGCCTCTGCGGCGCCGCTCGTCAAGGCCGAACCGCCCCAGGCGATCGCCTCGGCCGAGCCAGCACCTGCGCCCCGGTCGATTGTCGAAAGGAGAACGGAGAGCACCACGCCACCCGCCCCGCCGCTGGCGGTGGCCCGCATGCTGCCGCCTTCCCTCCCCGCGTCGACCCCGAAACCTTCCCCGGCGGAGGCATCAGCGGCGCAACCTGCACCGACTGCGGCGCCGGCACTGCGTGGCGTCAGCGCGCCCGCCGCGGTGGCAACGCCGGCGCCCGCGCGCTCCCGCGCCACCGCCCCGCTGGCTGGCGCCGAGCGACTGCCCCCGCTCACCCGCCGCCAGCACGACCTCCTGATCTACCTGCGCGAGCGCCGCGCCCGCGGCGACCGCGCGCCCTCGCTGGGCGAGATCTGCAAGGACCTCGGGCTCGCCTCGCGCGGCTCCCTGCACAAGCAGGTCGTGGCCCTGGTCGAAGCCGGCCTGGTCGAGGCCATGAACGGCAAGCAGCGCGGCGTGCGCCTCATGGACGCCGCCAACGACGCCGAAGGCGCCGTGCCGATGCTCGGCGCCATCGCGGCCGGCCGCCCGATCGAGGCATTGATCCGCGACGAGCTCGTCGCCCTGCCCGCCTGGCTGCGCGTGCCCGGCCCCTGCTATGCCTTGCGCGTGAAAGGCGATTCGATGCGCGACGCCGGCATCCTCGACGGCGACGTGGTGGTGGTCGAGCAGCGCCAGCACGCCCGCAACGGCGAGACCGTGGTCGCCCTGATCGATGGCGAAGCGGCGACCTTGAAGCGCATCGAGCAGACCCCCGGCGAGGTCGTCCTGCACGCCGAGAACCCCGCCTATGTCCCGCAGCGCTACCGGCCGGAGCAGGTGGCCATTCAGGGCGTTCTGGTGGCGGCCTTGCGGCGGTACTGACCCGAGGCACCGGCCGGACCGACTCGGCCGCCGGGAATCAGTGCGGCAACGAACTGCTGCAGAGGGCGTCCGGCGCCGCTTCGGGCTCCGGCGCGATGAGGGGCCTGACCGTCACGAGCGCCCGGTCGCAGCCCTCGCGGCGGCGTGCGCGAGGGCGGCGCCTCCGGGACCTCGGGCAAACCTGCAAGGCAGGCATGCACTTTCGAGGCTTGTCCTGTTTCGGCCATCGGCAACATTCTGGGCTCCTTTGATTCTTCCGGGAGCGGCCCGTGTCCTACGATCGTCCAAGGTCCAAGCGTCTTTCGATGCCTGCAATCGCCCTCGGGGCCGTCCTGCTCACCTTGCTGTTCGGCTGCGCCACCACGCGGACTACGGCGCCATCGTCGGAACTCGTGAGCACCGGCTGGAGCGACCCGTCGGCGCTGGCGCCCGCCGCCGATTTCGACGCCTACGTCGCCGGCATCACGGATGAGCTGCGCAACCATCGGGTGCCCTTCGATCCAACGAAGGCGGCGATCGAACTGAGCCTGGTGGCGCCCTTCCGGATACGGCCGAGCCAGGGATGCGCCTCCGGCGCGCCCCGCGGCATCGCGATCCTCGTCCACGGACTGTCCGACACTGCGTTCGCCATGCGCGACCTTGCGGTGTCGCTTTCTCGGCAGTGCCTGGAGTCGCGCGTACTGTTGCTGCCAGGACACGGTACGCGGCCGGCGGACCTGATGGTGGTCGACCACAACGACTGGCTCGATCACGTCGAGGCCGCCGTAGCGCAGGCCGGACGCGAGAGCAACTTCGTGGTGGTCGCGGGCTTCTCCCTCGGCGCCGTCCTCGCGCTCAGCGTGGCCGCCGACGCGCCCGACGACGTCGATGCGGTAATCGGCCTGTCGCCAGCCTACCGGATCAACTCCTCCCTTCTTGCGCGCCAGGCACGATGGCTCGCTGTATTCCGTCCGTGGCTAGACGTCGATCCGCGCGAAGAGTTCGCGCGGTACGAGGCAATGCCGACGCGCGGCATCGCCTCCACCATGGCGCTGATCGACAGCATGGATTCCCGCGTCAGGCGGCAGGGTGCGGTACGGACGCCCTGGCTGGTCGTCCAGAGCGAGGACGACGAGGTGATCGACGTCGCCAAGAACCGGCGTTTCTTCGATGCGAACGCCCGCGATCCCCGAAGCGTGCTCGTCAACTATCACTCCGACCGGGGCGAACGGAACCCCGGCGACCGCGTGATCTGGCTCCCCGCCGCCCATGACCCGTTCAGGGTGATCGGACTCTCGCACCTCGCGGTCCACATCTCACCGCAAAACCCGCACTACGGGGTCCTGGGCACCTACCGCAACTGCGGTAGCGCGCCCTTCCGCCCGGAGGACGACGTGCAGTCCTGCCGGCGGGCGGAGCAGGTCTGGTACGGCGCCGGAGGCCAGACGCCGCCTGCCGGCGTGGCCGGCGCCCGGGCGACGTTCAACCCTCACTTCACGGACCTGGAGCGGCGGATCGGCGAGTTTCTCGACCAGGCGGGCGCCCGTCGCTGGGGCGAGGGCGTGGCATCCCACTGAGAAACGTCGTGCCGCCCCACTTCATCGCGGCAGGCATCGCACCTGCCGAGCCAGCACGCAGGCACTTCGCCGCCCTGCGGAACGGTCGCGGGCTGGCTCGGCGACAGCACGGCCGCCGAACTGGTTCCGGCCACGACTCCCCCACCCGCGGGCCGCGCGCCGCCATCATCCAGGCGGATCGGCGTTCGGATCGGCCCGCGCACCGTGCCGAACCCGGCTCGATCGGCCGGCCGGCCAAGGATCAACGACCCACGGCAGGCCGACTCCAACGACCGTGGCACCCCGTTCCCATCCCAGACCCACCGATCGGAGCACGTCCATGGCACCACCCGAGATTCCCGGCAGCGACCGGACGATTCCCCGCAGTCTTCTGTTGGCGGCCGGAGGCATCCTGCTCCTGCAGGGACTGGGCATCTTCGCGCCGATGGCCGTGCTGGGGGGCGCGATCCAATGGCCGGACAGCCTCGACTTTCGGCCGGCGCAGATGTTGCCGCTGCTGCGCGAGCAGCTTGACAGCGTGCGGCTGGGTTATGGGCTGTATCTCGGCTACTCGCTGCTCTTCCTGGTGTCCGGGGTCCTGACCGTTCGCCTGGCGGCGCGTCCCGGCCCGCTCGGCGCGCTGGCGCTCATCGCCATCGGCGCGGCGGCGGCCTCCGCGCTCGCACGGACGATTGGCATCGTGCGCTGGCTGACGGGGAGCGCGGCCCTGGCCGAGGCCCACGCCGACCCCAGCCTGTCCGCGGAAGGCCGCGCCGCGATCGAGACCATGCAGTCCGCCATCAATGCATGGGGCGGCGCCATCGGGGAGTCACTGGGCGTCGCCGCCTTCGCCGCGATCTGGGCCGTCGCCGCCAGCCTCGTGATCCTGCGCGACCGGCGGCTGCCGGCGTGGGCGGGAGTGACGGGGCTGTTCGCCGGAGTGCTCGTGGCCCTGCCCGGTCTCGAACTGTTCGGGATCGCGCCGCCGGTCTCGATCGTGGTTTCCACGACGGGGATCCAGCTCTGGTTCATGGCCCTCGGTGTGCTGTTCGTGCGGCGCGCGCTGGAGCGGCCCGCTTGAGGGCAAGGGGCACGGGCGTGAGACGACTGGAACTGCGGGCCTTCGGTGCCCCGGAAGTCATCCGGCTGGTGGACGACGAAGCGCCGCCGGAGCCGGGCCCGGGCGAGGTGCGGGTCCGGGTCGAGGCGTCGAGCCTTGCCTTCACCGACACGCTCATCCGCCGCAATCTCTATCCGGTGCTCAAGCTCCGCCTGCCCCTGACTCCGGGCTACGACTTCATCGGCCGCATCGACAGTGTGGGCCCGGGCGTGGCCCGATGGCGCGTCGGCGACCGCGTCGCCGATCTCATCCAGACCGGCGGCAACACGACCCACCTGGTGCGACCGGCCGCCACGCTGGTTGCCGTGCCGCAACGGCTCGACGCGACGCGGGCGGAACCGCTGGTCCTGAGCTATCTGACCGCACATCAGGCCCTCTTCCGCGAAGCCGAGGCCAAGCGGGGCGACCAGGTCCTGGTCTACGGAGCCACCGGCGCCGTGGGCATGGCCGCGCTCGACCTCTGTCGGGCCTTCGGCCTGCCGGCGGTCGGCGTCGCATCGGCCCGGCGCGAGCGGATCGTGAACGGCCTGGGCGCGGCATTCGTTGCCTATGACGAACCCGATTCAGCAGGGAAACTGGACCGGCTTGCGCGCGAGCGCAAGGGCTTCAGGGTAATCATCGACGCCGCCAGAGGCGAGGCGCTCTCTTCCGTCACGTCGCGGCTCGCACCGGACGGCAGGCTCGTGGTGCTGGGCTTCAGCGCGCCATTCCGCGACGCCCGCAGGAACGGCAGGCAGCAGCCGGGCCTGATGGCGCGGCTGGGTTTCGCCTTCGACTTCCTGCGGATCAAGTGGCTGGCCTCCCGGCCGGGCACCTCGCGGCGGATCAGCTTCTACGACATCGTGCAGCGTCGGGTCCGGCGTCCGGACGATTTCCGGGACGACCTCACCACGCTGTTCGGCCTGCTCGAGGACGGCCGCATCTCACCACGCGTGCAGACCGTGTTCAGGCTGGATGAGGCGGTCGAGGCGCATCGCCTGATCGAATCGGGCCGGGTCGTGGGCCGGCTCGTGCTCGACCTGGCATCGCCGATCGGTGACGGAGGCGGAGGCGTCGCCTATCCTCGCGCCGAATCGCGCAAGACAGCGGCGACAGCACTGCGTGACGCCGTCCGAGGATGAGGATGCGGCGGCCGTCTGCCGCATCGTCCTCACACGCAGGATGTGGATCGGCGCAGGATGTGAGGATGTGAGGATGTGGACAAGCAGTGCCGCCGAACCAGTGCTCCCGGCGGATCGATCGCGCGGACGACCGATGCACGGGAGCGGCTCCTGAGTGAAGCGCGACACCGAGGTCGGGAAAGCGCGGTGACGCGCGCTTCCGACACCCTGCTACCGGTCCGGGCGGCTGGACTGCTCGGCCGCACTCGCACCGGCTTCCGGCTCGACGAACTCGGGCGTCAGCGGCAGCGCAAAACGCGCCAGGCGCACGCCGGTGTCGATCTTGCCGAAGGAGGCGACGCAATTGGCCTCGCTCTTTCGCTGCGTCGACTGATCGACTCGCTCGCGGCGTCGACCATTGCCGTGGTCGCGCAGCAGGCCGCGAACGTCGCGGCCGAGGACGTCGGAAAGGGCGTAGGCGTCACCGATCCTCGATGGCGTCGCATTGGTGGTGAAGGCGTTGGCGCCCTGCGCCCAGCGCAGGGCGAGCACATCGGAGCCGTCCGCCGTGCTGGCGACCACGTCGACGCTCAAGCCCCCCATGCCTGCCGGCCAGCGGGGTGTGAACGGCACTGGCGAGAGCACCCCCGTGACCAGGGAGACGACCGCCGAGCCACGGTTGGTCACGCCAACACCGGTAATCTCGCTCCTCAGCGCGATGTCCGCAGGCTGGTCAGCGGCGACGAGCTCGAAGAAACTGGCGCTGCGCATGCAAAGGGCACGCCCCACGCCCGCGAGGATCACGTCGCGCTCACGAGGCGAAAGGTCGGCGTCCGCACCGTCTGCGAAAGCGGGAGGCTCGATCCGCAGCGTCCTTGAACGCGCGATTGCCGCGCGGTCGATGCGTTGCTCCCGGGACGACTGGGGGCGATCACGCTCCCGATCGAGCTGCGCATCCGGCGCGATCAGGCTGCCCGGGACGCCTTTCGGCGCGGTCGCACAGGCGGACATCAAGGCTGCGCACGGCAGGATCAGTGCCGCCACAGGAAGCGGAAGGGAACGGGCCATTGCGTTGCTCACATGGGGAACCAGTGGCCATGTTCATCCGGCCGTCCCCCGGCTGCCATTCCCGAGAGCTGCAAGCCAGCTATACGGGGCTGGCGCATCGACGGCCCGCATCACCCGTCCGCCGCCCGGCCTGCGGCCAGTTCGCGTTCCAGTTCCGACGCGAGGAAATCGAAGACCACCCTGATCGCCGGATTGCCACGGATCTCGTTGTGCACGACCAGCCAGACCGGCATGACCGGCCCCACCTCGGGCAGCACCCGGACCAGGGACGGGTCCCTCTGCGCGATGCTGTCGGTGAGGAATCCGATTCCCAGGCCCGCGCGGACCAGTTGCCACACCACCAGCTGGTCGTCGGTTCTGACCTGGAAGTTTTCGCGAGTCGCGATGACGCCGCCCTCCGCGAACCCGCGCAGCAGTACGTCATCATCGATGAGTCCGATCAGATCGTGCTGCAGCAGTTCCGCCGGACGAACCGGCTGGCCGCGACGCTGGAAGTAGTCGCGGGAGGCATACGCACTGACCTTGGAGACCCCGAGCCTGCGCGCGACCACACTGCCCTGCTCGGGAGCCAGCATCCGCACGGCGATGTCCGCCTCGCGCCGCAGCAGGTTCGCCACCGCGTTGGTCGACTGGATCTCGACGTGGATCTGCGGATGCACAGACCGCAGGCGCTGGACGATTTCCGGCAGGACGACGTAGGCCATCGTCTGGCTGGCACTGATCCGCACCGATCCGGAAACGTCCTCCCGTAGGCTGTACAGGGCCCGGGCGACGGCGTGCGCGCCATCGGCCATTCTCTGGGCGTC
This sequence comes from Proteobacteria bacterium UBA4656, assembly GCA_002405525.1. Taxonomy (GTDB): domain Bacteria; phylum Pseudomonadota; class Gammaproteobacteria; order Xanthomonadales; family Ahniellaceae; genus UBA4656. The sequence goes on from DHLY01000037.1 coordinate 39,649, forward strand.
CTCGGCAATCCGGAGCGCCACCCGAGTCGGGGACAGGCCGCGGCCCGTCCGCTCGAACAGCGCGCATCCCAATTGGGACTCCAGCTGGGCGATGTGCCTGCCGATGGTCGGCTGGGTGGTGTGCAGGCGCTTCGATGCCCCCAGCAGGCTTCCGGCCTCCATGACCGCAAGGAATGACCGGATCAGGGTCCAGTCGAAGTCCGGTTCACTCATCGGGCATGTCCCTCACAACGACCGGGCCGGCGGCTGATGACGACTGACGCACATGCAAGCAGCCTCGAAGAAGACTCCGCCCACGGAGTCCGTCCGCCGTGCCTCTCGTGACGGCTCTCCACCAGGAACTTCGGCTCCAGCGCGTTTGAGTCCTCGCCCCTCATCACGGCACCTTGAACACCTTCATCACCTCATCGCCGAGGTGATTGATCACCTTGACCGCGATGCGGCCGGAGGTGGGCTTGTCGAAGGGGCGGGAGATCGCACTGTTGAGGGTGGCCCAGGCGTCGGGGTCGATTTCGGCCTTGAGGGTGGTCTTGAGGGCCTTGTAGGGGTCGTTGGCGCCGAGGAAGTAGGCGTGGCGGACGAAGAAGGATTCTTCGTTGTAGTCGGTGTCGACGAACCAGCAGGCGATGCCGTCGGGGCCGTCGCTGCGAACTTCGCCGGTGTTGGGGTGGAAGACGTCGACGCCGTTGACCTTGACGCGCAACTGGCCGGGTTGGCCGTCGGGGCCGGCGTCGAGGATCTCGATGTCGGGTTCGCCGAACACGACGAACAGGTTGCCCTTGCCGGTGTTCTTCAGGTCTTCGGCCATGTGCAGGTCGGCGTTCATGCGCGCCTTGAGCACGGGGATGCGGCCGAGTTTGGCGAATTCGCTGGCGTGGGCGTCGTAATTGAAGGCGCAGGCGATGAGGACGTCGAAGCCGGCTTCGGCGGCTTCCTTGGCCGCGTCGACGAGGTCGGGCCGGGCGACGGTACCGAACTCGGGGCCGATGAAGACGGCGGCGCGCCTTTCGGTGTGACCTTCAATGTAGCGGCCTTCGGCGCAGACCAGTTCGCCCGGCCAGGGCGTGAGCGCGGTGAAGTTGATCTTGTCCTGTTTGTGCGCCTGCTGCACGCCGGCGGTCTTAAGCGTGTCGAGAATGATGGCAATGAAGTTGCGCTCGGGGCCGTAGTCGCCCCGGCCGTCGGCGGCGCCATCGATCAGCTCGTCGTTCTCGTCGACGCCGAGCACGCGGTGCGGGGACAGGCTCTCGACGGTGAAGGGGCCGGCGACGCGAACCTTCTTCCTGTCTTCGTAGGGCTTGTCGTAGAGGTACTCCGACTCCGCCTTGGCGGCGATGGACGCGTCGATCTCCTTCTGGCGGGCGATGCGCTGCTGCCACCAGTCGGCGTGCGCCGGCCTGGCTGCGGCCGGCCACTTGGGGTCGGCCTCGCGCGGGATCTCCCATTCCTGCCAGGTCTTGTTCAGGGACTTGTTCAGCGACTCGCGTAGCGGCTCCAGCGTCTGCTGGAACCGGTCCCAGATCACGTCGATCTCGGCGTTGTTGGCAATGACCCCGGACGTGACGTAGGCCGATCGTCTATATACGAATCCCTGCCGAACGCTACTGCGCGTTGGCATGGTTGATGGCATCGTGAGCGTAATCTCCGCTTCCTTCAGCTGGCCTTCTGGACTGTCAGCAAGCAGGTACCAAGGATAGCGCGCACCCATGATGCGGGCGCGTGCCAGTGCCAACGCAACTCGCGAAGTGTCGGTGGTGATCCAGCGGCGTCCCCACTGCTCCGCGACGTATGCGGTCGTGCCGGAGCCACAAGTGGGGTCTAGTACGAGATCGCCGGGATCTGTCGCCATCAGGATGCACCGCTCGACGATGCGCTCGTTCGTCTGCACGACGTAAATCTGGTCGGAGGCGCCCCCGAAGCCATCCCACCAATTCGAGACCGCCTTGAACGGGAAGTCGTCAAGGTATCGCTTGAAGTCGAGGGCAGACCGAGAACGTACGAGACGATCAGCACAGAGGATTCGTTGCATTCCGCTGAATCCGTCACTCTGAGGGCGCGACGTGTGACGCCAACAGTTACCCTTCGGGGGCTTTAGGGAAACTCCTCTGAACTCGACAGGGTCCATCTGATTTGCACGATCGCCGCCATTTGTGATTGGCCACGGCCTGAAGAGTCGAGCCCCTGGGAACTCCTGCTCGATGCGACGCGGGAAAGCACGAAAGTCGAGGAGCTCGCCGCTAGCGCTATGGTAACTCTTCAAATTGACGATCTCTCCTGTAGGTAGTTCGGCGCGCGAGAACTCGTCAATTGTGTCAGAGTCGATACTGCGTTCCTCGAACAGTGCTTTGAACTTGGTTGCGTGGCTCGACCTTGGCGAACGCGAATACCAAAGAATGAAGTCGTTTACGGGATCGAGCAGAGATGACTTCTGGCTACCTTTCTTTTTTACAACGATCTCGGTAACGGCGCTCTCATCTCCGAACACTTCGTCTAAAAGCGCACGTACGCGATGAACGTTCTCATCCCCAATTTGCACAAAGATCGACCCCGACTCCGTCAGCAGATCCCGCGCCACCGTCAGCCGATCACGCAGGTAGGTCAGGTAGGAGTGGATGCCATCGCGCCAGGTATCGCGAAAAGCCTTCACCTGCTCCGGTTCGCGCGTGATGTGCTCGGCGTTGCCGTCCTTGACGTCGCGGCTGGTGGTCGACCACTGGAAGTTGCTGTTGAACTTGATGCCGTAGGGCGGATCGAAGTAGATGCACTGCACCTTGCCGCGCAGGCCTTCGCGCTCGGCGAGGCTGGCCATCACCTGCAGCGAATCACCGAGGATCATGCGATTGGCCCAGTGCGCGTCGTGCTGGTAGAACTCGGTGCGCGCGGCCTCACTGGGCAGGCCGTTGAAGTCGGCGAACAGGTCGACCATCGTGCCCTGCTGCGCGCGGGCTTCCTGCGCGCGGCGCTGTTCGCTTTGCCGGCGCAGGTCGTCGATCAGCACCTTGGGGTGGACCTTCTCCTGGATGTACAGCGGCGGCGCGTGCACGACCAGGTCGGACCAGTCCTGCTCGTCCTTGCCGCGCCAGACCAACTGCGGGTCGAGGTCGCGGTTGCGGCGCGCGTAGGCCACCCGCACCGGCGACTTCTCGTCCTGCGCCAGCACCGACTGGTACTCGGCGGTGGGGATGTTCTTGCGCGTCGCGTCGTCGTGTTTGAGGGCTTCGACGCTGAGCGGGGTCTTGGGCTTCGATTTACGTGCCATCGTTCTGCTCTTGATCGGGCGCCGCGGCGCCCTCGCCAGCGGCCGCGTCTCCGGTGGACTCCCTCGGCCTGGAGAATCCGGAGTACAGACCGTCGATGTGTTCGAATAGGTCGGCGTTGATTTGCTGCCACAGCGGGTCGAGGATGAAGTCGATGCCCTCCCGGCGCGCCAGCTTGGCGGCCGGCACGAAATCGCTGTCACCGGCCACAAGCACCAGAGTGTCCGCCTGCTTCTTGAGTGCAAGCGCGGCGATGTCAATTCCGATGCGCATGTCGACGCCCTTCTGACGCAGCCCAAGCGACACCGAAGCGGCGTCCAACGCATCCCAACTGGCCCGCAGCTTGTTCAGTTCGCCAAACTCGTCGGCGGACAGCGTCAGCGTGAAGTGAGCGGGACTGGCCCCGGTGGGCTCAACTGCTTGCGCACGCTGCAGCACCTGAAGCGCCGTGCGATGCCGCAGGAGTTTCTTGGTCAAATCGGGCTTGATGGCCCAGTCGTGGTCGCGGTTAACCTTGCCCAGGCGCAACGCCACCTTTCGCTGGCGACGCAGGCAATCGAAGAGCGCAAGCCGCTGCACCGCCACGTCAGACTTCGCGAAGTCGATCGGTCGGTTGCTGAGTGGATGATGCGCCTTTCCGCCATAGGGGATCGCGTCATAGTAGAAGATGCGATAGATGTGCTGGATCCAGTCTTGGTTGCTGCAGCCGGTGAGCTTCTTGACGTGATTCCGGCAAAGGTGCGGGATGCAACTCGCGATCTTTTCCGGCGTAGCCACGAATTCAGGCTTGACCAGCCGCGGCAACCGCTTCAGCAGAAAGCCGCCATCGATGAGGATCGCGATTCGGCGCGCGCTCATGGCTCGCCCCACCTGTTCAGACAGGCGTCCCCGCGTTCCGGGCTCAGAAAAAGAAAGCCCCGCGGGGTCGGCCAGCGCTCAGGATGGGTGAGCGGGCGTACTGCCACGGGGCGGATGTGGCGGAAAAAATACACGGCAGACCGGCCCGGGTCAACCTCTGCATGCTGCTTGCACTGCCGGCGGACCACCCTGCCGACGCCGGACGTGTAGCCTCTGCACTTGTCGTGCTTGATCGCTTCAACGCGAGGAGGTGTCGGGGTTTTCCGTGCAGGCATCGTCAGGATTCATCCATGATGGGGGCATCGCCCGCCGACATCTGAAACAGCAGTCAACAGGCATGGGGGCTGCAGCGGCCGCGCTCGTGCTCGCGCAGGGAAGGCCGCTCCGGTGACACGGCCAGCCGCACTCGCGGTGACGTGCATAGATTACGGCGCTTTGCTATGCATGTCGCCGGGACGTGTATGCACATGCCCGCCCCCGTTACAGACGGCGGCCAGCATCTGGTCGAACGCGGCCTCGACCTTGGCGGCGAAGTCCTCCTGCATCTCGTAGACGTCCGTGAACTCAGCGAAGGCCCAGCGGCCGTGGGTCTTGAGGTTGTTGGCGCCGGGAATCCAGTAGGTGTCCATGGTCGCCTTCTTCTCCTTGGCGTCCTCGCGGCGGTAGCCCTTCACCTCCACGACGAGGTGCAGCGGGTCGTCCGGGCCGCGGCCGTCGTCGATCTTGACGATGAAGTCGGGGAAGTAGCGGCGGGTGACCGAGCCGTAGCGATACGGGACTTCGAGGCCGAGGTTGTGGTTCTTGACGTAGGCCAGCACCCGCGGATGGGATTCGGCGACGCGGCAGAACTCCGCTTCCCAGTCGCTGTCGAGAACCACCCAGTTGACGTGACAGCGCGGCGGCGGGCCGAGGGTCTCCCAGCGATTCGCCCGCGAGGTGTTGAAGCTGACGTGCGCGGTTGAGCCGGTGGGGTTGTACGGGTCGAGGATGACCTTGACCGGCCTGCCCTTTTTCAGCTCGTCCTGGGTGATGGCGCGGGTGATGCGCTCGCAGGCGAGATCGGCCAGTTCCTGGTACATGAGCTGGCCGGGGAAGGTGCCGCCCTTGCAGACGAGGCTGTGGTCCAGCCATTCCTTCGTGATGCGCTTGAGCTGGCCGAACAGATGGAGCTTGGGCTGCTCGCCCTGGTCGCGCCACTTGGTGTAGAGCAGGCGCTGCGTCAGGTGGAACAGCAAGGTCGAGTGGCGCAGATCGCCGAGGTGCTGGAGGTTCAGGTCGACGGCTTCGCCGATGATGCCGGCGTTGCGGGTGATCGAGGGGCCGACGATCTCGGGCGTGAGTTCGAGCACCGAGTCCTCGTTGAAGCTGGCGGTCAGCCGGTCTTCGGGCAGCTCCACACGGTATCCCTGGACGCGCGGGAAGCGGATTTCCAGCGCGTCGCGGTCGGGCCGGACCGCACGCACATGGACCGTCTCGCGCGGCGGCTGCGGCGGGGCGACCACGGGCTTGGCGGTGAAGTCGAAGGGAATGCCCAGCACATCGGCGTATTCGACGTTGAACAGGCCTTCCTCGTTGGTCTCGTAGGACTGGCGACGCAGCGCGCGGCCGATCACCTGTTCGCACAGCAACTGGGTGCCGAAGGCGCGCACACCGAGCACATGGGTGACCGTGTTGGCATCCCAGCCCTCGGTGAGCATGGCGACCGAGACCACACAGCGGATGGATTCGCCGAGCCGGCCTTCCTTGCCGACGGTGTTCATGACCTCGCGCAGCAGATCCTGGTCGCTGATGGTTTCGGCGGCACGCACGTCGCCCGTGCGTTCGATGATCTCGCGACGGAAGCGGTCGATCTCGTCGGCCGCCATGCTGCGGAACTTGTCATCGAGGGCTTCGCCTGATTCGAGTTGCTCGGAGTCGATCAGCAGGGTGCGCGGGCGCGGGATCGGGTTGCCGTGCTCGTCGAAGTTCTGGAACAACGGCAGGCGACCGTTCTGCAGTGTGGTGGAGCCGTCCTCGTTCTCCTGGTGGAAGCCGGAGATGTAGTCGTAGACGAGCTTGGACGTGGACGTGTTGTTGCACACCACGATGAAGCAGGGCGGTACGCGGATCTTGGCCTGCTCCCACAGCGCGAAGGTCTTCGCGTAGTGGCCGTAGAGCGCTTCCAGTGCCGTCTGCAGTTCGACGGGAATACTGAGCGGGTCGAGCTGGCTGGCCTTGCCGCGGCCCTTCTTCGGCATCTTCGGGCCGATGTGCTTCCACAGTTCGCGGAACTTCGGCATCTCGGTGCCGGGGATGTTGTCGGCCACGGGCACGCGCGGGAGCTTGACGATGCCGCACTCGATGGCGTCCATCAGCGAGAAATCGCTCATCGTCCACGGGAACAGCGTGCCTTCGGCGTAGCCGGAGCCGCGCAGGAAGAACGGCGTGGCAGACAAGTCGATCACGAGCGAAATGCCGAGCTTGCGATTGACCGCTTCGAGGCCGGAGATCCACAGGCGCGCGGCTTCGTTGTTCTCTTCGGCCTCGCGCTTGTCGTCGCCCTTCAGGTCATCGTCGTCTGCGGCGTCGGGCTTCTCGCGGTAGCAGTGATGCGCCTCGTCGTTGATCGCGAGGATGCTCTTCATGCCCATCAGTTCGGGCATGACGCGCTGGAGCATCTGGCCTTCGGTTTCCTGGGTATTCGGCGCGTCGCCACCGCGCCCTTGCAGAAGCAGGCGACCACCCTTGGACAGCTCCACGCGCTCGCGCAGCTTGAAGGCGTGGTAGTTGGTGATGACCATCTTGGCGCGCTCAACCTCACCCAACATGTCGGTGGGAACCAGTTCGCGGCTGGCGTAGTAGCTGTCCGGATCGCTGGGATTGAGAACGCGCAGGCGGTCCTTGATGGTCAGGCCGGGGGCCACGATCAGGAAGCCGCGGCTGAACTTCCGGCTGCCCGGATGACGCACGGCATTGACCGTCTGCCAGGCGATGAGCATGGCCATGACGGTGGTCTTGCCGGCGCCGGTGGCGAGCTTCAACGCGACGCGCATCAGGTCGGGGTTGGCGTCGGCGTTGGCTTGTCGCAGGTGATCGAGGAAGCGTTGCCCCGATTTCCCCGACTCGGGCGCGACCTCGGTCAGCCAGATCGCGGTCTCGACGGCCTCGACCTGGCAGAAGAACGGGCGGATGCTGGAAAAGGGATGGCTGCGCCAGTGGTTCAGCAGCCGCGCGGTCTCCGGCGTGACCCGCCACTGTGACTGGGGTAGCTGGCGCCAGGCATCGACTTCTTTGCGAACGCCGTTGATGACGGCGGTATGGCTGTACTGCTGGTCCAACGTGGACAGTGCCTTGCCTTCGTCGAAGACCAACGATCCTTGATCGCCGGCGCCGCCCTTGCGCTTGCGCGGTTTCGGGATGGGGGTGATGAAGTCGGCCGGGCGGCGGCTGTCGAGGATTCGCTGGGTGGGCTGTCCAGAGCCGTCCAGTTCCCAGTGCCTCGTGGGGTACTGATACGGCGCGTTGAGGATCGGCTTCTCGAAGAACGGGATCGTCATGTCCTTTCCATTTTCGGACGCCGCGACCTGTCATTGGTCTCGGGTTGGCTTCCTCGCTGCTTGCGTCGAGGCTCACACGAAGTACCCGCCGTCGACCGTGACACGCCCGGAGCCCCCGGCAGCCAAGGGCGTGCTCGCTAGACTACCCATGCCCATCACCCGAGGAAAGCCGCGCCCGGAGCCGATGGGCGATCGCAGCAAAACAGCGGCTCCGGCCGCTACAAGGTGCGCGCTCGCTGCCCCTAATGAACTCGCCATGGCGAGCAGGGCATGCGTCGGACCCATTCGGGACCCACCGTGCTCGGTGCCGCTATGGAGTGCTCGCGTCGAGCAGTGCCGCGACAATCCCAGCCAGCGGCGCCGTCGCCCGCTTGAGGTTTGCGAACACCTCGTCGAGGGTGATCGGCGGCACGTCCCGCAGGCCGGTGCCACGCGCGTCGCAGCCGGCGGCCCAGTTGGCGACCGGGGCGAGGCAGGCGTAGTCGAGGTCGAGTTCCCGCGCCAGCGCGGCCTCGGGCATGCCGGTCATGCCGACCAGGTCGCAGCCGTCGGTGGCCATGCGGGCGATTTCGGCGATCGATTCGAAACGCGGGCCCTGGGTGGCGCCGTAGGTGGCGGGTTCGACCAGCGCAACGCCGGCAGCGGCGGCGGCGGCGCGCACGGCGGTGCGCATCGACGCGCCATACGGCTCGCCGAATTCGGCGTGGCGCATGGTGCCTTCGCCGTCGGTGTCCCAGTACGTCGCCGCGCGGCCGTGGGTGTAGTCGATGACCTGGTCGGGCATCGCCAGCACGCCGGGCGCCATGCGCGGCGTGATGCCGCCGACGGTGTTGATGGCCAGCACGCGGCGCGCGCCCAGCGCATGCAGGGCCCAGACATTGGCGCGGTAGTTCACCCGGTGCGGGGCGACCGCGTGGCCCTTGCCGTGGCGGGCGAGGAAGGCGACGGGCTGGCCAATGAGGCGGCCCAGCACGACCGGCGCCGACGGCGCGCCGTAGGGCGTGTCAACGATGCGTTCCTGCCGTTCCTCGAGGCGCGGCAGGTCGTAGACGCTGGTGCCGCCGATCACAGCCAGCACGGGGCGCAGATCCGCGCTCACAGGGCCCAGATCCCCGGCAGGTTGCGGCCCTGCTCGTAGTAGTCCATGCCGAAGCCGAACACCCAGCGGTCGGGCAGTTCCACGCCCACGTAGTCGGCTTTCAGGCCCGGCACGCAGCGGTCGTGCACCTTGCGGCTGAGCACCGCGATGCGCACGCTGGCCGCGCCTTCCGCGTAGCAGTGCTTGATCACCGCGGCGAGGGTGTAGCCCTCGTCGAGGATGTCGTCGACCAGCAGCACGTGGCGATCGCGCATCGACAGTTTCGGCGCCTTGGCCCAGATCAGGCTGTGGCCTTCGATGCCGCTGCGGTAGCGCGTGGCGTGGCAGTAGTCGAACTCCATGTCGGTGGCGATCGCGAGCGCCAGGTGCCCGCCGACGATCAGGCCGCCGTTCATCACCGGCATGAAGATGGGCCGCTTGCCCGCGTAGTCGCGGTCGATCTCGGCGCCCATGCGCGTGATCGCGGCCAGCAGCGTGGCGCGGTCGTGGATCAGGTCGGCCTTGGCCAGCGCCTCGGACAGCGGGTGGTCGGTCATGCGGAGGTTCCGGTCGGTGGGGTGTCAAGGGCGCCGACGGCGGCGATGAAGCGATCGCGCTGCGGATTGTCCACCAGCCGGTCCCAGTCCTGCGCGACCAGGCCCTGCAGGGCGGCGATCATGGCCGCCGACGCCGGCGCACGGTGGGCGACGGCGGCCAGCGCTTCGGCGGCCTGCGCGGGCTGGCAGACCAGCACGAAGTCGCAGCCGGCATCGAGGTGCGCCTCGATGCGGGCGCGGATGCCGCCGGCCGATTCGGCCGCCGCCATGCCGATGTCGTCGCTGAACACCGCGCCGCGGAACGCGAGGTCGCCGCGCAGGATGTCGACGATCCAGCGCCGCGAATACCCCGCCGGATCGGCATCGACCGCGGGATAGCGGACGTGGGCCATCATCACCGCCTCGGCGCCGGCGAGGATCGCATCGTGGAACGGCACCAGGTCCTGCGCGCGCAGTTCGTCCAGCGTGCGCGGATCGACCGCGTCGTCGAAGTGCGTGTCCTCCAGCACCGAGCCGTGGCCGGGGAAGTGCTTGATGGTGGCCGCCATCCCGGCCATGCGCATGCCGCGCAGGTAGGCCAGCGACAGCGCCGAGGTGGCCTCCGGATCGGCGTGGAAGGCGCGCGGCCCGATCGCGCGGTTGCCGCGCGCGAGGTCCACCACCGGGGCGAAACTGAGGTCGATGCCGATCGCGCGCATCTCGCTGGCCATCAGCCAGGCGTGCATCTCGGCCAGCCGCAGCGCGCGCTGCCGGTCGGATTCCCACAGCGCGCCGATCGCGGACAGCGCCGGCAGGCGGGTGAAGCCGTCCTGGAAGCGCTGCACGGGCCCGCCTTCCTGGTCCACCGCGAGCAGGAAGGGGCCGGGTCGGATGTCGCGGATCACGTCGATCAGCGCCGCGACCTGCGCGCGCGAGGCGAAGTTGCGCTTGAACAGGATCACCCCGCTGCACGCGGGATGCGCGATGGCGTCGCGGTCGGCGGCGCCGAGTTCGAGTCCGGGAATGCCGATCAGGAGCATGTCAGCCTCCGGCGCGGAACGCCTCGCGGTCCGGCCAGGTGTGGAAGGGCGCGCGCGCGAGCGCGACGTTGTAGTAGCGCGGATCGTCGGTGACCTCGGCGCCCAGCCAATGCGGTCGCTCGAAGGCCTCGCCCACCGCGCCGAGTTCGACCTCGGCCACCACCAGGCCCTCATTGTCGCCGGAAAACACGTCGATCTCGAAGGTGTGCGCGCCGCGCACGACATAGTGCCTCGTCTTCGCCACCTGCTGGCCGCCGAAGGCGGCGAGCATCTGCTCGGCCTCGACCACCGGCACCGGATACTCGAACTCCAGCCGTTGTGCGCCGAGGTCCTTCGACTTCAGGTTGAGGAACGCCTCGTCGCCCTCGATCCGCACCCGCACCGAGCAGCGGTCGCCGCCGAGATAGGCCTGCACCATGCGCACGCTGCGCAGCACTTCCGCGCGCCAGGCGTCGTTGCGGAGCAGGAACTTGCGTTCGATTTCGATGCCCATGCCTGTCCCGTTTCTTCGTTCCCGTTTCTCTCTGCGGCGCCGCGCTGATCCGTCCCGGCCGGTTTCCGGCGCTACGCCCGGGCGTCGCCCGGCACCATCCCTGTGCGCGGCGGCGCGGCAGGATAACCGGTCCGCCCGGCCAGCCACGGCGACGGCGCGCGACGGATGCAGCCCGCTGGCGGCAATCGGGGATCGCCGCATTGTGCGGTCCATGCGGCGGCGCAATAATCGCCGCTCCTCAATGGAGGTTGGCCATGTCGGATTCGATCGTCCTCGTCGGCGCCAAGCGCACCGCCATCGGCGCCCTGCTGGGCCAGTTCACCGGGGTCCCGGCGCCGGTCCTGGGCGCAACCGCGATCAAGGCCGCGGTCGAACAGGCCGGCATCGCCCCGGCGCACGTGTCCGAGGTCATCATGGGCTGTGTGCTGCCGGCCAATCTGGGCCAGGCACCAGCGCGCCAGGCGATGCGCCAGGCCGGCATCCCGGATGCGGCGGGCGCAACGACCATCAACAAGGTCTGCGGCTCGGGCATGAAGGCGATCATGCTGGCCCACGACCTGATCAAGGCCGGCAGCGCCGACGTGCTGGTGGCCGGCGGCATGGAGTCGATGACCAACGCCCCGCACCTGATCCCGAACTCGCGCACCGGCACGAAGTACGGTGACTTCTCGGCGATCGACCACATGGCGTGGGACGGTCTAACCAACCCGTCCGACCGGAAGGCGATGGGCGTGTTCGCCGATGCCACGGCAGCACGTTACGGCTTCACACGTGAGGAGCAGGACGCCTACGCCGCCGAATCCGTGCGCCGGGCGCAGGCGGCGATCGCCTCCGGCGCGTTCAGGGGCGAGATCGCGCCGGTCACCATTGCCGGTCGCAAGGGCGACGTGGTGGTCGACACCGACGAATCCCCCGGCAAGCTCGATCCGGCGAAGATCCCGGCGCTGAAGCCGGCCTTCGGCAAGGACGGCACGGTGACCGCGGCGACCTCGTCCAGCATCAGCGACGGCGCGGCGGCCACCGTGGTCATGCGCGAGTCCGATGCCCGCCAGCGTGGCCTCAGGCCGCTGGTCCGGATCGTCGGCCACGCCACCTACTCGCACCAGCCCGAGTGGTTCACCACCGCCCCGGTGGCCGCGATCAAGCAACTGCTGGATCGGGTCGGCTGGACGATCGCCGACGTCGACCTGTTCGAGGTCAACGAGGCCTTCGCGGTGGTAGCCATGGCGCCGATGCGGGATCTCGGTCTGCCGCACGCCCGGCTGAACATCCGCGGCGGCGCCTGCGCCCTGGGCCACCCGATCGGTTGCACCGGGGCCCGAATCGTGGTCACCCTGGCCCACGCCCTGATCGCACAAGGCGTGAGGCGCGGGGTGGCGGCGCTGTGCATCGGCGGCGGAGAGGCGACTGCGATCGCCGTGGAAGTCGCCTGACGGTTCAGGTAAAAATGGCGGTCCCGGTGCGTGGATCGAGCCGGAATGACCAGAACCCTGAACCCGAGGAGTACCTGATGAAGACGACGAAGATCGCGCTGGCTGCGGCCATCGCCCTGGGCCTTGCGGCCTGTTCGCAGCAGTCCGCCGACCAGGCGAAGGAAGCGGCAGACAAGGCCGCGGCCGCCGCACAGCAGGCCGCCGATGCCACCAAGCAGGCCGCCGAGCAGGCGGCTGCCGCCACCCAGCAGGCCGCGACGGCCGTCGGCGATGCCGCTCAGGCAGCCGGCGAGGCCGCGACGGACGCCGCGCAGGCGGTGGGCGATGCCGCGCAGCAGGCGGGCGATGCGGCAGGCCAGGCCGTCGATGCGGCCCAGCAGGCTGCCGGCGACGCTGCCCAGGCCGCGGGCCAGGCCGTCGATGCGGCCGCAGAGAAGGTCGAGGAAGTGAAGGAAGAGGTGAAGAAGGACGGCTGATCGCCGCGCGATCCGCAGCGGTTGTCCGAAGCCCTCGCTCTGCGGGGGCTTCTTCTTTTCGGGCCCCGCAAGCCCATACCGCGCGGCCTGCGCGGTTGGCCGTCCGACCGTGCCGGGCCTACACTGCGCGCTTTCCGCGACCATCCAGCCTCATGTCCGTCCTGCGCAGCCACGTCGATCCCCGCAGCCCCGATTTCCAGGCCAATGCCGCCCACTTCGAAAGCCTCGTCGCCGAACTCAAGGTGCGGCTGGCCCGCAGCGCGGAGGGCGGCGGCGAGAAGGCCCGCGCGAAACACACCGAGCGCGGCAAGCTGCTGCCCCGCGAGCGCATCCGCGCCCTGCTCGACCCGGGGTCGCCGTTCCTGGAACTGTCGCCGCTCGCGGCCGAGGGCCTCTATGACGATGCCGCACCCGGCGCCGGCATCGTCACCGGGATCGGCCGCGTCAACGGCATCGAGGTCATGGTGGTCGCCAACGACGCCACCGTGAAGGGCGGGACTTACTTTCCGATGACGGTCAGGAAGCACCTGCGCGCGCAGGAGATCGCCGGCGAGAACCACCTGCCCTGCGTCTACCTCGTCGACTCCGGCGGCGCCTTCCTGCCGCTGCAGGACGAGGTGTTCCCCGACCGCGACCATTTCGGTCGCATCTTCTACAACCAGGCACGCCTGAGCGCACGCAACATCCCGCAGGTGGCCGTGGTGATGGGCTCCTGCACCGCCGGCGGGGCCTACGTCCCGGCGATGAGCGACGAGACGATCATCGTGCGCGAGCAGGGCACGATCTTCCTCGGCGGCCCGCCGCTGGTGAGGGCCGCGACCGGGGAAGTGGTGGACGCAGAGGCGCTCGGAGGCGCGGATGTGCACACCGCGCAGTCCGGCGTTGCCGACCACTTCGCCGAAAACGACGCCCATGCGCTGCAGATCGCGCGCGAGGTCGTCGCCCACCTCAACCGCAGCAAGGCCATGCCGCTGGCCTTGCGATCGCCCGCCGAGCCACTGTACGACCCGCGCGAACTGGCGGGCATCGTGCCCCGGGACACCCGCATTCCGTTCGATGTCCGCGAGGTGATCGCTCGTGTTGTCGACGGCTCGGAGTTCCACGAGTTCAAGTCCCGATACGGCAAGACCCTGGTCTGCGGCTTCGCCCACGTCCACGGCTACCCGGTCGGGATCGTGGCCAACAACGGCATCCTGTTCGCCGAGAGCGCGCTCAAGGGCGCCCACTTCATCGAGTTGTGCAACCAGCGCGACGTGCCACTGGTCTTCCTGCAGAACATCACCGGCTTCATGGTCGGCCGCAAGTACGAAAACGCCGGTATCGCCAAGGACGGCGCGAAGATGGTCACTGCCGTGGCCTGCAGCCACGTACCGAAGTTCACCGTGATCATCGGTGGCTCGTTCGGCGCAGGCAACTATGCCATGTGCGGCCGCGGATACTCGCCGCGCTTCCTGTGGACGTGGCCCAACGCGCGGATCAGCGTGATGGGCGGCGAGCAGGCCGCCAGCGTGCTGGCCACGGTGCGCCGCGACGGCATCGAGGCCGCAGGCAAGGCCTGGTCGCGCGAGGAGGAAGAATCGTTCAAGGCGCCGATCCGCGATCAGTACGAACGCCAGGGCAACCCCTACTACGCCACCGCACGACTGTGGGACGACGGCGTGATCGACCCGGCCGAGACCCGGCGCGTGCTCGGCCTCGCGATCTCCGCCAGCATGAACGCACCTTTCGACAAGGGCCGGTTCGGCGTGTTCCGCATGTAGGCCCGTCGGTCCCGCGCCATGGCCGCCCCCTTCTTCCATATCCGTCGCATCGGCCGGTGTGACGACGCAGCGATCGCCGCGATCATTCGCAGGGTGATGCACGAGTTCGGGGCCAGCGGCCCCGGCTTCGCGATTCACGACCCGGAGGTGGATCACATCGCCGCCGCCTACGCGGGGCAACGCTGCGCCTATTTCGTGGTCGAACGCGGCGGCGCGGTGCTGGGAGGCGGCGGCATCGCGCCGCTCGACGGCGGGGACGCGGACACCTGCGAACTGCGCAAGATGTACTTCCTGCCGGCCCTGCGCGGGCTGGGTGCCGGCCGAGCACTGATCGCGGTCTGCCTCGACGCGGCGCGGGCGGCCGGATTCCGACGCTGCTACCTCGAGACGCTGACCGGGATGGACGCCGCGCAACGCCTGTACGAACGCTCAGGCTTCGCGCGCGTCCCAGGGCCGATCGGCGCCACCGGGCACTTCGGCTGCAACCGCTTCTACCTTCGCGACCTGTAGCCGCTCCGCGCTGCGGTCCCGGCGCGGTCTTCGTCCTACGGCAGGCGGACCGCCGGCGGGGGCCGCCGGAACGGATGCCACGGACGCGCCGTGCCTGACGCCGCTGAAACGACGACGGGCCCCGCAGGGCCCGTCACGCTGGATCACCGACAGCGGCGTATCAACCCGCGGCGTCCTCCAGGACGGCCTTGATCGACAGGCGGATGCGACCCTGCTTGTCGACCTCGAGCACCTTGACGCGCACCATGTCGCCCTCCTTGAGCTTGTCGCTGACCCGCTCGACACGCTCACTGGAGATCTGCGAAACGTGGACCAGCCCGTCCCGACCCGGCAGGATCGTCACGAAAGCACCGAAGTCCATCAGCTTGGCGACCCTGCCTTCGTAAATTCGGCCCGGCTCGACGTCTGCGGTGATCATCTCGATGCGCTTCTTGGCCGCTTCCGCCGCTTCGCGGTTGACCGAAGCGATGATCACCGTGCCATCGTCGCTGATGTCGATCGTGGTGCCGGTCTCCTCGGTGATCGAGCGGATGGTGGCGCCGCCTTTGCCGATCACCTCGCGGATCTTGTCCGGGTGGATGCGGATGGTGAGCAGCCTCGGCGCATACTCGCTCATCTCGGCGCGCGAGGTAGAAATCACCTTGGCCATCTCGCCGAGGATGTGCAGCCGGCCCTGGCGCGCCTGGTCCAGAGCGACCTTCATGATCTCCTCGGTGATGCCGTCGATCTTGATGTCCATCTGCAGCGCCGACACGCCCTCAGCCGACCCGGCCACCTTGAAGTCCATGTCGCCGAGGTGATCCTCGTCGCCGAGGATGTCGCTGAGTACGACATAGGCGTCGCCCTCCTTGATCAGGCCCATCGCGATTCCCGCGACCGGTGCCTTGATCGGCACGCCGGCGTCCATCAGGGCCAGCGATGAGCCGCAAACCGAGGCCATCGACGAGGAGCCGTTCGATTCGGTGATCTCGGAGACCACGCGGACCACGTAGGGAAACGACTCCATCGAGGGCATCACGGCTTGGACGCCGCGACGCGCGAGCCGGCCGTGGCCGATCTCGCGGCGCTTGGGCGCCAGCATGTTGCTGATCTCGCCAACCGAGAACGGCGGGAAGTTGTAGTGGAACAGGAAGGTGTCCTTCGACTCGCCCTCCACCGCGTCGATGATCTGCGCATCGCGCCCGGTCCCCAGCGTGGTGGTGACCACCGCCTGCGTCTCGCCGCGAGTGAACAGCGACGACCCGTGAGTGCGAGGCAGCACGCCAACGCGCACGCTGATCGGCCGCACGGTGACGAGATCGCGACCATCGATGCGCACCTTGGTCTTGATGACCTCGTCGCGCATGGTTGTGTACTCGATCTCGCCGAACTCCTTGACGATCGAACTCTCGTGCCAACCGCCGACCGTGCTGCCCGGATCGGTGCGCAGCTTCTCGACGCACTCCTTGCGAAGCGCCGAGATGGCGTCGCGTCGCGACGCCTTCTCACGGATCTTGAACGCCGCGGCGAGGCGATCGCCCAGCATGCCGCGGATCGCACCCTGGAGATCGTCGTGCTTCGGCGCCGGGGCCCAGGTGAACGGCTTCACCCCCGCCTCGGCCGCAAACGCTGCGATCGCCTGGATCGCCGTCTGCATTTCTCGATGCCCGAACATCACCGCGCCGAGCATGACGTCCTCGGGCAGGAGCTTGGCCTCCGACTCCACCATCAGCACCGCCTTGGCGGTGCCGGCGACCACCAGGTCGAGATCGGAGGACTTCAACTCGCTGTTGGCCGGATTGAGCAGGAACTTGCCGTTGGCGTAGCCGACCCGTGCCGCCCCGATGGGGCCGGCGAAGGGGATGCCGGAGATCGCCAGCGCAGCCGACGTGCCGAGCATGGCCGGGATGTCGCCGTCGACTTCGGGGTTCATCGACATCACGGTCGCCATGACCTGGACCTCATGGCGGAAGTTTTCCGGGAACAGTGGCCGGATCGGGCGGTCGATCAGGCGCGAGGTGAGCGTCTCGCGCTCGGTCGGCCGTCCCTCGCGCTTGAAGAAGCCGCCGGGAATGCGGCCTCCCGCGTAGAACTTCTCCACGTAGTGAACCGACAGCGGGAAGAAATCCTTCCCTTCGAGCGGCTTGCTCGCGCCGACCACCGTCACCAGCACCACGGTGCCGGCCATATGCACCATGACCGCCCCGCTGGCCTGGCGGGCGATCTCGCCCGTCTCCAGCGTGACATCGTGGTTCCCGTAGCGGAACGTCTTGGTTGTTTTCGCCACTGCGGCGGTCCTTATCTGCTGTCGTACCCGGTTAGCGGCGGATGCCGAGGCGGCCGATGAGCGTCTTGTAACGCTCCGCGTCCTTGTCCTTGAGGTAGTTCAGCAGGCGGCGCCGCTGGTTGACCAACTTGAGCAGACCGCGCCGCGAATGGTGGTCCTTCGCGTGGCTGCCGAAGTGCTGCGTGAGGTGGTCGATACGGGCCGAGAGCAGCGCGACCTGCACTTCCGGCGATCCGGTGTCGTTGCTGGCGCGCTTGTAATCGTTGATGATCTTGCTGGTCTGTTCGGGCGTAAGAGACATGATGGTTTCCGATCGGATGACGGGCCGGTACAAGGCGCCGGAGCGGGCGCCGGACGCGAACGATGGCCCGTCGGAGGATGCGTTTCTGACGGCTGGAAGCCCAGCATTGTAGCCCCGCGCCGCGCCGCCGGACAAGCGAACGCCCCGACTCGGGCATCCGTCACGTGCCCGGCGCGAACGCTCGCCGGGTCCGAA
Source organism: Proteobacteria bacterium UBA4656 (assembly GCA_002405525.1). Taxonomy (GTDB): domain Bacteria; phylum Pseudomonadota; class Gammaproteobacteria; order Xanthomonadales; family Ahniellaceae; genus UBA4656. Next base: position 57,388 of record DHLY01000037.1, read on the forward strand.
GCAGGCCGTCCGGGCCGGCGTCGGCGATTGCCACCAGACCGCCCGGGCCGTGCACGCGGCACGGCCCCGTAGCCGCACCGGCGGCGAACGCGAGCGGTTGCCCCTGGCGCAACCGGCGCTCCGCATCCGCGTCCACGTCGACCCGGCGCCAGCCCGATAGTCCGTCCGCCACCGGCCGCAACAGGGCGCCGCCGCGGGCCGCCGCGCACTCGGCGTCCAACGCAGCCAGGCTGGTCATCGGCGCGCCAGCGAAAGGTTCCACCCAGGTCCGCCGCAGTGCCGCCAGGTGCGCAGGGCAACCGAGCGCCGCCCCGAGATCGGACGCAAGACTGCGGATGTAGGTCCCGGAACCGCACAGCACGTCCAGCGAGAGTCCAGGCCAGTCGACCCCCGATTCCCCCGGCGGCCGCCCGACCAGCGCATCGGCAGGTCGCGGTGGCGCCCAGCCCGAGGCCAGCGCCGAAGGGACTGAGAGGCGCGCCGCCAGCGCATGGATCTCGACCTCGCGTTCCGGGGCCTCGACCACCTCGCCGCGGCGGGCCAACCGGTACAGCGGCACGCCGTCGCGCTTGAGCGCCGAATAGGCTGGCGGCCGCTGGCGAATGCGGCCACGGAAGCCGGCCAGCGTGCGTTCGAGACGCGCGGCATCGAGCGGCGGCACTGCACCGGCGGCCAGCACGCGCCCTTCGCGGTCGCCGGTTTCGGTGGATGCACCCAGCGCAACCTCGGCGACATAGGCCTTGCGCGCGCCGAGCAGCAGGCCGGCGATCTTGGTCGCCTCACCGAAGCAGCACGGCAGCATGCCGGTGGCGAGCGGGTCGAGCGCGCCGGTGTGCCCCGCCTTGTCCGCGCCGAGCAGGCGGCGCGCACGCGCCAACGCCTGGTTCGACGACAGACCGAGCGGTTTGTCGAGCAGCAGAATGCCGTTGACGGCGGCCATCGATCGGTTCGGGCAAGACCTCAGCGCGGGTCGCGCAGAAGGTGCTCGATGCGCTCGCCGCGGTCGACCGAATCGTCGTACTTGAAATGCAGCTGCGGCACCGAACGAATGCGCATGCCGCGCGACAGCTCGCGGCGGAATTCCTTTGCCGCCTCGTTGAGCAGCTTTATCGCCGGCGCGCCCTGTTCGGGCAGCAGTGCCGTGACCCAGACGGTAGCGTGCTCGAGATCACGCGTGACCTCGACATCCGAGACCGACACCGACGGCAGCGCATGGTCGCGCACCGCGTCGTGCACCAGCACGGCGACCTCGCGCCGCAATTCGGCGGCGACGCGGTCGGAGCGTTTGTATTCGCGGTGGGACATGGCGGTGGACTCGGTGGGGCTTCTACGGGCTGGAGGTTCCGGCTTCGGCGTGGATCAGGGCCGAGGGCCGGGACCTCTCGACCTTGGAGCGCGGAGCGACTTGTCGGTAGCTGCTGCCTGGGGCCCAGGGCCCAGTGCCCGCCGACGGTAGCGAGCTTGCGTGTGACGCCCGGCGCGTGGCACCGGCGACCGCCTCGAAGGCACTTCGGGCCGGCTCTTCGCTGGGCCCTATACCCTGGGCCCTTGTCCCCATCGAAGCCGAAGCACGCGAGCCCGCGACGATCTCACAGGGTCCGAGCAACCTCGATTCGCTCGAAGCACTCGATCTGGTCACCGGCCCGCACGTCGTTGTACTGCTTGACGCCAATCCCGCACTCCATGCCGTTGCGCACTTCCTCGACCGCCTCCTTGAACCGGCGCAACGATTCCAGTTCGCCCTGGAAGATCACCACGTTGTCGCGTAGCACGCGGATCGGCTTGTTGCGCCTGACCGTGCCCTCGATCACCATGCAGCCAGCGATCTGGCCGAATTTCGACGAGCGGAACACCTCGCGCACCTGCGCCACCCCGATGATCTCCTCGCGGACTTCGGTGCCGAGCATGCCGGTAGCGACCTGCTTCACCTGGTCGATGACGTCGTAAATGATCGAGAAGTAGCGAAGGTCGAGGCCTGCGGTCTCGATCACCTTGCGCGCCGAGGCGTCGGCGCGGACGTTGAAGCCGATGATCAGTGCCTTCGAGGTCTGGGCCAGCACGGCGTCCGATTCGCTGATCCCGCCCACCCCGGACCCGATCACGTTGATCTTGATTTTGTCCGTGCTGAGCTTGGTCAGCGCATCACGCAACGCTTCGGCGGAGCCCTGGACATCGGCCTTCACAACCAGGTTCAGCACGCTCATGCCGCCGCCCTGCTGCCCCATCGCAGCCATGAGGTCCTCGAGTTTGCCGCCCTGCTGCTTGACCAGCCGCAACTCGCGCAGCTTCGCCTGTCGCTGCTGCGCGACGTCCTTGGCCAGGCGCTCGTCTTCGACCACGAGCAGATCGTCGCCGGCGCCCGGCACGCCCGACAGGCCGAGCAACTGCACCGGAATCGACGGTCCCGCGGATTCCACGTGCTGGCCGTGCTCGTTGAACATGGCGCGCACGCGCCCGTATTCGAGCCCGCAGACCACGAAATCACCCTTCGACAGGCGGCCGGACTGGACCAGAACCGTCGCCACCGGGCCACGCCCCTTGTCCAGACTCGCCTCCACCACCGTTCCTGCCGCGCGGCCCTCGGCGACCGAACGCAACTCCATAACCTCGGCCTGCAGGAGGATCGCCTCGAGCAGCGCGTCCACCCCCTGGCCGGTCTTGGCCGACACCGGCACGAAGGCGATGTCGCCGCCGAAGTCCTCGGCCACGACCTCGTGCTGGATCAGCGCCTGCTTCACCTGCTCGGGGTTGGCATCCGCCTTGTCGATCTTGTTCACCGCGACGATCAGCGGCACCCCGGCGGCCTTCGCGTGCTGGATCGCTTCAATGGTCTGCGGCATCACGCCATCGTCGGCGGCGACCACCAGGATCACGATGTCGGTCAAGCGGGCGCCGCGCGCGCGCATCGCGGTGAAGGCGGCGTGACCTGGCGTGTCGAGGAAAGTCACCGTGCCCTTGCCGGTTGCGACGTTGTAGGCGCCGATGTGCTGGGTGATTCCACCGGCTTCGCCTGCTGCTACCTTGGTGCGGCGGATATAGTCGAGCAGCGACGTTTTGCCGTGGTCGACGTGCCCCATGATGGTGACCACCGGTGGACGCACGGCCTTGTCGCCCGTCGGGCCGGACTGCTGGACCAGTTCGGCCTCCGCGTCCTGCTCCTGCGCGCGCACTGCCTTGTGGCCGAGTTCCTCGACCAGCAGCACCGCAGTGTCGTGGTCAATCACCTGGTTGATGGTCGCCATGACCCCCATCTTGAACAGCGCCTTGACCACTTCGGCGCCCTTCACGGCAAGCTTCTGAGCCAGATCTCCGACCAGGATGCCGTCGCCGATCGCGACTTCGCGCACCTGCGGCGCGACAGGCCGTGAGAATCCGTGCGCCCCGCCGGTGCCCTGCCGGGTCTCGACCATCCGCGGCCGCGGCTTGGGCTTGCGGGCGCGCCGCGCCCCGCCAGCCGGGTCCGCGAGGTGCAGCTCCCCGCGGACGAACCGGCCAACCGGCGAATCCTCGGTGACCTCGGCCTCCTGCATGCGATGGTTTCCGTGCACGCCCTTGTGGCGCCGCGGCTCGTCGCGCTCGCGCAGCTTCGGCGGTTCGGTGACCTTCGCCGGCTTCTCCTTGTCGGCCGCCCGCGGCTTCTCCTCGTCCTTCCGCCTTGTGCCGTCGGCTGCGCGACGCGCCTCCTCGTCGGCCACGCGAGCGGCCTCGGCGAGCTGGCGCTCCTCCGCCTTGCGCCGCTCGTCGTCTTTGCGCCGTGCATCCTCCTCCAATCGCCGCTTCTCGTCGGCAGCCCGCAGCGCAAGTTCCTCGGCGGCGCGACGCTCCTCGGACTCGCGCAGCAGGCGCAGGGCCTCCTCGCGTTCTGCGTCGATCCCGGATTCCGACTCCCCGACCTCGGTACGCTTGACATAGGTGCGCTTCTGGCGCACCTCGACGTTCACCGTCTTGCCGCGCGCCGCGCCGCTGGACACGGTGAGTTCGCTGACCGTCTTGCGGCGCAGCGTGATCTGTTTCGGCGCCGCAGCGTCGCCGGACGGCGTGTCGGCCTTGCCGTGCTGCCGCCGCAAGAAGCCGAGCAGCTTGACCTTCTCGGTGCTGGTGATGACCTGTTCGGTCGTCTTGGCGCCGATCCCGGCTTCCTTGAGCTGCTCGATGAGCTTGTCCGGGGACATTCCCAGCACGTTGGCGAGCTGCTTTACGGTGACATCCGACATTGATTGATCCCTCGAGCCCTGACCCTTGACGACCTGCGAACCCGCACCGCGCCGGGTCAGCCGCCCTGCTCCAGGCGCGCGATCATCGGCGCGCGCGCCGCCATGATCAACTGCGCGGCACGTTCCGCGTCCACGCCCTCGATGTCCGTGATTTCGTCGGTCGCCAGATCGGCGAGATCGTCGAGGGTACGCACGCCGCGCTCGGCGAGCGCATAGGCCACCTGCTCGTCCATGCCCTCCAGCTGGAGCAGTTCCTGCGCTGGCTTGTTCTCGTCGAGCACTTCCTCCTCGGCGATCATTGCGGTCAACAGCGCATCGCGCGCGCGGGCGCGCAACTCGGCGACCACATCCTGGTCGAATTCCTCAACCGCCAGCAGCTCGGACTCCGGCACGTAGGCGATCTCCTCGATCGACGAAAAGCCCTCCTGCACGAGGATCGAGGCGATTTCCGCATCAACCTCCAGCTTCTCCTGGAACAGGACGCGCGCGGCTTCCTGCTCGGACTCGCTCTTGGCCTGCACGTCAGCCTGGGTCATCACGTTGAGCTGCCAGCCGGTGAGCTTGCTGGCCAGGCGCACGTTCTGACCACCGCGCCCGATCGCCTTGGACAACTCGGTCTCTGCGACCGCGATGTCCATGGAATGCCTCTCCTCATCGACGATGATCGACTCGACCTGTGCCGGCGCCATCGCGTTGATCACGAACTGCGCCGGATTGTCGTTCCAGAGGATGATGTCGACGCGCTCGCCGTTGAGTTCGTTGGAAACCGCCTGCACCCGCGACCCGCGCATGCCGATGCAGGCGCCGATCGGATCGGTTCGGGTGTCATTGGCCTTGACCGCGATCTTCGCCCGGTCGCCCGGGTCGCGCGCAGCGCCCATGATGGTGACCAGGCCCTGCCCCACCTCGGGCACCTCGAGCTTGAACAGCTCCATCATGAACTCGGGCGCGGTCCGAGAAACGAACAGCTGCGGCCCGCGCGGCTCGTGCCGCACCTCATGGAGGAAGCCGCGGATACGGTCGCCGGGACGCACGTTCTCACGCGGGATTGCCTTGTCGCGCGCGATGTACGCCTCCGCGTTGCCGCCGAGGTCGATGTACACCGCGCCCCGCTCGACGCGCTTTACGATCCCGGTGACCAGGTCGCCGACCCGGTCCTTGTAGGCCTCGACCACCTGCGCGCGCTCGGCTTCGCGAACGCGCTGCACGATGACCTGCTTGGCGGCCTGCGCGGCGATGCGGCCGAACTCCGCATTCTCGACTTGCTCTTCGAGAAAGTCACCAACCTGCGCGTCGGACTTGACGTCCACCGCGTCCATCAGCCGGAGCTGCCGATCCGGCGACTCCATCGGCACCTCGTCGGCCACCACTTCCCAGCGCCGGAAGGTCTCGTAGTCGCCGCTCTGGCGGTCGATCGCGACGCGCATCGCGACGTCCTCGGTGTAGCGCTTTTTCGCCGCAGAGGCCAGCGCGGCCTCCATCGCTTCGAAAATCACTTCCTTCGCCACGCCCTTTTCGTTGGCGACCGCGTCGACGACCAGCAGCATCTCTTTGCTCATGTCTTTTGCTCCCGGGGCGCGCCTGCGCGCCGCGTATTCATGCCTTCTTGCGTTTGCCGCCGGCGGCGGACTTGCGTCCGGCCTTGCCCGGCTTCTCCGCTGCGTAGGCGGAGAAATCCGGAACCAGGTTCGCCTTGTGCACGTTCGACAGCGCGATGGCGACCTCGCTGCCGTCCTGCCCGATCACCAGCGTGTCCGCGTCGACGCGCAGGATCGGGCCCTGGAATCGCCGTCTGCCTGCGACCGGCAGACTGACCTGGACCCTGACCGGCTGTCCCGCGAATCTCCCGAACTGCGCGGCGTTGAACAGCGGCCGGTCGAAACCGGGCGACGACACCTCGAGGTCGTAACGACCCTGGATTGGATCCTCGACGTCGAGCAGCGCCGCCAGCTCGCGACTGACCGCCTCGCAGTCCTCGATCGTCACCGGGCGCCCCGGCGCATCGATGTAGACCCGCACCCGCGCGTTCCCGCGCGACGGGCTGTACTCCACCCCGAGGCATTCGAGCCCCAGCGCGGCGGCGACCGGCGCGAACAGCGTGGCAAGTTCCTCGGCCCTCAAGCAGCATTCCCGTGTCGATGCGCACAAAACAAAAAAGGCCGTGGCGCCCACGGCCCGGATCGCGAGCACGCGTCCCGGTCGCCGGCGCCACGACCCTCGTGGGCTCCGACAATGTGGGCGGCGCGCTCCGCCGCCAGCGTCCCGCGCGGCCCCGAGGCCGCACTCGGCGCCAACGAAAAAGGCCCCTTGCGGAGCCTTTCCCGGAAAAGCTTGGTAGCGGGGGCAGGATTTGAACCTGCGACCTTCGGGTTATGAGCCCGACGAGCTGCCAGACTGCTCCACCCCGCAACAGGCACCCAGCATTCTATCCGGCGCCTCGCAACGACGCAAGCCGGATCCCGCGGAGGCGGCAGTTGATCGTTGCGAAGCAGAGCCGGCCCTGCGGCTGGCACCGGGCGCAACGCCACAGGCCACGCGCGACCACGTCGAACCACCCGCGCAGCCCGGGGCATCCGCGCCCGTCCTCATCCCGGAATCGCTCGCAGGCACCATGCCCACAGCGGTCCACTGGCGACGCCGAGCGCCAGCAGAAGCAGTCCGTTGACCGACAGCACAAAGCGGAACGGAACATCGGCGGGCAAGGACAGCGGCTCCATGCGGGCCGGGGAGTCGAAGTACATCACCTTGATGACGCGCAGATAGTAGAACGAGCCGATCACGGCGAACACGCCGGCGGCAATTGCAAGCCAGAGGAAATCCGCCACCGCGGCCTGGAGCACGGCGAGCTTGGCCACGAAGCCGACCCAGATCGGCACGCCGGCCAGCGAAGCCATCACCATCAGCATCATGCCGGCGTACCAGGCGCTCCGCTGGTTCAGGCCCTTGAAGTCGTCGATCTCCTCCGCTTCGAAGTCGCCGCGTGATAGCAGCACGATCATTCCAAACGCGGCCACCGTGGTGATCGCGTAGGTCAACGCGTAGAAGAGCGCGGCCGCATAACCCTCGCGGCTGCCGGCCAACAGGCCGAGGAACAGGAACCCGACGTGCGAGATGGTCGAGTACGCGAGCATGCGCTTGAGGTTCGTCTGCGCGATCGCCACCAGGTTGCCGATCGCCAGCGAAAGCAGCGCAAGCACGGCAAGCATCCCCTGCCAGTCGTTCGCGAGAGACGCAAGTCCTCCCTCCAGCAACCGCCACGACATGCCGAAAGCGGCGATCTTGGGCGCCGCGGCGATGAAAAGAGTCACCGCGGTGGGCGACCCCTGGTACACGTCGGGCAGCCACATGTGGAATGGTGCGGCGCCGAACTTGAACGCCAACCCGACCACAACGAACACGAGCCCGAACAGGAGCAGCATGCGCTGGTCGTGGTAGGCGATCGAGGCGGCCGCGTGGATCCGGGAGAGGTCGAGCGTGCCGGTCGCGCCGTACAGCATCGACATGCCGTAGAGCAGCATCCCCGAAGCCAGCGCGCCGAGGACGAAGTACTTCATCGCCGATTCGGACGAAAGCGGCGAGTCGCGGTTCAGCGCGACCAGCGCATACGACGAGAGCGCCAGCAGTTCGAGGCCGAGGTAGACCATGATCAGGCTGCCGGCCGAGACCATGAGCATCATGCCGAGGACACCGGTCAGGCAGAGCACGTAGAACTCACCCTGGAAAAGGCCTCGCGGCTTCAGATACGGCTTCGCGTAAACGAACACGGCGACGGTCGTCAGCAGGATGCCGAGTTTCGCCAGGTCGGCGAAGGCGTCGCGCACGAACATGCCGCCGAAGGCGGATTGCGCCCCGGCCTGCGGCCTTGCGGTCAGGATCGCGGTCAGGACAAGGACCACGATGGCGAGGAAGTGCGTGAGGCCACGCCGCTGCCGGGACACGAACAGGTCGGCCAGCAGCAGCGCAAGCGTGGCGCCGAGCAAGAAAGCCTCGGGCACCAGCGGGAGCATGTCGTTCCACGTCGGAATCGTCGTCATCGCCTCAGGCCTTCACGGCAAGCAGCTGCTGGGCAATCTGCGCTATCGAGGCGTCCATCAGGTCGACCAGCGGCGCCGGCCACACGCCGAGCGCGAGCACTGCGAGCGCGAACGCGCCGAGCACCGTGGCTTCGCGCGCGTCAATGTCCTTCAGATTCGCGACCTCCTCGTTGGCCACCATACCAAACACCACGCGCTTGACCAGCCACAACGTGTAGGCCGCGCCCACCACCAGGGTGACGCCGGCGCCGATCGCAAGCCATGGGTTGGCCTGGAAGCTGGCCAGGATAACCATGAACTCGCCGACGAAGCCGCTGGTTCCCGGCAGTCCGGAATTGGCCATCGCGAACAGCACGAAGAGCGCCGCAAACCAGGGCATGGTGTTGGCGACACCGCCGTAGTCGGCGATCATCCGGCTGTGTGCTCGGTCGTAAAGCACACCCACGCAGGAGAACAGCGCCCCCGAGACGAACCCGTGCGAGATCATCTGTACCATGGCGCCCTGCAGGGCGAGCATGGCGGCGTCCACGTTGGCTTGTTCGCGCACCAGGATGAGCGGAATGAACGCGCCGAGGGTCACGAATCCCATGTGCGATATCGACGAGTAGGCGATCAGCTTCTTCATGTCCTCCTGGACCAGTGCCACGAAGCCGACGTAGACCACCGCGACCAATGATAGCGAGATCACCAGCCAGGCGTACTCGTGCGAGGCATCGGGGGTGACCGGAAGATTGAAGCGCAGGAAGCCATAGCCGCCGATCTTGAGCATGATCGCCGCGAGGATCACCGACCCGCCCGTCGGCGCCTCGACGTGCGCGTCGGGCAACCAGGTGTGCACCGGCCACATCGGGACCTTCACCGCGAATGCGAGCAGGAAGGCGAAGAACAGCCACATCTGCTCGCGAGCCGACAGCGACAGTGAAGCCAGGTCCGAAAGCGCCCACGAACCGGCTTTCAGATAGAGGTAGATCAGCCCGACCAGCATGAAGATCGAGCCAAGAAAGGTGTAGATGAAGAACTTGATCGTGGCGTAGACCCGCCGGGGCCCGCCCCAGACCCCGATGATGATGAACATCGGAATCAGCATCGCCTCGAAGAAGACGTAGAACAGCAGGGCATCGAGTGCACAGAAAACCCCGACCATCAGGCCCTCGAGAACCAGAAAGCAGGCAATGTACTGGTGCACTCGATCCTCGATCGAGCGCCAAGCGCCAAGCAGCACCAGCACGGTGCAGAAGGTCGTGAGCAGGATCAATGCGACCGAAATGCCATCAACACCGAGGTGGTACCAGGAGCCGATCACCTCGATCCACGCGACGCGCTCGACGAACTGCATCTGCGCCGACCCGGCATCGAAGCCGGCGTACAGCGGCAGACTCAGCGCGAAGGCGGCGATCGCGACGACCAGGCCGATCGCCCGTGCAAGCTGCGGACGAGAGTCGCCGGCGGCGAGTACCGCCGCGCCGCCGACGATCGGCAGCCACACCAGCAGCGACAGGAGGGGCCAGTTCTGCATCGGCGGGTATCCCGTTCGTATCGTTCAGCGCGACCAGACGAAAGCGCCGAGCAGCGCAATCAGGCCGAGGATCATCGCGAAAGCGTAGTGATAGAGGTAGCCGGACTGCAGCCAGCGCATGAGACCCGCCACGCGCTCAATGAGCACCGCGGAACCGTTGACCAATCCGTCGTCGATGACCGCGACATCACCGCCCTTCCACAGCCCGCGCCCCAGGAGCAGCCCTCCCCGGGCGAAGACCGCCTGGTAGGCCTCGTCGAACCAGAACTTCTTCTCCAGCACCGTCACCAGAGGACGCAGCGCAGCGGCGATGCGGGATGGCAGTTGCGGACGAAGCAGGTAGAGGAAGGTTGCCGCCACAAAACCGCTAAACGCCAGCCAGAACGCCGGCGTCTGGAATCCGTGCAGCGCGAATGCCGTCGGGCCGTGGAATCCGTCGGCAAGCCGCGCGATCACGTCGCGTGCGGGGTCGACCACGATGGCGCCGGCGAACCAGTCACCGAACAACATCGGCGTGATGGCGAGCCAGCCCAGCGCGACCGAAGGGACAGCCAGCAGCACCAGCGGCACGGTGACGACCCAGGGCGATTCGTGCGGTGCATGAGCCAGGTGACCAGGCCTGAGTTGGCCATGGTGGGCATCGCCGTGCGGCTCGCCCTGCGCGTCGCCGCCGTGCTCTGGAGGGCCCGCCTCGATGACGAAACGTTCCTTGCCGTGAAAGGCAAGATAGAGCAGGCGAAAGCTGTAGAACGAGGTCACGAACACGCCGGCAAGGACGGCCCACAGGGCATACTGGTGAATCCAGCCGCCTGCGTGTGCGGCTTCCTTGACCGCCTCGATGATCGCGTCCTTCGAGTAAAACCCGGAGAAGAACGGCGCTCCCACCAGGGCGAGGGTCCCGATCCACGCAGTGGCGAAGGTGACCGGCATCCTTCGCCGCAGGCCGCCCATGTAGCGCATGTCCTGCTCGTGGTGCATGGCAATGATCACCGATCCCGCGCCCAGGAAAAGCAGGGCCTTGAAGAACGCGTGGGTGACGAGGTGGAACATGGCAGCCGAATAGGCCGAGACGCCGAGTGCGACGGTCATGTAGCCGAGTTGCGACAGCGTCGAGTAGGCGACCACGCGTTTGATGTCGTTCTGCACGATTCCGATCAGGCCGGTGAACAGGGCGGTGGTGGTGCCGACGAACAGCACGAACGTCAGAGCGGTGGACGACAGTTCGAACAGCGGCGACATGCGCGAAACCATGAAGATGCCGGCGGTTACCATCGTCGCGGCGTGGATCAGGGCTGAGATCGGCGTCGGGCCCTCCATCGAATCCGGCAGCCAGACGTGCAACGGCACCTGGGCCGACTTGCCCATCGCGCCGATGAACAGGCAGATGCAAATGAAGGTCGCCACGTCCCACGGCATGCCCGGGAACAGCGCGACGGTCCTGCCCTGCAGCCGGTCAGCGTTGGCGAATGCGGTCGCATAGTCCAGGGTGCCGAGCCAGTACAGCACGCCGGCGATGCCGAGGAGAAAGCCGAAATCGCCGACCCGGTTGACCAGGAAGGCCTTCAGGTTCGCGAAGATCGCGGTCGGACGCTTGAACCAGAAGCCGATCAGCAGGTAGGAGACAAGCCCCACCGCCTCCCAGGCGAAGAACAGCTGCAGGAAGTTGTTGCTCATGACCAGCATGAGCATCGAGAAGGTGAACAGCGAAATGTAGCTGAAGAAGCGCTGGTAGCCCGGGTCGTCGGCCATGTAACCGACGGTGTAGACGTGCACCAGCAGCGAAACGGACGTCACCACCACCATCATGGTCGCGCTCAGCCGGTCGACCAGGAACCCGACGTGGGCCGAGTACGCGCCGACTTCGTAGAAGGTGTAGACGTTCTGGTTGAAGGCCGGCATGCCGCCGACGGCGAGCTGCTGGAGCACGTAGGCGGAAAGCACGCAAGACACACCGACCCCGAGGATGGTCGCCCAGTGCGCGCCGGCCCGTCCGACCAGACGGCCGAACAGTCCCGCGATGGCGGAGCCGAGAAGCGGCGCCAGAACGATGGCGAGCAGGATGTTCTTCGACAGCACTACCCTCACCCCTTCATCGAGTCGAGTTCAGCGACATTGATGGTGCCGCGGTTGCGGAACAGCACGACCAGGATCGCGAGACCGATCGCGGACTCCGCGGCGGCGACGGTGAGGATGAAGAACACGAACACCTGCCCATGCACGTCCCCCATGAAGTACGAGAACGCGACGAAGTTCATGTTCACCGCCAGCAGCATCAGTTCGATCGCCATCAGAAGGACGATCACGTTCTTGCGGTTGATGAAGATCCCGGCAACGCTGATGCAGAACAGCACTGCGCCGAGCCCGAGGAAGTGGGCGAGCGTGATCACCGTTCACCCTCCCCGCCCTCGGCCGGCATCTTGACGACCCGAAGCCGGTCCTCCTTGCGCACCTGCACCTGGCGCGATGGGTCCTGCCGACGGACGCCGGGGCGGTGCCGCAGCGTGAGAGCGATCGCCGCGATGATCGCCACGGTCAGGATCACGGCGGCGACCTCGAAGGGCAGGATGTACTCGGTGAACAGCGCACGACCGATCCACTCGGTGTTGCTGGTCCCCGCCATCATCGCCCCATCAACGTCGGGAGCGGGCAGTTGCAGGGCCGCGTTCCAGCCGATCAGCGCCAGCATCTGCGCCAGCATGATGCCAGCCACCGCCCCAGCCACCGGAAGGTAGCGCGCGAAACCTTCGCGCAGCGTGTCGGTGCGGATGTCCAGCATCATCACCACGAACAGGAACAGCACCATCACCGCGCCGACATAGACCAGCACCAGCACGATGGCGAGGAACTCGGCACGCAGGAGCAGCCACAGGCACGCGCACGAGAAGAAGGTGAGTACCAGCAGCAGGGCGGCATGAACGGTGTTCTTCACCGTGACCACGCCGAGCGCCGCACCGACGGTGACCGCCGCGAAGGCGTAGAACAGGGCAAGTTCGGTGGTCATGTCCGGCTCACCGGTAAGCCGCGTCGTCGGCACGATTGGCGGCGATCGACTCCTCGAAGCGGTCGCCGATGGCGAGCAGCTGCGGCTTGGTGACGACGTTCTCGCCGCGCGCCTCGAAGTGGTACTCGTGGATGTTGGTCTCCACGATGGAATCCACAGGGCATGACTCCTCGCAGAATCCGCAGAAGATGCACTTGAACAGGTCGATGTCGTAGCGGGTGGTCCGACGCGAGCCGTCCGCACGCTGCTCCGAATCGATGGTGATCGCGAGCGCGGGACAAACCGCCTCGCACAGCTTGCACGCGATGCAGCGCTCTTCGCCGTTGGGGTAGCGGCGCAGCGCGTGAAGGCCGCGGAAGCGATTCGACTGGGGGATCTTCTCGAACGGGTAGCGCAGGGTGTACTTCGGTCGAACGAAGTAGCGGCCGGTCAGCACGAGACCCTTGACCAGTTCAACCAGCAGGAGGCTCTTGAGGTAGCTGAGGATGCGGTTCATTGGGGGGACGCTCATGCGCCGGGGCGCACCAGGCCGGCGTGGACCACCCACGCGGCGACCAGGATCCAGACGATGGTGATCGGGATGAAGACCTTCCAGCCGAGTCGCATGATCTGGTCGTAGCGGTAGCGCGGGAAGGTCGCGCGAAACCACAGGAAGCAGAACATGAAGAACGCCGCCTTGCCGAACAGCCACCATGGCCCGGGTTCGCCGAGCAGGCCCCAGGAGGCGGGGAACGGGGACAGCCAGCCGCCCATGAACATGATCGTGGTCAGGAACGAGACCAAGATCATGTTGGCGTACTCGGCGAGGAAGAACACCGCGAACGCGGCGCCGCCGTACTCGACGTGGAAGCCGGCGACGATTTCGGATTCGCCCTCCGCGACGTCGAAGGGCGCGCGGTTGGTCTCGGCCACACCGGCGATGAAGTAGATCACGAACAACGGCAGGAGCGGCAGCCAGAACCATTCGAACAGACCCGCGTTGCCTCGCTGCGCATCGACGATCTGCCCGAGGTTCAGGGTGCCCGACATCACCAGCACCCCGACCAGCGCGAAGCCCATCGCGATCTCGTAAGAAACGACCTGCGCCGCCGACCGCATCGCACCCAGGAAGGCGTACTTCGAGTTCGATGCCCAGCCGGCCAGGATCACGCCGTACACCCCCATCGAAGTCATCGCCAGCAGGTAGAGCAGGCCCGCATTGACGTCGGCCAGTACCATGCCATCGCCGAAGGGCACCACGGCCCAAGCTGCGAAAGCTGGCGCCAGAGACAACACCGGCGCCAGGAAGTAGAGGAACCGGCTTGCGTTGGTCGGCAGGATCAGTTCCTTGAACAGCATCTTGAACGTGTCGGCGAACGGCTGCAGCAGCGCGAGCGGACCGATGAACACCGGCCCGCGGCGCGCCTGCATGTACCCGATCACCTTGCGTTCGGCGAGCGTGTAGAACGCGACCGCGACGATCAGGGGCACCGTGATGGCGAGGATCTTGACCAGGGTCCAGACCACCGCCGACACCATCGGCAGGCCGGCGAAGATGGCGTCGATCGCGCCCTTGACGACCTCGACCATGCTCACGTCCCCGCCAGCGTCACGGGGGCGCCGGTCGGCGCCAGCGTGCGGGTCTCGTGGAAGCCGGCCGGGATCCAGGCTGCCCCATGCGGCACAGCGGCGCTGACTTCCAGCGGCAGCACGACCTCGGCCGCGCCGTCCGACACCTTCACCGACGCGGCGTCCGCGAGGCCAAGAGCGTGCGCCTCGGCGGGGTGCAGCCTTACGCAGGGGCGGGGCGTGAGCGGCGAGGCCTGCAGCGCGGCGGCGCGGCGCAGCACCGGATCGATCCGGTAGATCGGCGTGATACCGATGCGGACCAGCCCTTCCACTGCCGGCTGCGCGACCGCGAGGCCGCCGCTGGCGGCCGCACCGGCCGCCGCAAGGTCCGGCATGGCGGCGCGCAATCCGGCGAGGTCGGTAAAGCCGAATCCCGCCACGCCGAGGGCCTCGCCGAGCGCGCGCAGCACCCGCCAGCCAGGCCGGCT
>DHLY01000037.1:72435-84940 GCA_002405525.1 Proteobacteria bacterium UBA4656
CGCACGCCGCTGCAGGCGTAGGCACCGAGGTGCAGGTGGAAGCCGGCGACATCGCGCGCGGCGTCGAAGGCGGCGGGCTGCGCCGAATCGAGCGCACCGGCGTGGAAGACGACCAGCGCCTTGGGCGGCCGATTCAGGATCTGCGCGGCATCGAGCCCGCCGCCGCTGGGCAGCACGCCCGTGCGCGCCAGGCCCACGCTGTTGGCGTGGCCCGCGATTTCGTCGAAGCGCGCGCCGGTCGCGGCGGCGATCAAGCGCGCGAGAGCGCGCAGCCACGAAGCCTGCGGGTGCTGCACCGCGAAGTCGCCGAACAGGACCACGGCGGGCTGCGCCTCGCGCAGGGAACGCGCGATGGCCTCGTGGGCGGCGCCCGGCTTCGCCGCGGCCACGCGGTCGGCCAGCGCGGCCGGTACACCGGCGCCGGCGTCGGCAAGCACTCGCGCCACGGCGGCTAGTTCCTCGACCATGCGGTGCGGCGCGACGACGCGCTCGCCGGCCAGGTCGAACGTGCCGTCGTGGGCCAACGGGTTGATCGCATGCACCGCCGCGCCGCGTCGAGCGGCTTTGCGCAGGCGGTGGCCGAGCAGCGGCACATCATGCCGCGGGGCGATGCCCACCAGCAGCGCCGCCCGCACGCCCTCGATGTCGGCCAGCGGCAGTTCGAAGGCCGCGCCGGCGGCGTGGTCGGCGAAATCCTGCACGCGCAGGCGGTGGTCGATCGAGCCGCTGCCCAGTCCGCGTGCGATCGCGGCCAACAGATGACCTTCCTCGCAGGTCGCCAGCGGCGACACCAGCAGGCCGGATTCCGCGCCGGCGGCCCTGAGGCCGGCGGCGGCAGCGACGATCGCCTCGTCCCACGAGGCTTCGACCAGCGCACCGTCGCGACGGACCATCGGATTGACGAGGCGGTCCTCGGCGTCCAGCCCCTGGTGGCTGTAACGGTCGCGGTCCGACAGCCAGCACTCGTTGACCGCCTCGTTGTCGCGCGGGACGGTACGCAATACCTCACCCCGGCGCGTGTGCAGCCAGAGGTTCGACCCCAGCGCATCGTGGTAGCCGATCGACTCGCGCGCAATCAGTTCCCAGGCGCGAGCGCGAAAGCGAAAGACCTTGTTGGTGAGCGCGCCGACCGGGCAGACGTCCACCACGTTGCCGGACAATTCGGACTCCATCGCCTTGCCGATGTAGGTGCCGATCTCGAGGTGCTCGCCGCGCCCCATGCCGCCAAGCTCATGGGTGCCGGCGATCTCGCTGGTGAAGCGCACACAGCGCGTGCAATGGATGCAGCGCGTCATGTCGGTGGCGACCAGCGGACCGAGATCCTCGTCGGCCACCACACGCTTGCGCTCGACGAATCGGCTGACCGAGCGGCCATAGCCCATCGCCACGTCCTGCAGCTCGCACTCGCCGCCCTGGTCGCAGATCGGGCAGTCGAGCGGATGGTTGATGAGCAGGAACTCCATCACGTTGCGCTGCGAGTCAAGTGCGCGCTTGGACTGGGTGTAGACCTTCATCCCGTCCATCACCGGCGTGGCGCAGGCCGGCATGGGCTTGGGCGCCTTCTCGACGTCGACCAGGCACATGCGGCAGTTGGCCGCGATCGGCAGCTTGTCGTGATAGCAGAAACGCGGGATGCGGATGCCGGCCTTGTCGGCGGCCTGGATGATCATCGACCCCTTCGGCACCTGCATGGTGCAGCCATCGATCTCGACGGTGACCAGGTCCGGCGCGGCGTTGGGGGCGGAAGGCTGTGCGCTCATCGCTGTGGTGTCCGTGTTCCGGGGCCGGCGCTCAGGCGGCGCGGGAGAGCTGCTCGTCGACCAGCGAGCGCTTGTGCACGATGTAGTGCTCGAACTCGTGCCAGAAGTGGCGCAGGAAGCCCTGCACCGGCCACGCAGCGGCCTCGCCGAAGGCGCAGATCGTATGGCCCTCGATCTGGCCGGCGGCCTGCTTGAGCAGGTGCAGGTCGTCCATCGAGGCCTCGCCGTCGACGATGCGCGTCAGCAGGCGGTACATCCAGCCCGTGCCCTCGCGGCAGGGCGTGCACTGACCGCAGCTCTCGTGGTAATAGAACCGAGCGATGCGCTGGCACGCGCGCACCATGCAGGTGCTGTCGTCCATCACGATCACTGCCCCGGACCCGAGCCCCGATCCGGCCCGCTGCAGGGCGTCAAAATCCATGCTGATCGACATCATCGTCGCCGCCGGCAGCACCGGCATCGACGAACCGCCCGGGATCACGGCCTTGAGCACCCGCCCCGGCCGCATCCCGCCGGCCATCTCCAGCAGGTCCGCGAACGGCGTCCCGAGCGGAACCTCGTAGTTGCCCGGCCGCCGCACGTGGCCCGACACCGAGAAGCACTTCGGACCGCCGTTGTTCGGCTTGCCGATGCCGAGGAACCACTCGGAACCGTTGCGAACGATCGCCGGGACCGAAGCGAAGGTTTCGGTGTTGTTGATCGTGGTCGGCTTGCCGTACAGGCCGAAGTTCGCCGGAAACGGCGGCTTGAACCGCGGCTGGCCTTTCTTGCCCTCCAGCGACTCCATCAGGGCGGTTTCCTCGCCGCAGATGTAGGCGCCGGCGCCGAGCGCCGCGTGCAGGTCGTAGGAGAAGCCGCTGCCGAGGATGTCCTGGCCCAGCCAGCCGTGTTTGTAGGCCTCCCGGATCGCTTGTTCAAAACGTTCGAAAGGCTCGCGCATGAACTCGCCGCGCATGTAGTTGTAGCCTGCGGTCGCGCCCGTCGCGTAGCCGCCGATGATCATGCCCTCGATCACCGCGTGCGGGTTGAAGCGCAGGATGTCGCGGTCGTGGCAGGTGCCGGGCTCGGACTCGTCCGAGTTGCACAGGATGTACTTGGTGCCCGGCGCGTTGCGAGGCATGAAGCTCCACTTGAGGCCCGTCGGGAACCCCGCGCCGCCGCGGCCGCGCAGCGCCGACTGCTTGACGAGGTCGATCACAGCCTCGCGCGTCATCGGTTCGGTGAGCACGCGGCGAAGGGCCTGGTAGCCTCCTGCCTTGAGGTAGTTCTCGTAGGTCCAAGGCTGCTCGAAGTGCAGGGTGGTGAACACCACGTTGTGCGACTGCGGCTCGAATCCGGGGTAGACCGCGTTGCCCATGGGGGTTGATCTCGCTGCCGCGCGGGCGAACCGCGCGCGTGGTTTCAAGTCAGGGAATCGAGGACCAGGTCCAGCGATTCCGGCGTCAGGTTCTCGTGATAGTGGCCGTCCACGAGGGCCATCGGCGCGCGCACGCAGGCCGCAAGGCACTCCTCCTCCGCCACCAGGTGGATGCGTCCGTCGGGCGTGCTCTCTCCGAGTCTGATGCCCAGCCGACTCTCGGCGTGCTCGACCAGGCCCTGCGCACCGTTGAGCCAGCAGGAGATGTTGGTGCAGATGCTGACCTTGTGCCGACCGCACCTGCCGAGATGGAGCATCGAGTAGAAGGACGCCACCTCGTAAGCCCAGACCGAAGGAATACCGACGTACTTCGCTACGGCGGTCACGATCTCGTCGGACAGCCATCCACCGTTCTGCTCCTGCGCGGCCATCAGCGACTGGATCACCGCCGAGCGCCGGCGGTCGGCCGGGAACCTCGACAGCCAGCCATCGATCCTGGCCCGCGTCGCGTCACTGAGCGCAAGAAGCGGGTCGACGTCCCGCACCGCCTCGATGCCGGATGAAGACTTCACCGGTCGATCTCCCCAAAGACGATGTCCAGCGTGCCGATCACCGCGACCACGTCCGGCAGCATGTGACCACGGACGACCTCGTCGATCGCGGACAGGTGGGAGAACCCGGGCGCGCGGAGCTTTACCCGGAACGGTTTGTTGGCGCCGTCGCTGACGATGTACGCGCCGAATTCTCCCTTGGGTGCCTCCACCGCGGCGTAGGTCTCGCCTTCGGGCGTCACGTAGCCTTCGGTGAACAGCTTGAAGTGGTGGATCAGCGCTTCCATGTCGTCCTTCATCTCCTCGCGCGACGGCGGGGCGACCTTGAAGTTGCGCGCCATCACTGGCCCCGGGTTGCCTCGCAGCCACTGCACGCATTGACGGATGATGCTGTTGGACTGGCGCATCTCCTCCACCCGCACGAGATAGCGGTCGTAGCAGTCGCCGTTGGTGCCGACGGGAACGTCGAAGTCGACATCGGCGTACTTCGCATAGGGCTGCTTCTTGCGCAGATCCCAAGCGATGCCGGACCCGCGCAGCATCGGGCCGCTCATCCCCCAGGCCAGGGCCATCTCGGGAGACACCACGCCGATGCCGACGGTGCGCTGCTTCCAGATCCGGTTGTCGGTCAGCAGGGTTTCGTATTCGTCGATCTTGGACGGAAAATCGGCGGTGAATGCGTCGAGGAAGTCCAGCATCGAGCCTTCGCGCCAAGCGTTCATGCGCGCAAGCTCGGCGCCCCTGCGCCAGGAATGCTCCTTGTACTTCGGCATCCGGTCGGGCAGGTCGCGGTACACGCCGCCGGGACGGTAGTAGGTCGCGTGCAATCGCGCGCCTGAAGCGGCCTCGTAGCAGTCCATCAGTTCCTCGCGCTCGCGGAACGCATAAAGGAACAGGGTCATGGCGCCGAGGTCGAGCGCATTGGAACCCAGCCACATCAGGTGGTTGAGTATGCGCGTGACTTCGTCGAACAGCGTACGGATGTACTGCGCGCGCAGCGGCGGCTCGACGCCGAGCAATTGCTCGATCGCGCGGACGTAGGCGTGCTCGTTGCACATCATCGACACGTAGTCGAGCCTGTCCATGTAGCCGATCGACTGGTTGTAGGGCTTCGACTCGGCCAGCTTCTCGGTGCCACGGTGCAGCAGCCCGATGTGCGGATCGGCACGCACGATGGTTTCGCCATCCAGCTCCAATACGAGGCGCAGCACGCCGTGCGCGGCCGGGTGCTGGGGCCCGAAGTTCATCGTGTAATTGCGGATTTCCTGCATGGCGATCAGCTCTGGGCCTGCGTCTCGGCGCGCCCCTGCTCGTAGCGCGAGTCGTGGCGGACCACCCGCGGAACCAGCACGCGGGGCTCGATCGAGACCGGCTCGTAGACCACCCGTGCCTTGACCACGTCGTAGCGGACCTCGACATTACCGATCAGGGGGAAGTCCTTGCGGAACGGGTGCCCCACGAATCCGTAGTCGGTGAGCAGGCGTCGCAGATCGGGATGCCCCTCGAAGACAATGCCGAACAGGTCGAAGGCTTCGCGCTCGAACCAGTTGGCGGCCGGCCACACGTCGACCAGCGAAGGCACGGCGGGAAGCGCCTCGTCGGGCGCGAAGCAGCGCAGGCGCAGGCGCCGGTTGTGTGACTGCGAGAGCAGGTGGACCACCACCGCGAATCGCCTCTCGCCACCGGCAGCGGGCCTCTCTCCGCGCTTGAAACGGCCCGGCCCCTGCCCTTCGACCCCGCGGCTGAAGCCCTGGCTGGAGACGTCGGTGGTGTCCCACTCCACCTCGCCGTAGCCGAGATAGTCGACGCCGCAAAGATCGACCAATTGCTCGAAGCGGAAGTCGCGTTCGTCGCGCATCGCCCGCGACACCTCGACCAGGCACTCCGGCGCGACCTCGACAGTGACTTGGCCCAGCGGAGCGGACACGCGGACGCGATCCCCGAAGCGTGCTGCAACGCGCTCGGGCAGGGTGGCTCTCGGCTCGCTCATCGGACTCCTCAGCGCGCGATCGTGCTGCTGCGGCGGATCTTCCTCTGCAGCTGAAGGATGCCGTAGACCAGCGCCTCCGCGGTCGGCGGGCAGCCCGGCACATAGACATCGACCGGCACCACGCGGTCGCAGCCCCGAACAACCGCATAGGAATAGTGGTAATAGCCGCCGCCGTTCGCGCACGAGCCCATCGAAATGACCCACTTCGGCTCGGGCATCTGGTCGTAGACCTTGCGCAGCGCCGGCGCCATCTTGTTGACCAGGGTGCCGGCCACGATCATCACGTCGGACTGCCGCGGGGACGGGCGGAACACCACGCCGTAACGATCGAGGTCGAGGCGCGCCGCTCCGGCATGCATCATCTCGACCGCGCAGCAGGCCAGGCCGAAGGTCATCGGCCACATCGACCCTGTGCGGGCCCAGTTGACCAGCGCGTCGAGCGATGTCGTCACGAACCCCCGATCCAGCAGCGGATTATCCGCCTGCGGGCGCAGGATGTCGTCGACCGATCCGGCCGGAACCGGGTTGTGAAAGATGTCGCTCACTCCCATTCGAGCGCTCCCTTCTTCCACTCGTAGGCGAATCCGACCACCAGAATGCCGAGGAACAGCGCCATTGCCACGATCGCGGGCGCGCCGATCTCGTCGAACGCCAGCGCCCAAGGAAACAGGAACGCGATTTCAAGGTCGAAGATGATGAACAGGATCGCCACGAGGTAATAGCGCACATCGAATTTCATGCGCGCATCTTCGAAAGCTTCGAAACCGCACTCGTAGGGAGATAGCTTTTCAGCGCTTCCGCGGCGCGGCCCGAGGAGGCCGCCGAGCGCGAGCAACATGGTCCCGAGGACGGTCGACACCAATAGGAAGAGCAGGATCGGCAGGTAGTCGGACAGGAACATCGGCGCCTCGCGTCTCCTCCTGATCGGACCCGGCGCCGTCGGGCCCGGCGGCCGGCCAACCCGCGCATGGCGAGCCTTGCGGCCGCGCCATGCGATGCTGCATTGGTGCCCAGGAGAGGACTCGAACCTCCACGGCTTGTGGCCGCTACCACCTCAAGGTAGTGCGTCTACCAATTCCGCCACCTGGGCGTGGAAAACTCTCGAATTCTAACCGCTGCCGTCCTTCTGTGCAGCCTCCGGCGGCGATTCCGGCGTCGCAGGAGCTTCGCCGTCGCCAGCGGGCACCGCCGCGTCGGCCGGCGTCGGAACGGCAGGCACGTCGCTGGCCGCGGCGGGCGACGACGGGGCGGGAACATCACTGGCCGGGGCTTCCATCGCGCCCATCACGCCAAGGTCCCCGGCGGGCGCGGTCGAGGCGACCCGATGGGTCACGAACATGCCGATCCCGAGACTGAGCGCGAAGAACGCGATCGCCAGCCACTTCGTCGACTTGCTGAGAAAGTTGCCGGCACCGCGGGCGCCGAACACCGTGGCCGACGCCCCGGCACCGAAGCCTGAACCGGCTTGAGCGCCGGCACCGCGCTGCATGAGGATCAGCACGACCATCGCGATGGCCACGCACACGTAAACGACGTTGAGGATGGTCAGGGTCATGATTCAGTCCGTGCGCCGCGCTGAAGCCGCGATGGCGAGGAAGTCCGACGCCACCAAGGAGGCGCCGCCGACCAGCCCGCCGTCGATGTCCGGCTGCGAGAACAGTTCCGCCGCGTTCGAGGGCTTCACGCTGCCGCCGTACAGGATCGGCAGCGAGCGCGCGACTATAGCATCGAGCGCGGCCACTTTGCCACGCAGGAAGGCATGCGCGGCCTGTGCCTGCGCGCTGGTCGCGGTCCGTCCGGTGCCGATCGCCCAAACCGGCTCGTAGGCCAGCACGGCGCCGTGCAGCGCCGCGACACCGGTGGCGAGCACCGCGTCGAGCTGGCGGCCGACCACGCTCTCGGTGATGCCGGCCTCGCGCTCGGCCAGGGTCTCGCCGACGCACAGGATCGGCGCCAGGCCGGCCGCCTGCGCGGCGGCGAACTTGGCAGCCACCAGCGCGTCCGTTTCCGCGTGGTATTGCCGGCGTTCCGAGTGACCGACGATGGCGAACCGCGCGCCGCAGTCGGCCAGCATCGGGGCTGCGACTTCGCCGGTGTACGCGCCCTGCAGCTGCGCGCTGACGTCCTGCGCGCCGACCTCGACCCGGCCAGCCGCGGCGTCGGCCACGATGCCGAGGTACGGGAACGGCGGCGCGAGGACGACCCGCACGCCCGCGGGCGCGTCGGCGGCGATCGTCGCGGCGAGTTCGCGCGCCATCTGCCGCGAGCCGTGCATCTTCCAGTTGCCGGCGACGATCCGCTCGCGCATGGCCTGATCCTCCGCGAATAAATCGCGCGCAGGATATCGGGGCGACGCATGGCGGTCCATGTCGCCCGTAGAATCAGCCCCACCCTCCCTCCTCGCGAGCGCGCATGGACCATCCGCATCCGAATCGCCCGTGGGCCCTCGTGACCGGCGCCTCTGCCGGCCTCGGCGCCGAGTTCGCGCGCCAGCTGGCGGCCCGCGGCCACTCGCTGGTGCTGGTGGCGCGCCGCGAGGACCGACTGCAGGCGCTAGCGCGCGAGCTGCGCGAACGGCACGGCGCGGCCTCGCTGGTCGTGGCGCTGGACCTGTCCGGCCCCGCTGCCGGCGCCGCGCTGTTCGCGCGCACGGAGGCGGCGGGCATCGTCGTGGACTACCTCGTCAACAACGCGGGCTATGGCCTGCCCGGCACCCTGACCCACCAGCCGTGGGAAGCGCATCGCGCCTTCATCGAGGTGATGGTCGCGGGACCGGTGGACCTGTGCTGGCGCTACCTGCCCGGGATGCGCGAGCGCCGCCGCGGGCACGTCGTGAACGTCGCCTCGCTGGCCGGTCTCGTGCCGGCCTCGGCCGGCCATACCCTGTACGGCGCCAGCAAGGCCTGGCTGATCAAGTTCTCCCAGTCGCTGGCGCTGGAGAACGCACCGCTGGGCGTCAAGGTCTGCGCGCTGTGCCCCGGCTTCACCTATTCGGAGTTCCACGACGTCAACGGCGCCCGCGCCATCGTGTCGAAGATGCCCAAGTACATGTGGATGGACGCCGCCCCGGTGGTCGCCGCCGGCATCGCGGCGGTCGAGCGCGGAGAAGTGGTCTGCGTGCCGGGCCGCGTGAACCGCTTCATCAAGTTCCTGATCAAGCACCTGCCCGACGGCATGGCCCTGCGCATGACCGCGAAGCGCTCGAAGGAATTCCGCGTGCAGGACGGCGCCGCGGGCTGAACGCCACCCCGCGGCCGACGCGGGCGCTTGCCCTCAGACCAGCCGGATCTCGCGCAGGCGTTCCATCAGGTATCCGTGGGCGGTGATCGGCTGCGGGTAGCGGCTGGGGTTGTCGGCGCTCACGCAGCACGGCAGCACGTCGATCAGGAAGTCGGGGTTCGGGTGCAGGAAGTACGGCACCGAATAGCGCGGCTGGCGCGCGAGGTCGCCTGGCGGGTTGACCACGCGGTGGGTGGTCGAGGGATACACGTGATTGGTCAACCGCTGCAGCATGTCGCCGATATTGACCACGATGGTGTCGCCGTCGGCGGTGAACGGCACCCATTCGCCCTGCCGCGAGAGCACCTCGAGGCCGGCTGCGCTCGCACCCACCAGGAGGGTGATGAAGTTGATGTCCTCATGCGCGCCGGCGCGCACGTTGGGCACTTCAGGTGCGGTGATCGGCGGGTAGTGGATCGGGCGCAGGATCGAGTTGCCCTGCTCGACCTTGTCCTCGAAGTACGCCTCCGGCAGGTCGATATGCAGGGCCAGTGCGCGCAGCACGCGCCGGCCCAGCGCGTCCAGCGCCTCGTACAGACCGTAGCCGAAGCGGCGGAAGCCGGGCACCTCGTCCGGCCACAGGTTCGGCGGCATCACGTCCGCGTGCCGTGAGCCGCGATCGATCTCGCGACCGATGTGCCAAAACTCCTTCAGGTCCGGATAGCGCGAATCCTTGGCCGTTTCGACGCCGAACGGCGTGTAGCCGCGCGCGCCGCCGCCGCCCTTGAGGTGATACTTCAACTTGACCTCGGTCGGCAGCGCGAAGAACTCGCGGAACGCCTCGTAGGACCCGCCGACCAGGGCCGCCGGGATGCCATGCCCGCGGATTCCGCAGAAGCCCCACTCGCGGTAGGCACTGCCGATCTGCTCGACGAACGCGCGCCGGTCGCTGTCGAAGCGGCGGATGTCGAGGGTAGGTATCCTGGACTGGCTCATGGCGTCGGTCGGCTTTCGGCGTGTGCCACCCATTCTAGGCGGCCGCCGCGCCTGGCTCCATGCCCGGGGCGGCGCGGCGCGCCGCCGCCGACTGCCGGCGCGGGGCGCCAAGCATCTTGGCCGCCGCTCACGGCGGCTCCGAGTTCGCTGCCGCGCTCACCGCCGCGGCCAGCCTGCCGAGCACCGCGTCGACCAGCATCGAATCGTCCGCCTCGACGGTGAGCCGGATCACGGGTTCGGTGCCGGACGCGCGCAACACGAGGCGACCGCGGCCGGCAAGCGACTGCTCGGCCTCGGCGCGGGCACGCTCGACCAACGCATGTGCCATCGGGCTGCTGCCCGCCGCCACGCGCACGTTGACGGTCTTCTGCGGCAGCCGCGACCAGCCGCCGGCGAGCCTATCGAGGCCCTCGCACCGCCGCACCAGGACCTCCAGCACCTGCAGCGCGCAGACCAGCGCGTCGCCGGTGCTGGCGCGGTCGAGGCAAAGTACGTGGCCGGAAGCCTCGCCGCCGAGCACCCCGCCCTGCCCGACGAGCATCTGGTGCACGAATCGGTCGCCGACCGCGGCGCGCCGGAACGCGATGCCGCGCCGCGTCAGCGACTGCTCGAGCCCATAGTTGCTCATCAGAGTGCCGACCACCGGGCCGCGCAGGCGCCCGGTCGCCTGCCAGTCGCATGCCAGCAGGTGCAGGATGTCGTCACCGTCGACCAGCGCGCCCGATCGGTCCGCCAACACCAGCCGGTCACCGTCGCCGTCGAACGCGATACCGAGATCGGCGCCGCGCGCGAGCACCTCGCGGCACATCGCCTGCGGGTGGGTGGAGCCACAGTCGAGGTTGATGTTGAGGCCGTCCGGCGCGACCGCCAGCGGCAGCACGACCGCGCCGAGGTCGGTCAGCAGGCGCGGCGCGAGCTGGTAATTCGCACCATGGGCGCAGTCGACGACGACCCGCAAGCCCGTCAGCGACAATTCGGGCGGCACTGTGGCGCGGCAGAACCCGAGGTAGCGCTCCGCAGCGTCGGCCATGCGGCGCGCCTTGCCGAGCCGCTCGGGCTTGACGGTGGCGAATGGCGCGTCGATCGCCGACTCGATCGCTCGCTCGAGTTCGTCCGAAAGCTTCTCGCCTTGTGCGGAAAAGAACTTGATGCCGTTGTCGAAATGCGGGTTGTGCGAAGCACTGATCACGATGCCGGCGCTGGCGCCGGCCTGCCGGGTCAACATCGCAACTGCAGGGGTCGGCATCGGCCCCAGCAAACGGACATCGGCTCCGGCGGCGATCAGGCCCGCCTCCAGCGCGCTCTCGAACATGTAGCCGGAGCGCCGGGTGTCCTTGCCGATCAGGATCGAGCCGTCACCACCGGCCGCGACAAGCACCTCTCCGGCGGCGCGCCCGAGCCGCAGCACGAAGTCCGCGCTGATCGGCCACACCCCGACCGTGCCACGGATGCCATCGGTACCAAAATACCTGCGATCGCCCATGCGATTCCCCGTGCGCCGGCCGGCCATGATGCCAAGGCGCGCCCGACAGGACCAGCGCTGGCCCCGCGCCGCTGTTCGGACGTCGGTTCCCCAACGACCCGCAGGGTGCTCAGTCCTCCGCCAGCAGGCGCACACGACGTGCGGCGTCGGGATCGGCCAGCCGCGCCTCCCGCACCGGGACTCCGGACGCCACCGCCTGCCATACGGCGAGCGCATCGCGGGTCGCCGCCACGTCGTGCACGCGCACGATCGCGGCTCCCTTCTGCACCGCGAGCAGGGCCGCCGCCACCGATCCGTGCAGTCGCTCGCGCGGCGCGTCACGCCCGGTAATCGCGCCGATCATCGCCTTGCGCGACAATCCGGCCAGCACCGGCACGCCCAGCGTGGCGAAGCGATCCATACCGCGCAGCAGGTCGAGGTTGTGCGCGAGCGTCTTGCCGAAACCGAAGCCCGGATCGACGATCAGCCGCGCCCTGTCGATGCCGGCGAACTGGCAGGCGAGGATGCGGTCGGCGAGGAAGCGGTGCACGTCTGCGACCACGTCGTCGTAGTGCGGATCCTGCTGCATGGTTCGCGGCTCGCCCCGCATGTGCATCAGCACGGCGGCCGCGCCGGCTTCGGCGACGGCGTCCAGTGCGCCATCGGCGCGCAGCGCCAGCACATCGTTGACCATCGAAGCGCCAGCGGCCAGCGCAGCGCGCATCACACTCGGCTTGGCGGTATCGATCGACACCGGCACCCCGGCCCGCGCGGCCAGCGCTTCGACCACCGGCAGCACGCGGCGCAGTTCCTCACTCTCATCGACCGGACCGGCACCGGGGCGGGTTGATTCGCCGCCGACGTCCAGCAGATCGGCGCCCTGTTCCACCAGCCGCAGCGCGTGATCGACCGCGGCCTGCGCCGAATCGAAGGACCCACCGTCGCTGAACGAGTCCGGCGTGACGTTGACCACGCCCATGATGCTCGGGCGGTCAAGGACCAGGGTCGCGCCACCCTTCAGGAGCAGCGTGCGATGGACGGTGTCGAACATAAGAATCGGGTCCCCGGGAAGCACGAAGCCCTCGGGCGAGGGCTTCGCGGGCGGCAACGCGCGGCGCGCAGCGCTTCAGGTTTGGGGCGCGGCGCCGCCGCTCGGGCCGGGGGGGGGGG
>DHLY01000037.1:85263-85498 GCA_002405525.1 Proteobacteria bacterium UBA4656
CGATCACCGAACGGACCACCTCGTCGATCCTGCGCGCCGTTTCGTTGGACACACTCTTGTGCTGGGTGATGCTGCGGCCGAGGAACAGTTCCTCCTCGTCGTCGCCATAGGTCATCGGGCCCAGTTCGTCGGTGAGGCCGTACTTGGTCACCATGTTGCGAGCCAGCTGCGTGGCGCGCTGGATGTCGTTGGAGGCCCCGGTGGTGACCTTGTCGGCGCCGAAGATGATCTCCTC
>DHLY01000031.1 GCA_002405525.1 Proteobacteria bacterium UBA4656
AAATCATACGCCGACCACCTCCACCTACACCCTTCCCCTACACGACGCTCTTCCGATCTCACGCCTGTACGGCGCCCAGACCGAAGGGGTGGCCCGCGACCTCAGGCTGCTGCGGCCTGATTCATACCAAGAGTTCGAGTGTGGTCCGCGGCGGCAGACGCCAGTCGATCGGGGCCAGTCCGTGCGACACCAGATAGGTATTGGCTTTCGAGAAGTGGCCGCAGCCCAGGAAACCTCTGTGCGCGGAAAGCGGCGACGGGTGCGGCGCCCGAAGCACGAGATGACGGCTCCCGTCAACCCGCCCGCCCTTGGCCTGCGCTTGGGCCCCCCATAACATGAACACTAGGTGCTCACGCTCGCGGTCGAGCGCGTCCACGATCGCGTCGGTGAACTCTTCCCAGCCGCGAGCATGGTGGGAGCCGGCTCGGCCCTGCTCCACGGTCAGCACCGCGTTGAGCAGCAGCACGCCTTGTTTGCACCAAGGCAGCAAACAGCCGTGGTCGGCCCGGTCGATCCCGAGATCGCGCGTCAGTTCTGCAAACACATTCTGCAGCGACGGTGGCGGCGGCATCCCCGGCAGCACCGAGAATGCAAGGCCATGGGCCTGGCCGGGACCGTGGTAAGGATCCTGGCCGAGGATCACCACCTGAACCGAATCGAACGGTGTGTGGTCGAGGGCGGCAAACATCAGCCGCCCCGGCGGGTAAATCTTCTTGCCCGCGGCCCTCTCGGCCACAAGGAACTGCCGAAGCGATGTCATGCGCGGCATTTCGAACTGCGCCGCCAGCCGCGCCTTCCATGAGGCTTCGAGGCGCACTCGCTCCGCGTTCACGCGTCGCTGACGGCGCTCGCCCGCGTCCGTGTGTGGCGGCACTTCTGCGCAACCTTGAGCTGAAACATCAACTTGGTCAGCAGGAGGCGCTCCTCGACCGGCTTGTGTACGAGGTCGTTTGCACCAGCTCTCAGCAGCGCACGTTGGTTCGCCGGGTTGTCGTCGGCGGTCATCACAAGCACAGGGAGTTCGCCCTTGGAATAGCCGTACTCTCCTCGCAGCTTCTGCAGCAAATCCTTCCCGGTCAGGCCGCCCTTGAGGTAGACGTCGGTGACCACAACGTCCGCAGGCTCCTGCCGCGCGGCCCGTGCAGTGTCGACCAGCGCGAGCGCGTCCTCGATGCTGACCACGTGGTTCACGGTCAGGCCGTACTTCTCGAGCATTCGTCGCGTGGCAAGCGCAACGACCCTGCTGTCCTCGACATAGAGCACCTCTCCTTCGGCGCGCGCCTGGGGGGCGACATATCCGCGGATGAACTGCGCCAGGGCCGAAAATCCCAAATCCTTGTCGAAGTAGTCCGTAACGTCCCCGCCGAAACCTTCGCCGATCAGTCGCTCCTGCACGCTCCCGGAAACGACCACGATCGGGATGTACGCCTGCGGCGCGTGTTCGCGAATATGCCGCGCCAGGGCGACCCCGTCCATGTCCGGCAGGGTAAGGGCCGTCGTCACCAGATCGATGATGCCACCCTCCAGCTGCCGCTGCGCCTCGGCGCCGGTCTCACAGGGAACGACGACGACGTTCGGCAACTCGAGCCGCAGCACCTGCTCGATCATGCGACGCGCTGCCCGGGAGCCGTCGACCACCATGACGCGCGGCGAGTCGGTCGAAATGTGGCGGGTCAGCTGTGCTTGCAAGCGAAGGCGATTCCCTGCGATGTAGGTGCCGCGCGGGCCGGCCGGCACCGCAGTGCTCAGCGCGCTCTGCCGAGCGCCAGCCTTCGACGGACTGTCACCCAAGCGCCTGCCCAGCCTACCACGATACCAAAGCCGAACATCGCAAGGTGCGCGGTGACGCCGGGGCCGCGAAGCGCGAGCACACCGCTGTAAGCCGCTGCAAGCCGCGCCAGCGGCCCACCCAGGAACAGCACCGCCGCCCACGTGCCCGCCAAGGCGATGGTCGCGGACAGCACGCCATACCAGATGCCCGTGTACACGAAGGGCCTGCGCACGAATCCGTCGCTGCCACCGAGCAACTGCACGATCGCGATCTCGTCGGCGCGCGCGGCAACATCCAGCCGAATCGTATTCCCCACCACCAGCACTGCACCCAACGCAAGCAGCGCGCCGAACACCCACGCGAGGCGGCGGCCGACCGCAAGGACGGCGTCCAACCGTTCACGCCATTCAAGGTCGAATTGCACGTGGGCCACGCCCGGCAATGCGCCGAGTGCGTCCGCGAGAGCCCCTACGTGCGCAGCGCTCGCGTCGGCGCCCGGCGAGACCACCAGCACATGCGGCAGCGGATTTTCTCCGATCGCCTCAATCGCCGGTCCAAAGCCGGAAATCGCCCTCAGTTCGTCGAGACCTTGCGCCGGATCCCGTACCGCTACCCCGCTCGCATCCGGCAACGACCGCGCCGCAGCAGCCGCGTCCGCTACCTGCCCCGCAGTTGCGCCAGGCATGAGGAACGCGCTGATCTCACGCGAATCCGAGACCATGCCGCCCAAGGCGCCAAGGCTGTCGACAAGCAGCAGCACCAGCAGCGGCAGCGCCAGTGCGAGCCCCATCGCGAGCACCGTCAGCGCGGTCGCGCCGGGCCGCCCGGACAGGCGGCCCAGACTCGACAGCGCGCAGTAGAGGTGCTGGCCGAGCCACGCGCGCACCCTCCGGGCACGCGCGTCGTCCTCGCGCAGCGGCGGGTTCCCGGCGGATCGATCGGTGCGCTGCGTCATGCGACGCTCGCTTTCGGCGCCGGGCGGAAGTCGTCGATCAGGCGACCGTGATCGAGCACCAGCACGCGCTTGCGCAGGCGCGAGACCAGATGGAGGTCGTGACTTGCCACCAGAACCGTGATGCCGCCCTGCGCAAGCGCGATGAACAGGCCCATCACCTCGCCTGCAAGCTTCGGATCGAGATTGCCGGTGGGCTCGTCGGCGATGACCAGCGGTGGCCGTGGCGCGATCGCGCGTGCGATGCCGACACGCTGCTGCTCGCCGGCCGAGAGCTGCAGCGGCTGTGCGCGCTCGCGCCCACCAAGCCCGACGAGATCCAGCGCGGAACGCACTCTCCGCTCCAACTCCGCGCGAGGCGTCCCAGCGATCACCAGCGGCAGCGCGACGTTATCGAACACCGTGCGGTCCATCAGCAGCCGGTGGTCCTGGAAAACCTGGCCGATGCGCCGGCGCACGGAAGGGACCTGTGCGGCTCGCACGGCGCCGACGTTGCGGCCGCCGACCAACACGCTGCCACGGGTCGGCCGCTCCTGCACGCTCAGCAGCTTGAGCACCGAGCTCTTCCCGGCACCGGAATGCCCGGTGAGAAACACCATCTCGCCCTCGTCGACCGAGAACGAGACCTCCTTCAGGGCGTCCTGTCCGCCGGGATAGCGCTTGGTGACGGTGTCGAAGCGGATCATGGGGGCAGTGGACGGCGAATGGCGAACGGGTCAGGTATGGGGACTCGGGCGATGGCACATTCAATCACCAGACACGTGCGATCTCCCGCGACCTTGGGGAATCGCCGCAGTCGTCAAGGTTCTCCTACTCGCCATTCGCCGCTCCCGTCACTGCACCAACTGGTTGAGTTCGAAGATCGGCAGCAGGATCGCCAGCACGATGAACAGTACCAGCGCGCCAACCGCGAGGATCACGGCCGGGCCGAGTACGGCGACCAACGCGCCGAGCAGGCCCTCGACCTCGCGCTGCTGCGCGCGTGCAGCCTGCTCGAGCATCGCGCCGAGCCGGCCCGACTTCTCTCCGCTGGCAATCAGGCGCAGCGCGACCGGCGGGAAGTAGCCGCTCTCGGCCAGTGCGCGGGCGAATCCACCGCCCTCGCGCACGCGCGCCGCCGCGCGCTTCAGCGCCGACTGCATCGGCAGGTTGCGAACGGTGGCGGCGGCGAGGTTCATCGCCTCCAGCACCGGCACGCCGGACGCGGCCAGCGTGGCCAGAGTGCGCGCTGCGCGTGCCGTATCGGCCGCGCGCACCAGGCGACCGGCCAACGGAACGCGCAGCAGCCAGCGGTCTCGCGTGGCGCGCACGGCGTCCCGGCGCAGCGCAAGTCGCCCAAAGATGGCCGCCAGCGCGACGCAGAACAAAGCGACCATGCCGTAGTCGCGCACCGCCCCGGCCATGGCGATCAGGGCGCGCGTCGCCCACGGCAGTTCCTGCCGCAGGTTCTGGAACACACTAACCACCTGCGGTACCACGTACACCAGCAACCCCCCGGCGACCGCGGTCGCGACCGCCGTCAGCAGCAGCGGATAGGCCAGCGCCATCCACAGCGAGCGCGCCAGCGACTCGCGTGCCTCGGCGTCGTCGGCGAGCCGCGACAGCGCGTGGTCGAGCCGGCCCGAGGACTCGCCGGCCGCGACCGAAGCGCGGAACACAGCGTCGAAGCTGTCGGGGAATTCGCCCAGCGCTGCGGCCAACGACCGGCCCTCCATCACCCGCGCCCGCAACTGGGCAACAATGGCGCGCGTGCGCGGCTCGGCATCCTGCTCGCTCAGCGCCGCCAGCGATTCCTCCAGCGGCAGGCCGGCGGCGGCGAGCGTCGCCAGCTGGCGTGCGAACAGCGCCAGTTGCCCTGTCGAAAGCGCGCGCCGCCGCGGCGCGAGGCCGCCACCCGGCGTGGCGTCCGTCACCGGCTCCACCGCCAGCGGAACCAGCCCGCGCTCGCGCAGCGCCGTGCGCGCCCCGCGCGGCGTGTCGGCCTGCAACACGCCGCGCTGCGGCGCACCGGCGGCGTCGAGAGCTTCGTAGCTGAAGGCGGGCATGGGCGAAGTCTAGCCGCCGATGCGGCAATCCGTGCGGGTCACTCGTCGCGCGTCACGCGCAGCACTTCGTCCACCGAGGTTGCCCCGCCGAGGCACTTGGCCCAGCCATCGGCCGCGATCGAGGGGACGCGGACCCGGGCGTGTGCTTCCATCGCGGCCTCGGAGGCGCCCTCGTGAACCAGGGCGCGAAGGGCGTCGTCGATCGAAACCAGTTCGTAGATCCCGGTGCGGCCGCGGTAGCCGGCGTTGCGGCCGCCCAGCCCGGCGCGCGGGCGGTACAGGGTGGCCGCCGCTTCGCGCGGCTGGCCGAAGGCGGCAAGTTCGGCCGGCGTGGCGGTGTACGGCTCGCGCGTGGCGGGATCGAGGACGCGCACCAGCCGCTGCGCCAGCACGCCGACCAGCGAGGAGGCGAGAAGGAAAGGCTCGATACCCATGTCGCGCAGGCGGGTGACCGCGCCGATCGCGGAATTGGTGTGCAACGTGGACAGCACCAGGTGGCCGGTCAGCGAGGCCTGCACCGCGATCTGCGCGGTCTCGAGGTCGCGGATTTCGCCAACCATCACCACATCCGGATCTTGGCGCAGGATCGCGCGAAGCCCGCGCGCGAAGGTCATGTCGACGCGCGGATTGACCTGGGTCTGGCCGATCCCGTCGAGGTAGTACTCGATGGGGTCCTCGACAGTGAGGATGTTGCGCGTGCTGTCGTTCAGGCGCGAAAGCGCCGCGTACAGCGTGGTGGTCTTGCCCGAACCGGTGGGGCCGGTCACCAGCAGGATGCCGTGCGGGCGGTGCACCAGCGCTTCAAGTTCGGCGCGCATCGGGTCGGCCATGCCGAGCCTCGACAGGTCGAGGCGCCCGGCCTGCTTGTCGAGCAGGCGCAGCACCACGCGCTCGCCGTGGCCGGAAGGGATGGTCGATACGCGTACGTCCACCGGGCGGCCTGCGATGCGCAGGCCGATGCGGCCGTCTTGCGGCAGGCGCTTCTCGGCGATGTCGAGCCTGGCCATCACCTTGATGCGGCTGACCACGGGGGCCGCGATGCGGCGCGCGGGCGAGAGCACCTCGCGCAGCACGCCGTCGACGCGGAAGCGCACCACGAGGCGATTCTCGAACGGCTCGATGTGGATGTCGGAGGCGTTCTCCTTGACCGCTTCCGTCAGCAGGGCGTTGATGAGACGGATGACGACCGCATCGTCATCGCTCTCGAGCAGGTCTTCCGGCTCCGGCAGCGAATCGGCGATGGCGCCGAGGTCGGTGCGCTCGTCCATGCCCTCGATCATGGCGCGCGCATCCGCGCCGCCCTGCTCGTAGATCTCGCGCAGCAGCGCCTCCCAGGCTCGCTCGTCGAGCGATTCCAGGTCGAGCGGCGCGCCGAGGTAGCGGCGCAGTTCGGCCAGCGACTCCAGCTTGACGCCGGCGCGGTGCGCGACCCGCGCACGCTCGCCGCGCCACTCGACCAAAGTCGCGCCGTGGCGCTTGGCGAAGGCGAAGGGGGGGCGGGCGGGGCGGTGCTGCGCCGTCACTGGTCGTCTGCTTGCGCGGGCTTGTCCGGCAGTTCCGGCAGAACCGCATTGTCCTGCGGGCGGGTCAGGCTGTCGCGGCGCTCGCGCGCCTTCAACTGTTCGGCGCGGATGAAGTTGTACTTGGCGCCCGAGACAGCCATCTCGGTGGCGCGGTCGCGCAGGATGGTGGGCTTGAGGAAGATCATCAGATTGCGCTTGAGCGTGTTGCTGCTGCGATAGCGGAACAGGTTGCCCAGCACCGGAATGTCTCCAAGGCCCGGCACCTTGGAGATGTTTTCGCGAGTTTCATTGCTGATCAGGCCGCCGAGCACCAGCATGTTGCCGTCGGGGACAAGCACGCTGTTGCTGAGCGTGCGCTTGTTGGTGATCAGGTCCGAGGCGCCCGCCGGCGTGGGCGCCAGCGACGACGACTCCAGCTTGATGTCCATGCGGACGCTGTCGCCTTCGTTGATGCGCGGGGTGACGGTGAGCTTGAGGCCGACCTCCTTGCGTTCGATGGTGCGGAAGGGATTGCCGAGCAGACCGGCTGCGCCGTCGCCGCCGCTCGGGTTGGCGACATTGGTGGTGAATTCGCCCTGGATGAAGGGCACCTCCTGGCCGACCGAAAGCTCCGTTTCCTGGTTGTCGAGCGTGACCACCGAGGGGCTGGACAGGATGTTGTTGCGGCCGTCGCCGCCGAGCGCGCGCACCAGCGCCCCGATCTGGAGGATCGGTTCATCGCTGCCCGGCAGGGTGATCGTGCCTCCGACATAGCCGATGTTGAGGCCGGAACCGACGCTGCCCGGGTTCACCGCCGCCCCGAGGATGCCGCCCGCGCCGCCCTGGCCGGGAAAGTTGGTGCCGCCGATGTAGCCCTCGCCGAGGCTGCCGTCGGCGTTCTCCTGCAGGTTGGTCGACTGCCACTGCACGCCGATCTCGCGCGCGTACTCGTCGGACAGTTCCGCGATCACGCCCTCGATCAGCACCTGCGCGCGCGGGATGTCCAACTGGCGGATCACCGAGGACAGCCCGCGGAAGACCGCGGGGTCGGCGGTGATGATCAGGGCGTTGGTCTCGGCGTGCGCCTGGATGGTGGCTTCCTTGGCCGCGTTCTCGCCGCCGGCCTGTCCGGTGAGCGTGGCCGCGGTCTGCTCGAGCACGCCGACCAGTTCCTCCGCCTTGGCATAGCGCAGGTAGACCACGTTGGTGCTGTCGCTGTTCTCCAGCGGCGTGTCGAGATGGCCGATCAGGGTGCGCATGCGCAGCCGCGCCGCGCGGTCGCCCGACAGCAGCACGGAATTGGTGCGCGCGTCGGCGAACACCTTGGTCGGCACGCCGGCCACCGCGGCCGCGCCTTTCTCCTCCGCCAGCATCGAAAGCGTGCGCGCGAGTTCCGCCGCCGAGGCGTGCTGCAGCGGGATCACCTCGATCGCGGCGTCGGAAGCCTGGTCGACCCGGCGGATGATCGCCTCCACCCGCGCAAGGTTGCCGGCGCGGTCCGTGATCAGCAGCGCGTTGGCCCCGCTCACCAGCGCGACCTGGCCGCTCTGCGGCACCAGCTGCTGCAGAATCGGCAGCAGTTCGTTGGCGCCGACGTGCTTGAGTTCCACCACCCGGGTGACGATCGCGTCCGGCCCGCCGGACGGTGCGGTTCCCGCATCGCCGTCCTGCTTGGCGATCGCCTCGGGCACGATCTTGACCATGCTGCCGGACGGCACCGCGGCGAAGCCGTGCACACGCAGCACGCTCTCGAAGGTGCGGTAGACCTCGGCCGCGTCCATCGGCTTGGTCGAGACCACGTTGACCTTGCCCTCGACGCGGGGGTCGACGATGAAGCTCTTGCCGGTGATCTCCGACACGGTGGCGATGAACACCCGGATGTCGGCGTCCTTGAGGTTGAGCGTGTGGTCGCCGGGCTGGGCGGACAGCGCGAGGCTCGCACCGAGCAGGACGGCGGCGATCAGGTGGCGCATCGGGGAAGGCCTCGGGGTGGGGGAACGGGTCATGGCAGGTCGACGCGGAGTTTGCGGGTGGCGCCGTCGCGGCGCACGGTGACTTCGGCGGAGCTGGCCTGCGCGAGCGTGCGCGCCACTTCGGCCGCGCGCGCGGGGGAGTCCAGTGCGATGCCGTTGACGGCGGTGACGATGTCGTCCGGCTGCAGGCCGAGCCGGGCCGCGAGCGGGTTGTCGCGCCCGGCCTGCACGCGCACGCCGACGAAGCGGCCGTTCTCCATC
Source organism: Proteobacteria bacterium UBA4656 (assembly GCA_002405525.1). Classification (GTDB taxonomy): domain Bacteria; phylum Pseudomonadota; class Gammaproteobacteria; order Xanthomonadales; family Ahniellaceae; genus UBA4656. The sequence goes on from DHLY01000031.1 coordinate 8,505, forward strand.
ACCGGCAGCACGCTGACCTCGCTCGCGAGCTGTCTTGCATCGACGCCGAGCTTCGCGGTGGCGGCATTCCAGTTGATCGCGGCAGTGGACACGCCGGGAGTGACGAAGAGCTGACCAGGCGCCGGCGTGCCGGGCAGGGTCCCGCCGACCGCTGGCGGAACCATCGAAGGCGGCAGCGGGCGGTTCTGGATCGTGATTCCGGCGCCGCCGCCGGCTGCCTGCGCCGATGGCGCAGCGTCGCTTCGCGGCATGCGCAGAGCTTCGATGGCGCCGCCGCGCGCGAGCGTGACGCGATCGGGGTACACGCCGTCCAGCGAGACGCCGGCGGCGATCTCTTCGCCGGGGCGGTAGGAACGTTCGACCCCGGCGCCGTCGGCGATGATCGCGCGGCCATCCTTTGGATCGTCGCCGGCGAACAGGCCGCGCAGTACCAGGTCGAGCCCGGTGTCGGGCGCTGCGGCCACGCCGCGCGGATCGGCAGCGGGCAGCGCGTTGCCGAACAGGTGCCACGCCGACAGCGAGGCCGCGCCTGACTCGGCGTCGCGCACCAGCTGCTCGACGGTCATGGGCGTGGTGGGCGGGGCCGTGGGCGCACCGAAAGCGAGCACCACGGCGCCGAGCCGCGCCAGCGCAACCGCGAGGGCCAAACCCGCGGCCGCCAACGCGGCCCGCGCGACGGTGCGCGCATGCCGGTGGCGGAGCATCAAATCGGCCAGGACGTCGGACATCGGGCGACGGGCACGGAAGACCGCTCGAAGGGTAGCAAACCGGAACCCTCGCCCGCGCGCCGCGGCGCCAGCGTCCCGCGTCGGCGTCTTCCGCTCAGCGCCGGCGCCCGCGGCCGGGCAGCCGGTTGATCAGACCTTTGAGGCCCTGCTTGATGCGGCCGAGCAGGCCGGTTGGCTCGGCCGGCACCAGCTCACGCGGGGCCGCCTGCGTTCCCGCCGCGACGTCGGCCGGCAACGCCTCGCCGTCGCGACGGCGCCGCCCGCGACCGCCTCGCCGGCGGCGCTTGCGCGACTGGCCGTCGGGGCCGAGCGTCTGTTCGATCGGCGGCGCAGAACTTGCGGCTGTCGCTGCCGGCTGCTCGCGCGGCGGGCGTGGTGCACCGTCGCGTCGCGGGCCGCGCGCGGCGTCCGGACGCGACGCGCGTTCGCCCTCGGAACGCGACGCGCCATCGCCCTCGGGACGCGGCGCGCGAGGCGCGCCGTCGCGGCGTGGACCACGCTCACCCCGTTCGCCCTCGCGGCGCGGGCCGCGCTCGCCGTCGCGGCGAGGGCCGCTTCGACCACCACCCTTGCCTTCCTTGCGACGGCCGGGCGGTTCGTTGGCGCGCGCTTCGGCGAACAGTTGCGAGATCGACTCGTGCTCGCCGGCCGGCTTCTCGCGCGGCGAGCGCGGCGCGGCGATCAGCAGCGCGGGTTCGACCGGTTCGACCGGCAATTTCTGCTCGATGTAGGCCTCGATGTCGGGCAGGCCCATCGCGTACAACTCACAGGCGAAGGAGATCGCGTCGCCCTCGGCGCCGAGCCGCGCCGTGCGGCCGATGCGGTGCACGTAGTCTTCCGCGTCGAACGGGAGGTCGAAGTTGAAGACATGGCTCACGCCTGCGATGTGCAGGCCACGCGCGGCCACGTCGGTGGCCACCAGAATCTCCAGTTCCCCACGCTGGAACCGTCCCAGCAGGGTCTCGCGTTTCTTCTGCGGCACGTCGCCGGAAAGGACCCCGACCGCGAAGCCGGCGCGCTCGAGTTCCCGCGCGACGCGCTCGACCCACGCCTTGGTGTTGACGAACACCATCGTCCGGTGCGCGTCCATCCGCGACAGCAGGCCGATCAGCAGCGGGAGTTTCTCCTCCATCGCCGGGAAGTAGACCTTCTGCCTGACGCGCTCGGCGGTGACCGTCTCGGTCTCGACCGTGAGCTTCTCCGGGCTGTTCATGTGCTCGTAGGCCAGTTCGAGCACGCGGTGGCTCAGGGTGGCCGAGAACAGAAGGCTCTGCCGCTGCTCGCGCGGCGGCATTCGGCGCAGCAGGAAGCGGATGTCCTTGATGAAGCCGAGGTCGAACATGCGATCGGCCTCGTCCAGCACAACCATTTCGCACGCGTGCAGGGAAACCACCTTGTGTTGCTTGACGTAGTCGATCAGCCGGCCCGGTGTGGCAATGATCACGTCGGTGCCGCGCTGCAACAGCTCGCGTTGCTTGTCGTAGTCGACGCCGCCATAGACGAGCGCGACGCGCAGGCCGGTATGGCGGCCGATGGCACGCGCGTCCTTGTCGATCTGGATCGCCAATTCGCGGGTCGGCGCCAGCACCACGGCGCGCGGGTCGGCATCGCCGCGGGTCGACTGCGCCGCGGACTTCAGCAGGCGGTTGAACAGTGCGACCAGGAAGGCCGCGGTCTTGCCGGTGCCGGTCTGGGCCTGCCCCGCTACGTCCCGCCCGGTCAGCGCGATCGGCAGGGTCAGCGCCTGGATCGGCGTGCAGCGCAGGAATCCCGTGTCCTCCAGCCCCTGGAGCAGCAGTGGGTGGAGGTCGAAGCCTTCGAAAAGGATGTCGGTCAACGGGCGGTGGTCTGCCGGCGTCTCGCCGGCGGGTACGGTCTGGATGTCGGTCATTGATTTCTGCTGGCGGGACCCCGGCGGGGGTGGGGGCGGTGGCGCGCCGTCCGCGGCAGGTCGCGGGGCCGGCTGCGGTGCCACCGGAATGGACACGGGCGGGGCCGCCCTGTGTCAGAATGGACCGCTCGGACGGTCCGCACCGACTCGAAGTGTAACTGTTCGCGCGGGTCTGTGCCCGTCCCGACCCCACGCCGGCCGGCACGGCGGCGCGTCCCCGCAGGAGGTCCCCGTGAGCCAGCAGATCGCCCATATCAACGACGCCGATTTCGATGCCCAGGTCCTGCAGTCGAGCGAACCGGTGCTGGTCGATTTCTGGGCCGAGTGGTGCGCCCCGTGCAAGGCGATCGCCCCGGTACTCGACGAGATCGCGTCGGCCTATGCCGGCCGCGTCAGGGTTGCCAAGGTCAACGTCGACCACAACCAGAAGACCTCACTCAAGTATGGCATCCGTGGTATCCCGACCCTGATGCTGTTCAAGGATGGCAAGGTCCAGGCGACCCAGATGGGCATGGTCAACAAGGGTCAGGTCGCCGCATTGATCGACAAGAATCTCTGACCATCCCGGTGCGTGACGCTGCGGTCGACCGCGTGCCGGCTGGCGAGCGAGCGCCTGCTTGCCCGCCTTGACGCGCCTGGCCCGCGGCCCAGCCCAGGATGGTTCGGGTTGCCGTCGGCATGCTGCGGTGCTACCGTGTCGACTCATTACCCGGCCGCCGATCCCCGCGCGCCTCCTTGCGTTTGATCCCTCCCCCCGAAGCCCTCTTCCCGATGCGCAAGCAGCGCGAATCCGCCGTGGCGGAAGGCCACGACCCGTCCACCGCTCCGTCGTCTGAAGCCGGTCCCTCCCGCGGCGAAGCCCCGGTCGAGCGCGGCCAGCCGACGTCCGAAACGTCCTCGGCTGCCGGCGGCAACGATGCCGGTACGGACCCGGCCGCCACCACCGCAGCGCCCGTTGCAGGCGGCCCCGGCGGCCCCGGCCCGGCGTCCCAGGGTCCGGGTGGCCAGCCCGCTCCCGGTCAGCGCCACCATCGCGATGACCGCCGCTACCGCCGCGATCGCGACCGAAACCGCGACGAAAACCGCGGCAGCCAGGACAACCGAGGCAATCAGGACGGCCGCGGCAATCGCGACGACCACCGGGGCGGTCGCGGCGGTGGCGACGACAACCGCGGCAACCGCGGCAACTACGAGGATCGCCTGCCGCCGGGGCCGCTGCCGCCGCTGCCGCCCAATGCGCCGACATCGCTGACTGCGCTCAAGCGGATGAACGCCGAGTCCCTTCTGGCGCTGTCCGAGCAGTGCGGCATCCAGGAGGGCGTGGCACGGCTGCGCAAGCAGGACATCATCTTCAATCTGCTGAAGGTCCTGTGCCGCACGCAGGAGGGCATCGACGGCGAGGGCGTACTGGAAATCCTGCAGGACGGCTTCGGCTTCCTGCGTGCTTTCGAGTCGTCCTACCTCGCCGGTCCAGACGACATCTATGTCAGCCCGAGTCAGATCCGCCGCTTCAACCTGCGCACTGGCGACTACCTGGTAGGGAAGATCCGCCAGCCGAAGGACGGCGAGCGCTACTTCGCCCTGCTCAAGGTCGACACCATCAACGGCGAACCGCCCGAGGCGTCGAAGAACAAGGTCCTGTTCGAGAACCTCACGCCGCTGTTCCCGCGCGAGGCCTTCCACCTCGAGCGCGGCAACGGGTCGACGGAAGACATCACCGGCCGCATCCTCGACCTGGTGGCGCCGATCGGCAAGGGCCAGCGCGGCCTGATCGTCTCTCCGCCCAAGGCCGGCAAGACGATGCTCATGCAGAACGTCGCGCAGGCCATCGTGCACAACCACCCAGAAGCGCACCTGATCATCCTGCTGATCGACGAGCGCCCCGAGGAAGTGACCGAGATGCAGCGCACCGTGCGCGCCGAGGTCATCTCGTCCACCTTCGACGAACCCGCCGTGCGCCACGTGCAGGTCGCCGAGATGGTGATCGAGCGCGCCAAGCGCCTGGTCGAGCACAAGAAGGACGTGGTGATCCTGCTCGACTCGATCACGCGCCTTGCGCGCGCCTACAACACCGTGGTGCCGGCCTCGGGCAAGGTGCTCACCGGCGGCGTGGACGCCAACGCGCTGCAGCGCCCCAAGCGGTTCTTCGGCGCGGCGCGCAAGGCCGAGGAAGGCGGTTCGCTGACCATCATCGCCACCGCGCTGGTCGACACCGGCTCGAAGATGGACGAGGTGATCTACGAGGAGTTCAAGGGCACCGGCAACATGGAAGTGCACCTGAACCGCCGCATTGCCGAAAAGCGCGTCTACCCGGCGATCGACATCAACCGCTCCGGCACCCGCCGCGAGGAATTGCTGATCGAACCCGACCGCCTGCAGAAGGTCTGGATCCTGCGCAAGCTCCTGCACCCGATGGACGAGCTCGGCGCGATGGAGTTCATGCTCGAGAAGATGAAGAACACCAAGTCCAACGACGAGTTCTTCAGCTTCATGAAGCGCGGCGGCTGAGGCCGACCGCGCAGCACCCGCGGCAGGGCGTCGCCAGTGCGCCGGACCGGATGCGCATCCCCGCCCGCCACGCGAACCTGGCCATCGCCGCGGTCATGTCGTTCCTGATGGCGCTGCTCATGAGCGGCACCATCGCCGCCGTCAACCGTGGTATCGACGCGGGCTATCCGGATGCCTGGCTGCGTTCTTTCGCCATCGTCTGGCCGGTGGCCTTGCCGCTGGTGCTGCTGCTCGCCCCGCGCGTGCGCGCGCTGGTGGCGCGGATGGCCGCGCTCCCGTAGGCCGGGCCTGGACCCGCCGCAGCGCGCATGATGTAGGGAGCGATGAGCGCAGCGAATTGCACCGTGACCCCGAGTCGGTGCAATTCGCTGCGCTCGTTGCACCCTGCGCGAGTTGGCTCCGCCGTTGGGGGCGTGGTTCAGCGCCGGCTGGTGGTGATCCCTACCCAGGTCAGGAACTCGCTGCGCGTGCGCGCATCCTCGCGGAACGTGCCGAGCATGCTGGAGGTGACCATCGACACGCCGCGCTTGTGAACGCCGCGCGTGGTCATGCACTCGTGGACCCCCTCCACTACCACCGCCACGCCGCGCGGCTTGAGCACGTCCTGGATCGCCTGCGCGATCTGCGCGGTCATCTTCTCCTGCACCTGGAAGCGCTTGGCGTAGACCTCGACCACGCGCGCCAGCTTGGAGATGCCCACCACCCAGCGGTCGGGCAGGTAACCCACGTGCACGCGGCCGATGATCGGCGCCATGTGGTGCTCGCAGTGGCTTTCGTACTCGATGTCGCGCAGCACGATCATCTCGTCGTAGCCTTCGACCTCCTCGAAGGTTCGGCGCAGGTACTCGGTCGGGTCGTCCTTGTAGCCGGCGAACCACTCGCCATAGGCCTCGACCACGCGCTTGGGCGTGTCGATCAGTCCTTCGCGCGCCGGATCGTCGCCGGCCCAGCGCAGCAGGGTGCGCACGGCGTCCTCGGCCTGTTCGCGGGTGACCGGTGCGTCCGGCGGGCTGTTGGGACTCGGTTTCATGGCGCACTCCGGCAGGCTCGACCCGCGCACGATAGCAACCCGGCGTGCACGCAGCGTTGCGGTGGGTCAATCGGTGGCCTTGCGCGCGGCGATCCAGCCGCGCACGTGGTCGGACAGCACGGGCAGCGGCACGGAACCTGTTTCCAGCACCGCGTCGTGGAAGGCGCGAAGGTCGAAGCGCGGGCCGAGTTCGCGCTCGGCTTCCGCGCGCAGTGCCTGGATGCGCAGCATGCCGAGATAGTACGACAGCGCCTGCCCGGGCCAGGAGATGTAGCGGTCGACCTCGGTGCGGATCTCGTGCTCGCTGAGCGCGGTGTTCTCCGTCATGTAGGCGATGGCGCGCTCGCGCGACCAGCCGAGCGCATGCACGCCGGTGTCCACCACCAGCCGGTTGGCGCGCCACATCGCGTAGGTGAGCTGGCCGAAGCGTTCGTGCGCGGTGCGGTAGATGCCCATCTCGTGGCCGAGTTCCTCCGCATACAGCGCCCAGCCCTCGCCATAGGCCGAGATGTAGGAGTACCGGCGGAACGGCGGCTGCTCGCCCGACTCGGCGGCCAGCGCGATCTGCAGGTGGTGGCCAGGCACGGCCTCGTGCAGGGTCAGCGCGGGCAGGGTGTACAGCGGCCGGCCCGGCAGGCCGTAAGTGTTGACCCAGTACCAGCCCGGTTCGGTCGAACCCTCGGACGCGGGCACGTAGCGGCCGGCCGTGTAGTACGGCGCGATCGCCTCCGGCACCGCCTGCACGCCGTAGGGCCGGCGCGGCAGGCGGCCGAAGAACCGCGGCAGCGCGCCGTCGGCGCGCTTGGCGATCCACGCCGCCTGCGCCAGCAGCTCGTCGGGCGACTTCGCGTAGTAGCGCGGGTCGGTGCGCAGGTGCTGCAGGAACGCCGCGTAGTCGCCCTCGAAGCCGATCTCGTCGATGATCGCCTGCATCGCCGCGCGCAGGCGCGCGACCTCGGCCAGCCCGGTGGCGTGGATCTCGCGCGGGTCGAGGTCCTCGGTGACGAAGTCGATGATCTGCCGCCGGTAGTAGGCTTTGCCGGCGGGCAGCGCGGTCGCCGCCAGCGTGGTGCGCGCGCCGGGGATGTAGGTGTCGCGCACGAATACCAGCAGCTTCGCGTAGGCCGGTGCGACCGAATTGCGGATCGCGGTGGCCGCATCCGCGCGCAGGCGCGCAGCGTCCTCGGCGCCGATCGATGCCGGCAGCCGTCGCAGCGGGGCGTAGAACGGGCTGGCCTCGACGTCGTCGACTTTCACCTGCGCGGCGATCGAGGCCTCGCGCCCCTCCAGCGTCACCCGTGGCACGGTCTGGCTGCGGCGCAGGCCCTCCCGCAGGAGGTCGATCTGCTGCTCGAAGTACGCCGGCACCGCGCGCAGGCGCGCGATGTAGCGCTCGAAGTCGCCCGCATCGCGGAACGGGTGCAGGCGCGGCAGGAAGGCGAGGTCGGACCAGAAGGCCGAATCGGAGTTCAGCGGCATGCGGTGGCCGCCGAGGCGGATGTTCTCGGCCGAACTCTCCACCTGGGCGCGGAAGATCGCGTAATCGACCTTCGCTGCTGGCGACAGCGCGCTGGCGTCGATCGCGTCGAGCTCGCGCAGCACGCCTTCCCAGTACGCGCGCCGCGCCCGCTGGGCGGCCTCGTCGACCATGCCGAGCCGGTCGTCGTGCCGATGTTCCCCGGTCGACGTGGCGAGCAGCGGGAACTGCGCGAGTCGCCAGGTCCATTCCCGCTCGTACAAGGCGCGCAGCGCCGCGTCGGCCCCGTCGGCGAAGGCCGGGGCCAGGAAGAGTGCGCCCAGCAGCAGCGCGACCGCGCGCAGTGGCGTGTTCATCGCCCGTCTTCCAGCCGGCGCAGCGCGCGGTCGAGATCGGCGTTGATCGCAGCGTCGCTGCAGCGCTCGCCGTGCTGGGTGGCGATGCGCGCGTGCGCGGCCTCGTCCATGGCGGTCGCGTCGCCGCGGCGCAGGCGCATGGCTTCCGCCAGCAGGGCGCAGTCCACCGCCAGCGGCGACGGGTCGAGGGTCAGTCCGCAGCGATCGCGCAGCGTGGCGCGGCGCTCGGTGAGTTCACGCCGCGCGTCGGCCGAGACGTCGAAGGTGGTCGTCGCGCCGTCCAGCCGCCAGATCAGCGTGGCGAGGTCGCGGCAGCCGGCGGTGTCCGATGTCACCGCGGTGCGGGCGGCGGCCCGCTGCGCCTCCGGCGCGATCGCGATCACCTCCAGCGGTTCACCGCTGCAGGGTGCTTCCTGGAAGGACAGGCTGCCGTCGGCGACGCGGCATTTGTACAGGGTTCTCTCCGCCGCGGACGCGGGCAAGGCGAGGATGGCGGCGGCGAGCAGGGTCAGCAGGGGCATCGGGCGCATGCGCGGATCGTAGTCCGCGCGCGCCGCGGATGCCATGCAACGCCGCACGGCGCGCGCGGTTCGGTCCGGTACAGCCGCCCGCGGTCGGGCACGCGGCGCCCTTTCCCGTCGCCCATGGCCATCATGGCGCTGCGTGCAGCATGTGATCCAAGACGGGAGCGCCGTGCCCGTCCGCGCCCGTGCGAGGCAGCCCTGCTCGAACCGTCGTTTCGCGGAGTTCCGCCGCTGTTTGCCACTGTCCGCCGCCCGCGCGCGGGCACCGCATTCGCGCGCTGCATCGAGGTCCTCGGACGGGGCGACTCGGGGCGCTTGATCATCAGCGGCCCGGTCGAGACGCTCCAGCTCGACGGAATCAGCCTGTCGGTGGCCTGCGAGGCGCCCGAGGTGATGCTGTGCCGGCGGCGGCTCATGGCCGGGCAGTCGATCGCCGCCCAGCTGGCGATCCGGCAGATCACGACGGTCGAGACCGCCCTGCTCGCCGCAGGCGCCCCCCAATCGCATGTTGCTCGGCAACGCGGGGGGGGCGGTGTCCGGGTCGATCCAGGCCGATCGGACTTTCGCAGGCATCCCCTTGGGGCCAGGCATGGTGGCGTGGCGGAACTGGCGGGCGCCCGGCCTGGGCCCGGACGCCACGCCCGTCATCCAGTTCAAAGGCGTCCTCAACGTATCTCGAGCAGGGAAAGCAGACCCATGGCCGCGACCTGACGCCCCAGGGCGCATCTGCTGTGCCTGCTGTCGTTGGCCGTTCGCGGCGCGACGCAGGTGCGGTCCACGGCTATTGAGTCCTGGCTGCGCAGCAACACGCTGCTGGTGGACTCCCTCGGGCCGTCTCCACCTTGCCGGCCATTCCCGGGCCGCGACCGGCGGTGGCGACCTCGGCCCGCCGCGACCGGGCAGGATCACGGTGTTGATGCCGACCGGTTCCAGTGCGGTGCGGCTGTCGGCCCTGCTCGGTCGGGGTACCAGCACGGCCAACTTGGGCCTGGTGCGCCGCGTGCGCACGGGCGCCGGCTCTCGCTCGCCGGAAATCGCCATCGTCCTGACGGATGCCTGTGTCGTGAGCAGCCAGACCGGCATGGTGAGCTCCGAAGCGCGCGCCACCGAGACCATCGTGCTGGACGACAACCGGATCCGCGGGCAGCACTGCCCCAACCCCTTCGGCGGGCAGCGGACATCGGACATCTGCTTCGACGTGCCGATGAATGCGACCTGCTGCCCCGACGTCGCGCCCGATCACTCCCGCATGCCCGTATCGACGGCCGTAACACGCCGTCATGCCCGCACCCGCCGGCGTTGCGGGGCGGTCAGTCGTCGAGCAGGATGGCGTCGTCGGGCGGCTGCGGACAAACCCGCGGTCGTCCGGCCAAGTGGGCCCACGAAACGATCGCATGGCGCAGCCCGCTGGCGAGCGGGGGTGCCGCATGCGCGTAGCGCTCGTCGGACGGGAAGGCGACCAGCAGGCCGGCTCGCGGCCGCAACCGCCGTTCGAAGTTCGGGAACGCCAACTCGCCGCCGCTGAGATCCTCTCCGAGATAGACCACAAGGCTGAGGTCGCGGTCGAGGATTCGGCGCGGCGGAGAATCGTGATCCCAGACCTCCGCATCGGCATGCAGGTCGTACTTCCCGCCCGGTGTGTAGCGCAGGACCGTAGGCCGTTCGAACCAGGCCAGGCGGCATTCGAACCGTGGCGCCTCCACCTGCAAGAAGGCGCGCCGCACGAGATCGTCGATCGCCTGACGCAGCGGGCCGGGGTCGATCTTCTCCGTCACCCGCGCCGGGTCGGGGCGGCGCACGATCCGATCCGCAGTCGATCGCTCGTGGTCGACCACGTCGATCCAGGCGCGCGGACGTGCCTCCAGCCGTGCTACCCAGTCTCGGCAGATGGCTGGGTCCAGAAATCCGGGCAGCAGCAGAACACCGTGTGGCGCCCGGCGAACCGGTCCCCCGTTGCCGCAGCAGCGCTTGAAGCGCGCGCCGCTACCGCAGAAGCAAAGCGCATGGCGGTGGGTGTCGAGCGGAAGGTCGAATACGCGGCTCATCGGTCGAATCCAGCGAGTGCGGAACGGAAGCCCCGCTACAGTGCGTCGCGCCGGCCCCACGCGGCGATCGAATACAGCACGCTGCCCACCGCGAGCAGCGCCGCAGTGGCTGCGACGGCGGCGAGGCTGACCTGGGTCATCAGGGCCGCGCAGACCGCGAGCGCCAGTATCGGAATCGCGCGCCCGCCCGGCAGAGGCAGCATCGCTACGCCGGCCCTTCGCAGGCGCGGGAGCGCCGCGACGCAGCCGGCGTATAGCAGCAGCCGCACCAGCACGCTGAGCACCGCGAGCCAGGCGAAGGTGCCGCTGGCCGCGAGCAGGAAGCAGGCCGCGCCGTAGAACCACACCGAGTTCGCCGGCGTGCCGTAGCGTACGTCCACGCGCCCGAACCACGCCGGCAGGTGGCCATCCAGCGCCAGCCGGTAGGAGATGCGCGCGGTGGAGAACATTGATCCCAGCATGTTGCCGCCGACCGAGGCCGCGATGCCGAGCGTGACGAAGGCCGCGCCCGCGCCGCCGGCCAGCGCGCTGCCGGCATCCACCAGCGGGCGCTGCGAATCCACCAGTCCCGGCAGCAGCGACTGCGCCGCGACCTGCACCAGCGCATACAGCGCCGCCGCCACGCCGAGGCCCCACAGCAGGGCACGCGGAACGTCGCGGCGCGGGTCGCGTGCCTCGCCGGCTGGTACCAGGGTGGACTCGAAGCCGACGTAGGCGTAGATCGCCAGCAGCACCGCCGCGCCGAGGTCGAAGGTCGACGGCGGCGTGACCGCAGCGGCGAACACCGTGGCATCGAGGCGTGCCAGCCCGGCCAGCGCGAGCACCACCAGTGGCGCCAGCTTGAGCACGGTCAGCACCCCCAGCGAGCCCATCGCCGCGCGCGCACCGACCACGTTCACCCACGCCATCGCCACGCTCAGCACCAGCATCAGGCCGATCCGCAGCGCCGGCCCCGCCGCCGCCGGCCACCAGTGCGCCAGCGTCGTCACCAGCAGGTTGAGGTTCGCCGCATACGCCGTGCCGCGCGCCACGTAGTAGGCCCAGCCCGCCTGGAAGCCCGCGTGCGCGCCGAACGCCGTGCCCACGTAAAGGATCGGCCCGCCCGTGCCGCTGAAACCGCTGGCCAGCCGCGCGAACGACAGCACGATCGGCGCGATCAGCAGCCCGCACAGCACGAACATCCACGGACTCGCCGCACCCGCCAGCCGCTGCAGTTCCGCCGGCACGCCGAAGATGCCCGCGCCGATCATGCCGTTGATGGCAAGCAGCCACAGCGCCCACACGGAAAGGCGGCGCGGCAGGGCCTCCTCGGCAGGCGCCCTCAACGCCGGGGCTCCATCGGCCACGCAGCGTGCAGGGCAGGCATTCGGATCGCGGGCAATACCGTCATCGCCCGAGAGTAGCAGCCGGATACGCCCCGGCCGGCGCCCGACGGATGGATCGGCGGACGCCCGCGTGGCCAGTGCGCGCCCGTCGTCCAGCACCAAGGCGCATGGCGCCCAGCCGCCACGCGCTCGCTGCGGGTGACCGTCCGCCTCCCCCGTTCGAGTCGCAAAACTGCCCGGATTCGGACCTAATCGCCGAATCCGAAGTTATTACCCGTCTCGAAATAGTACGTATCTATGCTGCGTAGCGCGTCGTTTGGTTGTTGAAGTAGCCGCGCACGCGGTCTGGCGATTTCTGGATGAACCGCAGGTGGCTGATGACAGAGCGTTTGAGGTCCGCCGGTGTGGCGATGGACTGGCGCCCTACCGCGTGGTTCTTGACGTCGTTCCATGCCCGCTCGCTCGGGTTGAGGTCGGGCGAGTACGGGGGCAGGTAGCAAAGGCGCACGCGATCCTTCATTTCCGCGACGAACTGCCGGACCTGCTTGGCTTTGTGCACGGGGTGTCCGTCGACGATGAGGAAGATCATGCGGTCGCTGCCGTGCACCAGCCGGCGGATGAACTCGATGAACTGCGGCGTGCCAACGCGGCCGTCGACGACCATGAAACGGAACTCGCCCTGCGCACTGACCGCCGAGACCATGTTCAGACTGAAACGTGCACCGGTGCTGCTCACGATCGGCGTTTCGCCTTTCCTGGCCCACGTCGTGCCGGAGTGATGGTCCGACCGCACGCCCGCCTCGTCCCCGAAGAAAATCTGCGCGTCCAGACGCTTCGCCGCACGCTTGATCTGCGGATACTCGGTCTCCAGCCAGCGCGCGACATCCTCCGGCCCTTGCTGGTAGGCCCGCCACAACGGGCGCTGCGGCGTCAGACCCAACTGCCCCAGCAGCCGGCAGACCGACGCCTTGCTCAGCGTCACCCCGAACCGCGCATGGATCAACTCGCCGATCATCCTTGACGTCCACAGGGCAAACTTGAACTTCAACTGCAGCGGGCTCTTGCGAGTGATCGCCTCGTACACCCACTTCAGCGCCTTGGCGTCCAGCTTGCGCGGACGACCACCACGCTTGCGCGCATCCAGCGCATCAAAGCCACCGGCCCGGTACCGCGACAGCCAGCCGTACACCGTGTTCCGTTGCACGCCGAGTGCTCGAGCCACCTCGCCGGGATCATTCCCGGACTGAACGCTCGCGACCGCGCGCTTGCGCAGCTCGGTCAGCGCCGTATGGTCGAGTGCACGCCCGTCGGTTCGCATGTCGACAAGAATGAGCTATCGGCACGAAAAAAACACGTC
>DHLY01000092.1 GCA_002405525.1 Proteobacteria bacterium UBA4656
ATCGAGGCGGGCGTGTCGCGGGAGCTGATTGCGAAGCTCGCGGGCAGCGTGCCGAGCCTCGGCGTCTGCCTCGGCCTCCAGAGCATCGGCCAGGCCTTCGGCGGCAAGGTCGTGCGGGCGCGCACGATCATGCACGGCAAGACCTCGATGATCCATCACGCGAACGTGGGCGTGTTCGCCGGCCTGCCGAACCCGTTCGAGGCGACGCGCTACCACTCGCTGGTGGTCGAGCGCGCCAGCCTGCCGGATGGGCTCGAGGTGACCGCCTGGACGCAGCACGCGGACGGCACGGTCGACGAGATCATGGGCCTGCGCCACCGCAGCCTGCCGGTCGAGGGCGTGCAGTTCCATCCCGAATCGATCCTGACCCTCGCCGGCAAGGACCTGCTGCGCAACTTCCTGCAGCCGCTGCGTCGCGCGGCCTGAAGCCCGGAACCCGCCATGCCGATCACGCCCCAGGAAGCGCTCCAGCGCACCATCGAGCACCGCGAGATCTTCCACGACGAGATGGTCGATCTGATGCGGCAGATCATGAGCGGCACGGTCTCGCCGCTGATGAGCGCGGCCATCCTCACCGGCCTGCGGGTGAAGAAGGAAACCATCGGCGAGATCACCGGGGCGGCGCGCGTGATGCGCGAGCTCTCGGCCAAGGTCGAGATCGACGGCGGGCCGCACTTCGTCGACATCGTCGGCACCGGCGGCGACGGCGCGCACACCTTCAACATCAGCACCGCGTCGATGTTCGTGGTGGCCGCCGCCGGCGGCACCGTGGCCAAGCACGGCAATCGCAGCGTGTCCTCGAAATCCGGCAGCGCCGACGTGCTGGAGGCGCTCGGTGCGCGCATCGACCTCGGCCCCGCGCAGGTCGCCGAATGCATCCGCGAGTGCGGCATCGGCTTCATGTTCGCGCCCAACCACCACCAGGCGATGAAGAACGTCGCCCCGGTGCGCAAGGAGATGGGCGTGCGCACGATCTTCAACATCCTGGGACCACTGACCAACCCGGCCGGCGCGCCGAACATCCTGATGGGCGTGTTCCATCCGGACCTGGTCGGCATCCAGGTCCGCGCGCTGGAGCGCCTCGGCGCCCGGCATGCGCTGGTGGTGCACGGCCGCGACGGCATGGACGAGGTCTCGCTGGGTGCCGCCACCCTGGTGGGCGAACTCAAGGACGGCGTGGTGCGCGAGTACGAAATCCATCCGGAGGAGTTCGACCTCGCGATGGCCTCCAGCCGCCAGTTGCGGGTCGAGAACGCCGCCGAGTCGCGCGCCCGCGTCGAGGAAGTGCTCGACGACCGCCCCGGCCCCGCGCGCGAGATCGTGGTCTTCAACGCCGCCGCCGCGCTGTACGCCGCCGACGTGGTGGACAGCATCGCTGGTGGCATCGGCGCCGCGCGTGCCGCACTGTCCAGTGGCGCCGCGCGCGACCGGCTGCACCGCTTCGTCGCCACCACGCGTCGCCTCGCCGGGAGCGGGCCGTGAGCGGCAGCGGCTTCGCCGCCACGCCGCGCCCGCCGTACTGGGTGGTCGTGTTCACCTCGCAGCGCACGCCGGACGACGACGCGGGCTACGCGGCCGCCGCCGCGCGCATGGTGGAACTCACCCGTCAATCGCCGGGTTTCCTCGGCATCGAGAGCGTGCGCGGCGCCGACGGGCTGGGCATCACGGTCTGCTACTGGGACAGCGAGGAAGCCATCGCCGGCTGGCGCGCCCATGTCGAACACGCCGAGGCCCGCGCCCAGGGCAAGGCCCGCTGGTACGCGCACTACGAGCTGCGCGTCGCGAAGGTCGAGCGCGCCTATGGGGGCCCGCACGCATGAGCGACATCCTCGCCACCATCCTCGCCCGCAAGGCCGAGGAGGTCGCCGGGCGCCGCGCGCGGACCCCGCTGGCCGAGCTGCGCGCGCGTGCCGCCGACCAGCCGCCGCCCCGCGGCTTCGAGGCCGCGCTGCGCGCGAAGATCGCCGCCGGCCGTGCGGCGGTGATCGCCGAGGTGAAGAAGGCCTCGCCCAGCAAGGGCGTGATGCGCGCCGACTTCCGCCCGGCGCAGATCGCGCGCAGCTATGCGGCCGGCGGCGCGGCCTGCCTGTCGGTGCTGACCGATCGCGACTTTTTCCAGGGCCACGAGGATTTCCTGGTCGCCGCGCGCGGGGCGTGCACGCTGCCGGTGCTGCGCAAGGACTTCATGATCGACGACTACCAGGTCCACGAAGCGCGCGCGATCGGCGCCGATGCGATCCTGCTGATCGTCGCCGCGCTCGACGATGCGCGCCTGCGCGACCTGTGCGACCTCGGACTGTCGCTCGGCATGGACGTGCTGGTCGAGGTGCACGACGCGGACGAACTCGAGCGCGCGCTCGCCACGCGCTCGCCGCTGGTCGGCATCAACAACCGCAACCTGCGCACCTTCGCGACCTCGCTCGGCACCACACTCGACCTGCGCGCCCGCGTGCCCGCCGATCGCCTGCTGGTCACCGAGAGCGGCATCCATGCGCCGGCCGACGTGGCCCTGATGCGCGGCGCCGGCGTGCATGCCTTCCTGGTCGGCGAGGCCTTCATGCGGGCCGACGATCCCGGCACCGAACTGGCCCGTCTGTTCGCGTGAGCGGCGTGCCGTCCGGCCCCGGCGGGCGCCTCGTGCTGTTCGACTTCGACGGCGTGATCGTCGCCGGCGACAGCTTCGCCGCGTGGCTGCGGCGCGAGGGGCTCAAGCCGCCGCTGCGCCGGCTCGCCGGCTGGCTGGTGGCGCCAGTCGGGCTGCCGCTGATGGCCTTTCCCGTCACGCTGTCGCTGGGCGCGCGGCTGTTTCTGCACGCTGCCGTACTCGGTGCCGATGCCGCTGCGCTGCGGGCTTCGCTCGACGCCTGGGGTCGTGGACTGGCGCGCCGCCCCGCCAAGGTCATCGGCAATGGTCTTGCCGCGTTGCGGGGCCACCTCGCCGCAGGCGACCGGGTGGTCGTGGTCAGCGGCACCGAATCGACCCTGCTGCGCGCGGTGCTGGACGAGCTCGGCGTGCAGGGCGCCTCCATCGTCGCCTCGGAGCTCCACCTCGATGGCCGCCGGGCGCGCGTGCTTCGGCACTGCTTCGGCACCGGAAAACTCGCCGCGCTGGCGGCCGCCGGCATCGCGCCGCCCTGGGACCTCGCCTACAGCGACTCGCCCAACGACTTGCCGCTGCTGCGGAACGCGCGCGAGGCGGTGTGCGTGAACTGGCGGCCTCGCGATCGGCCGCGTGCGACCTGCGCGCCGGGCGGCGTGGTTCGCTTCGTCGACTGGCGTTGAACCGCGCTCAGGCGTCGCCGAGACGGCGCACGAAGCGGGTCGAACTTTCGGCGTAGCCGCAGGCGCGGTAGAACTCGTGTGCGCCCTGGCGGTGGGCGGCGGTGGTGACCTCGATCCGCGCGGCCCCCGCCGCGCGCGCCCGCGATTCGGCTTCGCGCAGCATCTCGCGGCCGACGCCGGACATGCGGTGCGAATCGGCGACGATCAGCGTGGTGATACGGCAGGTCGTGCGCCCCAGCGGCACGAAGTACATGAAGTCCAGCGCCAGGAGGCCGCAGGGCTCGCCGTGCAGTTCGGCCAGCAGCAGGGCCTGGGTCGGGTCCTCCGCCACCGTCATGATGCGGTCGACCGCCTCCTCCCGATTGCACTGGTAGCCGAGTTCGCCCAGCAGGCACGCCACGGCCGCGCCGTCGGACGGCTTCGCCGGTCGCAGGGCCGGACGGGTGGCGATAGACGGCGGGCGATCGATCATGGCGGTCAGCGAGTGCCGAACACCACGATGGTCTTGCCCTTGACCGACACCTTCCCAGCCTCCTCGAGCTGCTTGAGCACGCGGCCGACCATCTCGCGCGAGCAGCCGACGATGCGGCTGATCTCCTGCCGCGAGATGCGGATCTGGGTGCCCTGCGGGTGCGACATCGCGTCCGGCTCCTGGCACAGGTCGAGCAGGGTGCGCGAAACGCGGCTGGTCACGTCCATGAAGGCCAGCCGGGAGACCTTGCGGCTGGTCTGCAGCAAGCGGCGCGTCAGCTGTGCGCCGATCGCGAACAAGATCCGCGGGCACTCAGCCGCCAGCGGACCGGCGAGCAAGTTGAACACGCGCTCGTAACTGATTTCGGCCAGTTCGCACGGCGTCCGGCTGCGGACCATGACTTCGCGCCGTTGCGGCTCGACGAACAGGCCGACTTCACCGATGAAGTCGCCCTTGTTGAGGTAGGCGAGGATCAGTTCCCGGCCGTCCTCCTCCTCGCTGGAGACGGTCAAGGAGCCCTCGACGATGTAATGCAGTGTGCCGGCACTGTCGCCCGGCCGGAAGATCGCCGTCTTCCCTGGGTAGCGGCGCCTGTGGCAGGCGGTGAG
The DNA here is from genome assembly GCA_002405525.1 of Proteobacteria bacterium UBA4656. GTDB lineage: Bacteria > Pseudomonadota > Gammaproteobacteria > Xanthomonadales > Ahniellaceae > UBA4656. The sequence continues at coordinate 4,363 of DHLY01000092.1, forward strand.
GAATTTCTCGAGGGTGACCGCATCCAGCGTCAGCTGCGTCGGCGTCTGGGCGCGGTCGATGACCGGCATCGACGGCTGAAAACGCTCGGCGGCGGCTTTCGTCATGACCCGATCATCGCATGGCGTGGCGGCAAGCGCCTTATAGGCCCATCGTCGCGGGAATTCAAACGCCGGCTCGGGAGTCGCCGGCCGCGTACCGGCGCGAACGTGGACGCCAGCGTGGTGCGGTCTGCGGCCTGTCCGGCGGCCGCCCCTTGTGCCGGGCGCCAAAGCAGTGATAATGCGCGCCCTTTCCGTGCCCCGCCGCGCGAGGAGCCCGCCATGGTCAAGCCGCTGCCCCGTCTGCGCCTGCAGGGCTTCAACAACCTGACCAAGTCGCTGTCGTTCAACATCTACGACATCAACTACGCGGTCACATCCGACCAGCGCGACCGCTACATCGAGTACATCGATGAAGCCTACGACGCCGACCGGTTGACCAAGATCCTCACCGACGTGGCGGAGATCATCGGTGCGCAGATCCTCAACGTCGCGCGGCAGGACTACGACCCGCAGGGCGCGTCGGTCACGATCCTGATCTCCGAGCAGCCGATCGCCGAGAAGCTGGGCAAGGACATGATCTCCGAGACGGTGCTCGCCCACCTCGACAAGAGCCACATCACGGTCCACACCTACCCCGAGAGTCACCCGGTCAATGGCATCTCGACCTTCCGCGCGGACATCGATGTCTCGACCTGCGGCGTCATTTCGCCGCTGAAGGCATTGAACTTCCTGATCGACTCGTTCGAATCCGACATCGTGATCATGGATTACCGCGTGCGCGGATTCACCCGCGACGTCCGCGGCAAGAAGCACTACATGGACCACCGGATCAATTCGGTCCAGGACTACCTCGCCAAGCACATCCGGCAGAAGTACGAGATGTTCGACGTCAACGTGTATCAGGAGAACATCTTCCACACCAAGATGCACGTGAAGGAGTTCGACCTCGATACCTACCTGTTCGAGGCCAATGCTTCCGACCTGTCGTTCAAGGAACGGCAGAAGATCGAAGCCCTGCTGCGGCGCGAGATCGAGGAACTTTTCCACGGCCGCAATCTCGGCTGAGGTGCGGCGGGCTGCGCGGGTCCCCGGCAGGCGTGGTTCGTGGTTTTGCGTGTGGGGCACCGAAGTGCCCGAGGCGTCCGGCGTTGATGCGGGTTTCGTCGGCCAGCCTCGCCCGGGAGATGTCCGTCCCGCGCGCGCAATGCCCGCGCTGGCGTGTCGCCGTTCGCTCCGACCTCGCGCCGACGCCGCGCGCCAGCTGGTCGGGATGCTGGCCTACAGGCGGTAGGCCAGCACCTTCATAACCGCCGCTGCCGCCGCCATGAGCGGCGGCACCGGTGAGGGCAGGTTCGCTGCGCCGGCCGCCCTCGCGTCCGCCCCGTGGCGCGCCTCGTCGGCTTGCATGGCGTGCACCACCGCGCGGCTGCGCCGGTCGGGTGCAGGCAGGCGTTGCAGGTGGTCGCCGAGATGGCTTTCGACCTGGCGCTCGGTTTCTACGATGAACCCGAGGCTCACCCGGTCGCCCATCAGGCCCGCCGCCGCACCGATCGCGAATGAGCCTGCATACCAGACCGGATTGAGAAGGCTTGGCCGCTCGCCCAGTTCCTGCAGGCGACGCGCGCACCAGGCGAGATGGTCGGCCTCCTCTTCGGCGGCCTCGACCAGATGCCGCTGCAGGCGGGGATCGCGGGTGACCGCCGCCTGGCCGAGGTAGAGCGCCTGCGCGCAGACCTCTCCGGCGTGGTTGATTCGCATCAGACCGGCGGAATGTCGGCGTTCGCCTTCCTCCAGCGGCGACTCAGGCTGGCTTTCGCCGGGATATGGCAGGGCAGGCGCCGGCGCCGGTCCGAGCGAAGTCGCGAGCGCACGCGCAAGTCCCCCGATCAGGCGGTCCGTAGCGGTCGATCTGCGCATGGGGGCGGTCTCCGGATGGGGTCGCGGCGCGGATGATAGCCGTCCAGTGCACCACCGGCAGGTCGAGGCCCGCCTCCGTCAGGCCGGCGCGCAGACGGATGCGGCAGCCACTGTCGGTGGTGGCCACGATCGTGGCGCAACTGGCGGCGATCTGGGCCACGCGGTGCCGGCGCACTGCTGCGGCGGTTTCCGGATCGGCCATGAACTGCAGCGCACCCGGCGCCGCAGCATCACGCCCCGTCCTCCAGCTCGACCAGGGTGAATCCGCGGGTCGCTCGCAGGGCGGCGCGCGTGCGATGCAGTTGCTGCGCGTACTGAACCTGCGACGGGCACGCCGCTTCGCAGCGTCCGCAGTCGACGCGGGACGCGAGATCAGCAAGCGTCGCCGGCGTCGCTGCACCAGGGCCGGTGACGAGCGTTCGCATGGCGGCGATGCGACCGCGCGGCGAGCGCCCCTCGGCGACGCTCGCCGCATAGGTCGGGCAGGATGGAAGACACATTCCGCACGGGTCTGCGAACGTTGCGATCGCATCGGAGTCCGCTGCTCGCCTGGTGCCGCCCATGGGGCCAACGTCGCAGACCGGCGCCTTTCGCGCGGCCACTCTGCCCCCGCCGTACATTTCCATGAGCT
>DHLY01000138.1 GCA_002405525.1 Proteobacteria bacterium UBA4656
AATAGACCTGCCCACCGCCGCGGCCGGCGGCGGCGCCCGTATGGCGGCGCCGCGGCGGCGCAGAGGCGCGCGATGATCGCGTCGACGAGGCTCGTCGTGGACCCGCTGCCGCCGAGGTCGGGCGTGGTGCGGTCGCGCGCGTCCAGGGTGGCGCGGATGGCGGTGCGCAGGCGACGCGCTGCGTCCGGCCGAGCGATGTGGTCGAGCATCTGGCAGGCCGCCAGCAGCAGCGCGCACGGATTGGCAATGCCGCGTCCGGCGATGTCGGGGGCCGACCCGTGGACCGCCTCGAAGATGGCCGCCTCGCTGCCGATGTTGGCGCCCGGCGCCAGGCCCAGCCCGCCGACCAGGCCGGCACACAGGTCGGACAGGATGTCGCCGAACAGATTGGTGGTGACGATGACGTCGAACTGCCAGGGGTTCATCACCAGCTGCATGCAGGCGTTGTCGACGATCATTTCCTGCTTCTCGATGTCCGGGTAGTCGGCGGCGACTTCCCGCGCGACCTTGAGGAACAGGCCGGAGGTGCTCTTGAGGATGTTGGCCTTGTGCACCACCGTGACCTTGCGGCGGCCGATCGCGCGCGCCATGTCGAAGGCGTAGCGCACGATGCGCTGCGAACCGCGCACGGTGATCTTCTGGGTCAGAGTGGCGGTCTGCCCGTCCAGCGACATCGCCTGGCCCTCGCCGATGTAGGCGCCCTCGGTGTTCTCCCGGACCGTGATGATGTCGATGTTCTCGTAGCGCGCGCGGGTGCCGGGGAAGGAGATCGCCGGCCGCACGTTGGCGTACAGGTCGAATCGCTTGCGCAGCTCGACGTTGATCGAGGTGAAGCCCTCGCCGACCGGCGTGGTCAACGGGCTCTTGAGCGCCACCCGGTTGCGCGCGATCGATTCCAGCGTCGCCGCGGGCAGCAGTTCGCCGCACCGGTCCATCGCTGCCATGCCGGCGTCGACGAACTCGCAGTCCAGGCCCACCCCCAGCGCATCCAGCACGCGCAGCGTGGCGTCCATGATTTCCGGGCCGATGCCGTCGCCGCGGATGACCGAGATCCTGTTGCCCATCGGGTTCCTCTTCGGGCGCGGGGAGTGCGCCGTGATGTGGAGAACCCCTGATTATCGCGGATGGGTGGGGCTGGGGGCCAGTCGACTTTCTGCCGATTGGGGGCGCGGGGCACACCGGTTGGGGCCCAGGGCCCAGTTCGCACGAAACGCTCGGCCGGGCACTTCGAGCCCGCGCGCTGTCAACCGAACGAGGGTCTAGGGAAAAGGGTATCGGGGCGCAGCGGCAGGCGGGGCCAATCGGCCTGTACCCTGGGACCTATACCCTGGGCCCTCGATCCGGAATCAACCCCCGGCCGCCGCCCCGTCCGTCGCCTCCAAATGATCGAGGAAATCCACCGCCCTGCGCAGGTGGGGAATGACGATCGAACCGCCGACCACCAGCCCGACGCTGAACGCCTCGAAGAACTCGTCGCGGGTGACGCCGGCCTCCCTGCACCGCGCGACGTGGTAGGACACGCAGTCGTCGCAGCGCAGCACCAGCGACGCCACCAGGCCGAGCAGTTCCTTGGTCTTGAGCGGCAACGCGCCTTCCCTGTAGGTCTGGGTGTCGAGCGCGAAGAAGCGCCGCACGACCTGGTTGTCGTGCTCGAGGATGCGCTCGTTCATGCGCTTGCGGAACTCGGTGAACTGCTGGACGCGGTCGCTCATGCGGGATCCCTCGGTCGCGGGCTGGCGCGCCGGCGGTCGGCGCGGATGCTTGGTTGCGGCGACGCGCGGTCAGTCGCCGGCGAGCAGCGGCGCGAGCCCGCCCGCGCGATCGAGCGCCACCAGGTCGTCGAAGCCGCCGACGTGGGTGGCGCCGATGAAGATCTGCGGCACCGTACGGCGATTGCCGCTGCGCGAGAGCATCTCGGCAAAGCGCTGCGGGTCGCGGTCGACCCGGATCTCCTCGTATGCGGCAGCGCCCTTGTCGACCAGGTAATTCTTGGCGGCGACGCAGTACGGGCAGATGGCGGTGGTGTAAAGCTCGATCTTGGGCATGCAGGACTCCGTGCGCTCCTCCGACGTGCGGGTGCTCAGATGCAACTCAAGGGCCGCGGCAGGCCGGCGTAGCGGCACGCCTGCTTGGCGGGCCCCTCGGGGAACAGGCGGTACAGCGCGCGACTGGAGCCGCGCTCGCCGCCGATCCGGGCCGCCAGTTCGCGCACCAGCAGCCGCATCGGCGGCGACAGTCCGTACTCGGCATGATAGTCGCGCAGGAAGTCGAGCACCTGCCAGTGCGCGGGACCGAGTTCGATCCCGTCCGCGGCAGCGAGGTGCGCCGCGAGTTCCCGGTCCCAGTCTGCCGGGTCGCGCAGGTAGCCGCGCTCGTCGAGCGCGATGCGCCGGCCACCGAAGTCGATCTCGCGTCCGTCGTTCACGCCCAGGTCACGCAGCTGGCACAGTCGGCGGCGAGCGCGACCCAGGCCGCATCGTCGATCGCAGCGATGCCGTCGCGCAGCGCCGAACCGGACCGGCCGCAGGCTGCGAGGTCGGCGTCCAGCACGCGCGCGGACGCGGCGCACAGGCCGTCGGCAAGGGCGGGCGCAAGGGCGACCGCGGCGCACGCAGCGCCAGCCGCCTCCTGTGCCAGCAACAGCACGTCGCCCGCACGTCGGTGCGCGAGGGCGCGCTGCAGCGCATCGCCGGCCCACGGCGGGGTCACCACCACGTGTAGCACGCGGCGTTCAGAAAACGAGGACTGCATCGGCATCGGCGATCCAGCGCGCGCGCGCGGCGGCGTCCAGGGTCTCGGCGGGCAGCAGCAGGGTGCAGGCGCCCAGGCCATGGGACACCAGGGCCTCGGCGTCGGCGCCGATCGGGGCTGCGCCATGCAGCGGCAGCGTGCGCAGGCCGCGGCGCCAGTCCGGCAGCCCCTCGCCCGGCGCATGCGCCGGCCGCAGCAGGCTCACGCCAGCGCCCTCGAAGAGGACCGCAAGCTGGTGGTCGAAGGCCAGCGCCGCGAGCCCGGCGTCAAGACCGTCGCGGCCGGCGCCGCCCGCATCCGGCCCCCGCGAGAACACGAGCAGCAGGCGCGCCATCTTCAGTCGCGGAACTGCATCACGCGACCGGACTCGCCGACCGCCACCATGAACTGCCCCAGCGTACCGGGGCGCACCGGGCCGCGGGCCGGGGCACCGTCCAGACCTCGTCGCGCCAGCGCCGTCTCGCAGGCCAGCAGCGGGAACCCGTGGTGTGCGGCCAGTCCCGCCCAGCCGGCGGCGAGATCGGGTTCGCCGGCCGTCGGGGCGGCCGCGACCAACGCGACGGCGCCGTCGCCGTGGAAGAACACCTGCCGCACCTGGTGGCCACTGGCCAGCGCAGCGCGGGCGAAGCGCAGGGCCGCGGCGGCACCCGGGCCGCCGCGGGGAGACGCCGTAACGAGGATCGAGAAAACCATTTCTGAACGGACGCGCGCGAACTTTCCCCTAGACTAGCGTGTCACAGCCTTTGCGGCCTGTGTTTCCGACGCGCCGCTACCCAGGACCTGGCCATGTCCGCGTTCCCACGCGCCATCGTGTTCATCCTAGCCGCTGGCACCAGCCTCGTCGCGGGCGCGCGCGACGACCTGCGGCTGCCCGATATCGGCTCCTCGGCGGCGGCCATCATCACCCCGCAGCAGGAGCGCCAGATCGGCGAACAGATGCTGCGCAGCCTGCGTGGCGCGCGCGCCGTCGCCGACGACCCGCTGCTCGACGAGTACCTGTCGGCGATGGGCTACCGGCTGGTCTCGCACAGCGAGCGTCCCGAGCAAGCGTTCACCTTCTTCGTGGTGCGCTCGGAACAGATCAACGCGTTCGCCGCGCCCGGCGGCTTCATCGGCATGAACACCGGCCTGATCGCCACCGCCGAGAACGAATCCGAGGTGGCGGCCGTGCTCGCGCACGAGGTCGCTCACGTGACCCAGCGGCACATCCTTCGCGCCGTGGAGAGCATGCAGCAGGTTTCCCTGCCCATCATGCTCGCCATGCTCGGCGTGCTGATCGCCGCGCAGGGCGCCGACAGCGCGGATGCGGCCCAGGCCGCGGTGGTCGGCGGGTCGGCGCTGCTGCAGCAGCAGCAGATCAATTTCACGCGCGGGAACGAGTACGAAGCCGACCGCATCGGCATCCAGATCCTGGCCCGCGCCGGCTATGACCCGCAGGCGATGGCATCGTTCTTCTGGCGCATGGGCCGCGCAACCCGCGCCAACACCGGCGAAGGCGTTCCCGAATTCCTGCGCACCCATCCGGTGACCGCGACCCGCATTTCGGAGGCCAAGGATCGCGCCACGCAGATAGCGGGCGAGATCCCCACGGCCGGCGCCGAGATCGCAGCCGATGCCGGCGTACTCGCGCTCTACGCGCCGCCGTCGGCGACCGGCGGCCGGCTGGCGACTCTCGATGCGACGCCTGCACTGCGCGAGCAGGCCGAATTCGCGCGCACGATCCGCGCGCTGCGCGCCGCAGCGCCGCCATTGCCGCGCGACCCCGGCGCCTTCATGCGCTTCCGCGAACGGGCCCGCGTGCTCGGCAGCGCCAACCCCGGCGACTTGATCCCCTTCTATCGCCGCACGATCGAGGCCGGCGAAGGCGACGGCGCGGCGATGCGCTACGGCCTCGCGCTGGCGCTGACCCGCGCCGGACAGCCGCGGATGGCGATCGGGGTGCTGGCGCCGCTGGCTGCGGACGCACCGGACGAGATCACCTACGCACTGGCCCTGGCCGATGCGGAAGACGCGGCGGGCCGCCCCGTAGCGGCGCGCGAGCGGCTGGCCGCCCTCGCAGCGCGCTTCCCGGCGCACCGCGCGGTGGCGATCGCCCACGCCCAGCAACTCGTCGCCAGCGGCTCGCGGCAGGCTGCCTCCACAGCGGCCGAGCGCCTGCGTCCGTTGCTGGCCGGCGCCGCCGAGGACGCGCTGTTGCAGTTGACCTTCGCCCGCGCCAGCGAACTGGCCGGGGATGAGATCCGCGCCGGCGAAGCGCACGCCGAGGTGGCCCTGCTCAACGGTCGCTTCGACGACGCGCTCAAGCAACTCAACGATCTTCTGCGGCGCAGCGACGTCGACTATTACCAGCGGGCGCGCATCGAGGCACGGATCGCACAGATCACACCGGTGGCGCTCGAGCAACGGCGCCGCGCGATCCCCGGACAGGCCTGAGCGACGGCCGGCCCGGCCTCCGGGTGTCACGCCTCGGCAACAAATCTGTAGTCCAATCCGGAGCGAGTCGGCCGGGGTGGCCGCAGGGTGCCGAGCGACCGTGCAGAAGCAGATTCTCATCGTTGAAGACGAGCCCGCCATCCGCGACATGGTGGCCTTCGCGCTCAGCCGCGCCGGCCTCGAGGCGGTGCACGCAGCCGACACCCGCGCCGCGCAGGATGCGATCATGCAGCGCGTCCCTGATCTCATCCTGCTCGACTGGATGCTGCCCGGCATGAGTGGGCTGGAGTTCGCGCGCCGCCTGCGGCGCGAGGAGATGACGCGCGAGGTGCCGATCATCATGCTCACCGCGCGCGGCGAGGAGAACGACCGCGTCGGCGGACTGGAAGCCGGCGTCGACGACTACGTGGTCAAGCCTTTCTCCACGCGCGAACTTGTGGCGCGGATCAAGGCCGTGATCCGGCGCACGCAGAGCGAGACCGAGCAGGGCACCGTCGAACTCGGCGGCCTGCGGATCGACGGTCCGGCGCATCGCGTGTTCGCCGGCGACAAACCGGTGTCGATCGGACCCACCGAGTACCGCCTGCTGTACTTCTTCATGACCCACCCCGAACGCGTGTACTCGCGCGGACAGTTGCTCGACCACGTCTGGGGCGGCAACGTCTACGTGGAGGAGCGCACGGTCGACGTGCACATCCGACGCCTGCGCAAGACGCTCGAGCCTTTCGCGCTGGATGACCTCGTGCAGACGGTGCGCGGGTCGGGGTACCGGTTCTCGACCACCGTTTGAGGCGCGCGGGCGCACCCGGCCGCCGCCGCTGCTAACCTCGGGTCCGCGGTTCGAAGCCACGACCCATGCGCCCCGACGCTCCTCTCAATTCTGCTTGGCTGGCCTCGCTCGGACGCTTTGCCCTGCTGCTGGCGGCCGCCGCGACCGTGGGGATCGCCACCGGTCACCCGCTTCCCTTGCTGACCGCGGCCCTGTTCGGTCACAGCTGCTGGCAGTTCCGCAAGTTGCACCGCATGCAGGCCTGGCTTCGCTCCCGCCGGCTGGTGCCGCCGCCGGAGGGAGAGGGTGCGTGGAGCGACATCGGGGAGTTCGTATGGCGCAAGCTGCGCGCCGAGCGCTCGCGCAAGCGCCGGCTGGTGGCGCTGCTGCGTGCCTTCCGCGAGGCAGCGGCGGCACTGCCCGACGGGGTGGTGGTGCTCGATCGCGACCGGGCGGTGGTCTGGTTCAACGCCAGCGCCGGTCGCCTGCTGCATCTGGCCGCACCGCGGGACCGCGGCAAGAGGATCGACGACTTCGTGCCGCTCGCCGCCCGCAAGTGGCTGGGCGATGGCCCGCATGCGGACCCGCTGATCGACCTGCCAGCGCCGCACGACGAGTCGGTTCGCCTCTCGTTCCGCCTGATCCACTACGCCCGCGACCAGAACATGCTGGTGGTGCGTGACATCACCAAATTGATGCGCCTCGAACAGGTACGCCGCGACTTCGTGGCCAACGTCTCGCACGAACTGCGCACCCCACTGACCGTGCTGCACGGCTACCTCGACATGATCGAACCGGACGAGGTCCCCCAGTGGACGCCGGTGCTTGCCGATCTGCGCGCCCAGTCGCGGCGCATGGCGCAGATCGTCGAGGATCTGCTCACGCTGTCGCGCATCGAGGCCGAGCAGCACCCGCCGGACGAGCGGGTCGCGATGCGACCGCTGCTGACGTCGCTGCGGCGCGACGCAGAGGCGCTGAGCCAGGGCCGCCACGAGGTGGCAGTGCACGCCGACTGCGACCTCGACCTGCGCGGCTCCAACCAGTACCTGCACAGCGCCTTCTCCAACCTGGTCAGCAACGCGGTGCGCTATACCCCGCCCGGTGGCCGGATCGGGATCCACTGGCAGCACGCGGCGGACGGCCTGCGTTTCCGCGTGGAGGACACTGGATACGGCATCCCGGCCGAGCACCTGCCACGGATCACCGAGCGCTTCTACCGGGTGTCCACCAGCCGCTCGCGGGCGCACGGCGGGACCGGCCTTGGCCTTTCGATCGTCAAGCACGCGCTGGCCATCCACCATGCCCGACTGGAAATCGAGAGCGAGGTAGGCCGCGGAAGCACCTTCAGCTGCGTGTTCCCGCGCGACGCCGGCTTGGCGCCGGCGCGCGAAGCCGCGAACGACGGGCCGTGACGGCGCGGCACCGCCCAAGCGGGCACTCGACGGCGCACCCGTCGCCAGCCCGCGCGCGCCCGGTCCGCGGATGCCACAACGCCGCGCGGCCCGTCGTGATGCCGCGCGAGTCGGCGGCTTGCGGGGCATCCGCAGGCGCCTGCCGCCCAGCGGTCCTGCGCATTCGCGCCTTGCGCCGTCGCATCCGGCCGCGATAATCGGTCGCCCGCCACCCGCATCGCCATGAGCAAGCCCAAGGACCGCCACCTCTTCATCAACCGCGAACTGTCGCAACTGGAATTCAACTTCCGGGTGCTGGCGCAGGCGCGCGACCCGCAGACACCGCTGCTCGAGCGGCTGCGATATCTGTGCATTTCCTGCACCAACCTCGACGAGTTCTTCGAAATCCGGGTTGCCGGGGTGCGTCAGCAGCAGCAGATCGGAGGCCCACCCGGCCCCGACGGCCTGTCGCCGGCCGAGGTCATGGCACGGGTCCGCGTTCGCGCGCGGGAACTGGTCGCCGAGCAGTATCAGTGCTGGAACCGCGTGCTGCGGCCGGCGATGAAGAAGGCGGGCATTCGCCTGCTGATGCGCGATGAGTGGAACGCCAAGCAGCGCAAATGGCTGCAGGCTTACTTCCGCGAACAGATCATGCCGGTGCTCTCGCCGCTCGGCCTGGATCCGGCGCATCCCTTCCCCCGCATCCTCAACAAGACGCTTAACATCGCGGTGGTGCTGCGCGGCAAGGACGCGTTCGGTCGCGAGGGCCACATGGCGGTGGTACGCGCGCCACGCTCGCTGCCGCGCATCATCGAGTTGCCGCCGGGCCTGGACGGCGATCCGCTCACGCAGGAATTCGTCTTTCTGTCCGCCATACTGCACGAGTTCGTGGAGGAACTGTTCCCCGGCATGCAGGTCAAGGGCAGCTACCAGTTCCGCGTCACCCGCAATTCGGAACTCGCAGTGGACGAAGACGAGGTGGAAAACCTCGCCAGCGCGCTCAAGGACGAACTCGCCGGTCGCGGTTACGCGCGTGCGGTGCGTCTGGAGGTCGCCGACTCATGCCCAAACTCGGTGCTCGAATTCCTGATCGACAACTTCGAACTCAGCGACCAGGACGTTTACCGCTGCCACGGTCCCGTAAACCTGAACCGGGTGGTCGCCGTGTACGACATGGTCGACCGGCCGGACCTCAAGTTCCCCCCGTTCGCGCCACGCGTGCAGCAGCGCCTGGCGCAGTCGGCCACCGTGTTCGACGCGGTGCGCGAGGGCGACGTTCTGCTGCACCATCCCTTCGACTCGTTCTCCACCGTGCTCGATCTGGTGCGCCAGGCCGCGTCGGACCCCGAAGTGCTGGCGGTCAAGCAAACCCTCTACCGAACCGGCAAGGATTCGGTGCTGGTCGGACTGCTGGAGGAAGCGGCGCGCAACGGCAAGGACGTGACCGTGGTGATCGAACTGCGCGCGCGCTTCGACGAGGAGTCGAACATCGGCGTCGCCAACCGACTGCAGGAAGCCGGGGTGCAGGTCGTCTACGGCGTGGTCGGCTACAAGACGCACGGCAAGATGCTGCTGGTGGTGCGCCGCGAACAGGGCCGTCCGCGACGCTACGTCCACCTGTCGACCGGTAATTACCACGCCGGCACCGCGCGCACCTACACCGACATCGGACTGTTGACCGCGAACCCGGAGATCGGCGAGGACGTGCACCGGATGTTCCAGCAACTGTCGGGCCTCGGACCTCAGATCAAGCTCAAGCACCTCCTGCAGTCACCGTTCACGCTGCACAAGGGCCTGATCGGCAAGATCGAGCGCGAAATCGCTCACGCCAAGGCTGGGCGGCCAGCGCGCATCATCGCCAAGATCAACGCCATGAACGAGTCGGGGGTGATCGAACTGCTGTACGACGCCTCGCGGGCCGGGGTGAAAATCGACCTGATCGTGCGCGGCTCGTGCGCGCTGCGGCCCGGTGTGCCGGGCGTGTCCGAAAACATCCGCGTGCGCTCGATCGTCGGCCGCTTCCTCGAACACAGTCGAGTGTACTGGTTCCTCAACGATGGCGCGTCGGAGATCTACTGCTCCTCCGCCGACTGGCTCGAGCGCAACCTGCTGCGCCGGATCGAAACCTGCTTCCCGATCCTCGACCCCGAACTCGCCCGCCGAGTGTTCGAGGAGGACCTGGAGAACTACCTCGCCGACAACACCCAGGCCTGGGAACTTCGCGCGGACGGCACCTACGCCCGGATCCAGCACGGCGAAGCGATGCCGCACAGCGCGCAGCAGACCCTGCTGACCCGACTGTGCCGCTGAGCAGCCGATGAGCAGCATCCTGCAGGAAGGCGATTCGCTGGCCGCCGTCGATCTCGGCTCGAACAGTTTCCACCTGGTGGTGGCGCGCTACGAGCATGGCGACCTGCGCGTGATCGATCGCGTGCGAGAAACCGTGCGCATGGCCCTAGGCCTGCGCCCCGACGGCACGCTCGATCCCGAGCGCCACCGCCGTGCGCTGTCGTGCCTGGCGCGCTTCGGCCAGCGGCTGCGCGACCTGCCGCCCGAGCGCGTGCGCGCGGTGGGCACCAATACCGTGCGCCGGCTGCGCAACCCGCGCGCCTTTCTGTTACCGGCGGAGACTGCGCTCGGACACCCGATCTCGGTGGTCCCCGGCCGCGAGGAGGCGCGCCTGATCTACCTCGGGGTGGCCCACGGTCTGCCGCGCTCGCGCGAGCGCCGGCTGGTGGTCGACATCGGCGGCGGCAGCACCGAGTTCATCATCGGGTGCGAGTTCGCCGCGCTGGAGACCGAGAGCCTGCAGATGGGCTGCGTGGCCAGCACGCTGCGCTTCTTCGACGACGGCAAGTTGACCCGCAAGCGCTGGCAGCGCGCGCAGACCGAGATCGAGGTCGAACTGCAGCAGTTCGCCGCCGCCTACCGCGCACTGGGCTGGAAGGAGGCGATCGGATCGTCCGGCACCGCTCGGGCGCTGGGCGCGATCAACGAGGCGCTCGGACACGGCGACAATGTGGTCAGTCGCGCCGGGCTGGACGAGATCCGCGAGCGCCTGCTGGGCGCCGGCGAGATCGAACGCATCCGGCTGCCCGGGCTGTCCGACGACCGGCGTCCGGTGATCGCCGGCGGTGCGGTGATCCTCGACACCGTGTTCCGCGCGCTCGGCATCGACCGCATGCGGGTGTGCGACACGGCGATGCGCGAAGGACTGCTCTACGACATGCTCGGCCGTGCCGCGCAAACCGATCCACGCGAGGCCAGCATCGAGGGGCTCGCCAGCCGCTACGGCGCCGACCGCGCGCAGGCCGACCGCGTAGAAGCCACGGCGCTGCGCCTCTTCGACCAGGTGGCGGCCGACTGGACGCTCGACGACGAGCACCGCATGTGGCTGGCGTGGTGCGCGCGCGTGCACGAGATCGGGCTGACCATCGCGCACAGCCAGCACCACGTGCACGGCGCCTACCTGGTGGGACAGTCGGACCTGTTCGGCTTCGCGCACCAGGAGCAGCAGGCGCTGGCCTTCGTGGTGCGCGCCCAGCGCCGCGCGATCCCGCTCGAGGTGCTCAACGCACTGCCGGATCGACTCGCGGGAGCGGCGTCGCGCCTGGCCGTGCTGCTGCGCCTCGCCGCCCTGCTGCACCGCGCGCGCACACCCGAACCGCTGCCGGATATCGCGGTAAAGGCCGGCGAACGCTCGCTGCGCGTGGCGCTGCCGCGGCAGTGGCTCGACGCCCATACACTGACCCGCGCCGACCTCGATCAGGAGCGCAAGCAGCTCGCGGCGTTGAACCTCAAACTGCAGGTTGCGGCAGTCTGACCCGCTGCTTCGCGCGGGGCGCGCAGCCGCGCCGACGGAGAAACCGATGGCCCGACCGACCTACGACCTCGTCCTGCACGGCGCCAGCAGCTTCGTCGGCCGCATCGTCGCCGAACACCTGATCGAACGACACGGCGTCGGCCGCGACCTGCGCTGGGCGATCAGCGGCAGATCACCGGAGCGGCTGCATGCGCTGCGCGACTTGCTCGGGCGGCGCGCGATGAAACTGCCGGTGCTGGTCGCCGACGCCGCCGATGCCGACGCCCTGCGCATGCTGTGTGCGCGCACGCGCGTGGTGGCTTCGACGGTCGGGCCGTACGCCCTGCACGGCGGACCGCTGGTCGCGGCCTGCGTCGCCGCGGGCACCGACTACTGCGACCTCACCGGCGAGGTGCAGTGGGTACGGCGCATGATCACGCGCCACCAGCGCGCGGCTCGGCGCAGCGGTGCGCGCATCGTGCACTGCTGCGGATTCGACTCCCTGCCCTCCGACCTCGGCGTGCACGTGCTGCAGCGGGCGGCGGTCGCGCGTTTCGGCGCGCCTTTCGAACGCGTTCGCGCCCGGGTCTGGAAGCTGCGCGGCGGTTTCTCCGGCGGCACCATCGCCAGCCTGCTCAACGTGCTCGACGAAGCGCGGCGCGATGCCGCGCTGCGCCGCGCGCTGGCCGATCCCTATGCCCTGTGTCCGCCTTCGCGCGCGAAGCGGCCGCGCCAGCCCGAGGTGCGCCTGCCGGAATACGACCCGGTCGCCGGCGGCTGGCTCGCGCCGTTCGTGATGGCGGCGATCAACAGCCGCGTCGTCCATCGCAGCAACGCGCTGTCCGGCATGACCTACGGCCGCGACTTCCGCTACGACGAAGCCGTGTCCTGCGGCCCGGGCCTCGCCGGCCGCGCGCGGGCCGCGGCGCTCGCAGCGGCGCTCGCAGCGGGACTCGCCGCCGGCGCCGTGCCGCCTCTGCGCGCCGCCCTGCAGCGTTTCGTGTTGCCCGCGTCGGGCGAAGGCCCAAGCCCCGAACAGCAGCGGCACGGGCGCTGGGAAATCCGCTTCTTCGGCGAAGGGCCCGGCGGCACGCGGCTCGCGCTGCGCGTGACCGGCGACCGTGATCCCGGCTACGGCTCGACCGGCAGGATGTTCGCCGAGACTGCGATCGCGCTCTCGCTCGACCGCGCCCGCGGCCGCGCGCCGGGCGGCTTTTGGACGCCGGCGTCGCTGCTCGGCGATCGGCTGGTGGAACGGCTCGTGGCGCACGCCGGCGTGCGCTTCGAGTGCCTCGACGGCTGAGGCCGTGGTCGCGGGCGGCGCCGTGGTCCACGACCTCTACCGCTTCGACGATCCGCGCGCCGCGGCCACATGGGAGGCGGTCGACGACCGCGTGATGGGCGGCGTATCGCGCAGCCGCGTGCGCCACGACCCGGCCGGCCACGCCGTGTTCGAGGGCACGCTCTCGCTGGCCCAGGGCGGCGGCTTTGCCTCGGTACGCGCCGACGTCGCGCTGCCCGCCGGCGCGGCGCCGACCTGCTGGCTGCTCGAGGTGCGCGGCGACGGGCGCCGCTACAAGTTCACCCTGCGCGCCAGCGCGACCTTCGACGCGGTGAGCTGGCAGGCGTCGTTCGATGCGCCCATCGGCGAGTGGCGCATGGTGCGTCTGGCGACCGCCGACTTCATCCCGACCTTCCGTGGCCGGCGCGTCGATGCGCCGCCGCTGGATCCTGCGCGGGTCCGCACGCTCGGCCTGATGTTCGCCGACCGCCCTGCCGGCCCCTTCGCGCTGGCGCTGCGGCGGGTGGCCATCGAGAGCGATTGAGGCCGGCCGGGCGCGCGGCTTTACGTCCTTGGCAGGGCGTTTTCAGGGCCGATGGCAAAGGGCCCATGGCCCAGAAAAGCAGGCAGCGGCGTCGGGCCCTGGGCCCCAACGCTAAACCCTGGCCCCACGATTGACCCCTCCAGCCCTGAGGTTTCCCCCGTTTTTCGACACCGTGGCAGTGCGTTTGGGCACGCTGCACCAAGCCCGCTACGCGATCACGGAGACGCGCTGCGCCGAGCCCCTCTCCCTCGTGGGAGAGGGGTTGGGGAGAGGGGGGGCAGCGCCGCTGGGCATCGTTCCCCCTCATCCGGCTCCGCGGTCCCTGCTCCGCAGTCCGGCGGCGCATCCCTGCGCCGCCCCTCGGCCCTTTCGGGCCTCGACCTTCCGCCACCTTCTCCCAGAAGGGGAGAAGGAAAAACACGGCCAATCCTGCTGCTTCGGCGATCGGTCCGCCGCAGCGTCTGGATTGGAGCCGGCAATCTGCATGGAAAACCGGGGAAATCTCAGCCTCCAGCCGGCTCCCTGCGCCCCCGCCTACTTCACCGCCGCCCGATCGCGATGGCGATGCCGCTCGAACCACGCCGCCGTGTGCAGCACCTGGCCCACCATCTGGCTGGGACGCTGGTTGATCGCATGCGAGGCACCGGGGATGCGAACCAGCGCGGTCGGCACGCCGAGCAGCTGCAGCGCCTGGTAGTACTGCTCCGACTCGGGCATGGGCGTGCGCAGGTCGGCCTCGCCGGTGATCAGCATGGTCGGCGTGCGGACGTTCTTCACGTAGGAGATCGGCGAACGCTTCATGTAGTGCTCGACGTGGTCCCAGGGCTTGCCCGGGAACCAGTACTGCGAGAAGAAGCCGTAGGCATCGGCGGTCAGCACGAACGAGTACCAGTTGATCACCGGCTTGGCCACCACCGCGGCGCGGAAGCGGTCGGTGTGTCCGACGATCCAGGCCGTGAGCACGCCGCCGCCGCTGCCGCCGGTGACGAACAGGTTATTCTCGTCAACGTTGCCGCGAGCGATGACCGAGTCGCCGCCGCTGATCAGGTCGTAGTAGTCCTGGACCGGATAGATGTGGTGGATCAGGTTGGCGAATTCCTCGCAGTAGCTGGTGATGCCGC
>DHLY01000162.1:0-2767 GCA_002405525.1 Proteobacteria bacterium UBA4656
GGTCACCTTCACCATGACCAGCGCCGGCTCGCCCGAGATCCAGAACTGGATCCCGATCCAGTACCTCGGCACCACGCCCTATGCGGCGTGGGAAGCCAGCGCCATCGTGGCGATCTTCATGGCGGCGTTCGGCTACTGGTGGCTCAAGCGGCTGATCGCGGGCGCACGCGCGCGCGGCGAGCGCTTCGAGGCGCGACCCGACGATCCGACCGGCACCCGCGAACACCTGCCGCACCCGGCGCTCGCCACCATCCCGCTGGCGGTGGTGCTGGTGGTGTCCTTCATCTGGCACGACAGCCTCAAGACCTCGGCGCTCATCATGGCGCTGCTTGCAGGCTCCGGCGCCGCCTGGCTGATCAACCTCAAGTGGCTGCGCAACCCCGGCAAGGCGATCGCGGATGCCAGCACCGGCGCGCTGATCGCGATCGGCAACACCGCCGCGGTGGTCGGCTTCGGCGCGGTGGCGAAACTCTCGCCCGCGTTCACGGTGGCGGTGGAGTGGGTCACCCACCTGCCGGGCAGCCCGATCGTCAGCGCCGCCGTGGCGGTGAGCCTGATCGCGGCGATGACCGGCTCCGCCTCCGGCGGCCAGGCCATCGCGCTACCCATCCTCGCCCCGCACTTCCTCGGCATGGGCGCGAATCCCGAACAACTGCACCGCGCGGTGGCGATCTCTTCCGGCGTGCTCGATTCCCTGCCGCACAACGGCTACGTGGTCACCACCATCCGCGCGATTTGCGGCGAGACCCACCAGGCGGCGTATTGGCCGGTGGCGGCGATGACGGTGATCGTGCCGCTGCTGGGCTTGCTGCTGCTGTTCGCCCTGTTCGCGCTGGGGCTGTAGGTTCGCGCCGGATCGCGCCATGCTGGCTGGCCGCGAGCTGGCCTGGGCTACAGTCGTAGCTCCAATTGCGGCGGGAACTGCTTCAGGCGACCACGCACGCTGAGCGCCCCCAGGTGAAAGGCGACCGCTGCGGTCGGCCAGAAGTTGATCCGTATCCCGTTGATTTCCTTCTGCGCAAAGCGGCGACGGGTCGTGACCAGTGCATCCGACAGGCCATTCGTAGCGCAGAATTTCAAGACGCCAGCGATTCGCCTCTGGTCATCAATGGCCTGGTCTGACCACTTCACTTCGATTACCGAACGCGGGCTCTGCGCCGGGCTCATTTCAACCATGTCGACTTCCGTGTCAGCGCTTCCGAAGCGCGCATAGTGCAGACTCGCCTCTTCGTGAAAGCGCTGCGCATAAACCGCGGTCTCGACGAGGTGGCCGAAGCCATCGTCGTCTGCCCCCATGGGCCCGAACAGTCCTGTCCGCATCGCCGGATTGGTGAGAAACACCTTGAATGACCGCTCGCGCTTGTATCGCGCGCCGGACTGGTCGACGCGGAACACACGCTTGATCAGGAACGCCGCTTCGAGGTACTCGATGTACTTGGCGATCGTCGCGCCTGCAACGCCGCTGCGTTCGGAAAGCGGCTTCAATGCCACGATTTCCGCGGTGTTGTACGCCAATTGCGCGAAAAGCGCGTTGAGTTCCTGAATGTCAGTGATGCCATAAAGCTGTGGCAGATCGCGCAGCAGGACCTTGTCGACAAGGTCGGACTTCACGAAGCGCTCGGGATCGTCGCGCAGCCGCCGTTCCACTGCGAGTTCCGGATATCCGCCGAAGTTCACATACTCGACAAAGCGTTCGTTCAGCAGGTCGATGTCATGGACGACATAGGCACCGGGTGCGCGTTCCGCAATGGGCGCGTGCGCCCCGATGAGATCGAGGTACTCGGGGAACGTCAGCGGCGGCAAAAGGAAGTCCGTGAAGCGTCCTGCCCCCGACTCGGTGCTTTGGCGCTTCAATGCCGCAGCGGCCGATCCAGACACGAGGACGCGCAAGTCAGGACGGTGGTCGACCACCTGCTTGAGGTGTCGTTCCCAATCGCGCAGATATTGGATCTCGTCGAAGAAGAGATACTTCGGACCGTCGCCATCGGCCCCGCTGGCGCGTTCGCAGGCGCCGACCAGCGACTCGAGCGTCTGGTTGTGCAGCAGCGGATGGTCAACCTCGACGTATCCGATGCGCGTGCGTGGGACGCCCGAATCGATCAGGCGCTGGATCAGGTGCTGGATCAGCACCGTCTTGCCGACGCGGCGCGGCCCCAGCAAGACAACCGCCCGCCGCAACCGGCTGTCGATCAGCAGCTGCTCCACGGCTGGCAGGTAATGGCGCGGCGCCCACTGTGCCGTGGCCTCCGCGATGCCCGATTTCCCGTCCCACCACCGATTCAGTCGCCTGAGGTGCGCCTCAACTTCCTGATCTGAAACAGTTTTCATGCGGAAAGCCGATTAAGCTAACGCGCGTTAGCTTAACAGGGTTCTTTGCCGGAAGGCGGCCATCGGGCCGCCGGCTCACGTCATCCAGCGGTGGGTGGCGCACCGTTGCGATGTGCCCACCCAGCCACCGGGATGATGCAGCGAACCGCTGACTGTGCGCCGGCTCAACGCTTAGGCCGACCAAAGATGGCTCACAAGCTATTGTTCTAATTGGTTTTTCGTCCTTTATCCCAGTTAAGCACACGAGCGTGAGCTTAATGAGTTCGGCCCCACGCCACGATGCTCGGGCCACATCCGCCGCGCATCAGCCATCCGTCGACTCGACCATGGTGCGGGGCTTGCGCGGGCGCTTCGGCTTCGCAGCGGGCGCGGGCAGCAGCGAGGTGTAGTGCTGGTAGAGGGTGAACAGGAAGGCAACGCGCTCGGCGTCGGTCTTGAG
>DHLY01000162.1:3082-3792 GCA_002405525.1 Proteobacteria bacterium UBA4656
CGGGCCAGGGGAAGTTGTTGTAGACGATCGCGGCCGAATACTGATATCGGCTTTCAAGCCGCCCACAGGTGTATCTCATCCAAGCCATGTGCATCGACGCCTGCAAGATGCCGAAATGCCAGAGGCTGGCGTCGGGAATCAGCAATGCCGATCCACTGGCAATCACGTCCGGGCCCAAGAAACCGAGCGGCATGAAGCGTCGCGCCTCGGAAGACACCTTCGGCACCAACAAGTACCGTGAGCGGGGCTGCCGGATCTCGCCAAACAGGTAAGGTGTGTCGGCGAGCGCGACCGTCGCCGCGCGGCCACTTCCCTTCCTGAACACTCGGGTCTGCTCCACGCGGTCGGCGATGCCCTTGCATCGGCGAATCAACGACGTGTCCGCACCATCGAACCACAGGCAGAAACGAATTCCGCCATTGAGGAATTCCTCACCCCCAACGTAAAGCCGCACCACGCTCGCAGCTTCGCCGCACTCCGAGACCAACTCATCCGCTACGGCTTTGTCCAGCACGAGGTGACCGCTATCGATAGGCATGCTGCCGTACCGCATTTCCGGTACATCGCTCGAAAGAACTTGGGATCGCTTGCCGATCACCACATCCGGCGCATCGACCAGATAAGGATTGATGTTCGCTGCCACAACCTCGTGCGGCTCGCTGACCGGCGTCTCGTACTCAAACAGACGCTTCGCAGGCGATGAAGCGGCG
>DHLY01000043.1:0-145 GCA_002405525.1 Proteobacteria bacterium UBA4656
CGTCGCGCTGACGAGCCGCAGCCGTTCGGCGACGCTCACCTCGATCCGCAACAACCTCGCCTTCCTCGGGCCCGCGGCCGCGACCCCCCAGGTGCAGCAGCTGACCCAGTGGATCAACGATTACATCGCCTGGGAGAACTCGATG
>DHLY01000043.1:489-5936 GCA_002405525.1 Proteobacteria bacterium UBA4656
CCGGCACCGGCAGTCTGCGCACCGGTGTCGTCCACGACCTCGTGCTGGCCACCATCGGCGGCCTGTTCTTCAACTCGGTGTCCCCGGCCATCCCGGCCGCCACCGAGTTCGCCGTCGGCCAGGCGATCGTCGACTCGATCAACACCCTCGGTCGCGCGCCGTCGTTCACCAACTTCGCGGACACCAAGCTGAGCACCTTCCAGCAGGAGTTCGCGATGATCGGCGACGCGGGCAACCTCGACTACGCGCTCGGCGCGTTCTACTTCAAGGACGAGGGCCGCTTCCGCAACAACCGTTGGGCGCTGTTCCCGATCTCGGCGTCGGACACGACCTCGCACGACAACGCCACCAAGTCGCTGGCCTTCTACGGTCAGGGCACCTGGCGGATGTCCGAGGACAGCCCGCTGTCGGTCACGGTCGGCCTGCGTCGCACCAAGGAGACGAAGGACGTCACCTACCTGTGGCGCAGCAGCGCCAACCCGTCGGGCTTCTTCGGCCCGTTCTTCGCCGGTCGTCCGCTGTCGAGCACCTACGTCGCCGACGAGCTCGCCGAGACCCAGCCCGAGGTCGCCGGCATCTTCGGCAAGAAGTTCAGCAAGGACTTCAGCAACACCAGCGGCAAGCTGACCCTGGGCTACGACTTCACCGACGACATGTACGGCTTCCTCACCTACTCGACCGGCTACAAGAGCGGCACGTACAACGGTGACTTCTACGACTCGGTCAACAACACCGGCGATCTGCTGCTGCCCGAGAAGATGAAGAACATCGAGGCGGGCTTCAAGGCCGACCTGACCGACCGGATGCGCCTCAACGTGGGCCTCTTCCGCTACGACTACCGCGACATGCACATCTCGTCGTTGTTCGTGCGGCCGAACGGCAGCGTGGTCAGCCGCATCCAGAACGCCGGTCGCGCCAAGCGCTACGGCGGCGAGATCGAGCTGACGGTGCAGCCGCTCGACAACCTCACCGCGGCCCTGTCGTGGTCGGGCGTGCGCGGCACCTTCGACGAGTTCCCGCTGGCCCGCAACGCGACGACCAGCATCCCGAACACCGTCGACTTCGCCCGCCGCGGCCTGTCGCCGGACAACCAGGTGACCGCCAACATCGACTGGAACATCATGCGCACCGACTTCGGCCGGCTGTCGCTGAACCTCAACGCCAACTACCAGTCGAGCACCTACGCCATCGCGATGAGCTCGGACAGCTACGGCGCGCCGGCGAACGCGCCGGTCATCTTCGACCAGCTGACCAACAACTCGCGCACGCTGGTCAACGCGCGGCTGAGCCTGGCCGATGTGGCGCTCGGTGACTCCAAGCTGCGCGTCAGCCTCTGGGGCCGCAACCTGACGGACGAGGACTACCGCGAGTTCTCGTTCAACTACGGCGCCTCGCTGGGCCTCAACCTGGCGCAGTACGGCGAGCCGCGCACCTACGGCCTCGACTTCGCGGTGCTGATGGGCGAGTGATCCCCGCCTAGGCTGACAGGAAGGCCCGGCGGGCGACCGCCGGGCCTTTTTCTTTCGTGGGGGGGAGGGCGGCGGCCCGTCGTGGGCATGCCGCCGTGGCGCTTCAGCCTGCGTCGCGCAGCGCGAAGTCGGCCGCCCGCTCGCCGATCATCACGCAGGCGGCGTGGGTGTTGCCCGAGATCAGCCTCGGCATCACCGAAGCGTCCGCGACGCGCAGACCTGCGACACCGCGCACCCGCAGCTGCGGATCGACGACCGCGCGGTCGTCCGAACCCATCCGGCAGGTGCCGACCGGGTGGTAGCCCGTCGATCCGACGGCGCGCGCGAAGGCCAACAGATCGTCATCGGATTGCGCCTTCGGACCAGGCTCGGCCTCGACGTCGATCATCCCGGCGAGCGGCGCCGTGGCGGCCACCTCCCGCGCGATGCGCATGCCGCGCAGCGTCAGACGGCGGTCCTCCTCTTCGCGGAGATATCCGTGCACGATCTCGGGCGGCTGCAGCGGATCGTTCGAGAGGGCATGCACATGGCCGCGCGACACGGGCCGCAGCACGCAGGGCGCGATGGTCAAGCCCGGGTCCTTGCTGAGGTCGGCCTTGGCGCCGCGGGCAGCAGCCTCGAGGTCGCCGGTGACGGGCAGGCAGTGGTACTGCAGGTCCGGACGCGGCGTGTCGGACGCGCTGCGCACGAACGCGCCCGACTGGGCCGCCGGGATGGTCAGCGGGCCGTCGCGTCGCGACAGGTAGCGCATGAAGTTCCGCAGCAGCGGCCACCCGCGCAGCTCAGGGTTGTAGCTGAACACGCCGGGCCGCACGCGGAAGCCCATCGGGATGACATAGTGGTCCTGCAGGTCCGTGCCGACGGCGGGCCGGTCGACGACGACGGGGATGCCGAGATCGCGCAGCGCCTCGCCGTCGCCGATGCCCGAGAGCTGCAGCAGTTGCGGCGTCTGGTACGCGCCCGCCGCCACGATGACCTCGCGCCGGGCACGCAGGACGGAGCGCCCGGCCGGCAGATCGACCTCGACGCCGGACGCGCGGCCGCCCTCCATGATCACGCGCCGCGCCAGCGCACCGGTCAGGACGGTCAGGTTCTTGCGCGCCGCCGCGGGCTGAAGGAAGGCCCGCGCCGCGGACCACCGCTCGCCGCCGTCGATGATGGCGTCGTAGTAGCCGCTGCCCCATTGGTCGCCGGTGTTGAAGTCGTCGTTCCGCGGGGTGCCGGCGGCGGCGAAGGCGTCGATGATCGCGTCGTTGGTCGGGTCGCGGCGCGGAGCAGGCCCGGCACGCAGCAGCCCGGTGTCGGAGTGGTGCGGACCCGCGCCGCGCGCGTTGCGCTCGGAATGCAGGAACCAGGGCTTGACCGACTCCCAGCCCCAGCCGGCCGCGCCCGCGCGCTCCCAGTCATCGTAGTCGGCGGCCTGGCCGCGGACATAGAGCAGTCCGTTGATGTTCGAGGAGCCGCCGAGACCCTTGCCGCGCGGCAGCAGCACACGCCGGCCGCCGAGACCGGGCTCGGGCGCGGAGGACCAATGCCAGCTGAGGCCCGGCTCGAAAGCGATCTTGCCGTAGCCGATGGGCATGCGGATGAGGAAGCTGCCGGCCTTGCCGCCGGCTTCCAGCAGCGCGACGCTGTGGCGGCCGTCGGCCGACAACCGGTTGGCGAGCACGCAGCCGGCGGATCCCGCACCCACCACCACGAAGTCGAAGCTGGCGGCCTCGCGGGACATCGGGCGTTCAGGCATCGCGCTTGCGGTCGATGATCTTGGCGACGCGGTGGTCGTACTTGAGCGTCGAGACCGCGATCGAGGTCTCGACATGCCGTACACCCGGCAGCGCGAGGATGCGGTTGTTCGCGACGGTGACGATCTCCTCGAGGGAGGAGAACAGCCCTATGCAGAGGATGTCGTAGCGTCCCGCCATCGCGATCACGCAGCCGATCTCCCGCATCGCGGAGATCTTCTGGCACAGCGCACCCACCTCGCTCAACTGCGCCTGGATGCCGATGAGCACCACCTTGGGCGCACCGAGCGCGGCGACGTTGGTCACGGCCGTGAAACGGATGAGGTTGGCGGCCTCGAGCCGCTTGATGCGCCCGCGCACGGTGCCTTCCGTGACGCCGAGCGCCTGCGCCAGATGGCGGTTGCTCGCGCGCGCGTCGGCCGTGAGCCGGTCGATGATCTGGCGGTCGAGGTCGTCGACTTGGTAGTGGATCATGCGATCGGCGCCACTTCGAAGTTGTACTTGACGATGTCGGCTGCGATGCCGCACTCGATGCTGCGGATGCCCTTGATCTTGGCGATGTCGCGCAGCAGCAGCGAGTGCAGCTCCTCGAAGTCGTGCAACGCGACCAGCGTCTCGATGTCGCGCGCGCCGGTCACCACATGCACGCTGAAGACCTCGGGGAGCTTGGCGAGCTCCTGGGCGACATGCTCGGCCGGCCGTCCCTGCACCTGCACGCCGACCGCGAGCAGCACCTTGTAGCCGATGGCCGCGAAGTCGGTCACCGCCACGACCTTCATGGCCTTGGCCGCCTCGAGCCGGCGGATGCGCGAGCTCACGGTCGCGGCCGCCATGCCGAGCTTGCGCGCCAGCTCCTGGTTGGTGGCGCGGCCGTCCTTGCGCAGCAGCGCGATGATCTTCTGGTCGATGTCGTCGAGCTCGATCTTCATGTACGCCTCCGCGGCCGCACCGCCGCTCCCGCTCAAGCGGACACCATGAACCGGCTGATGGTATCAGCCACACAGGCCGGGCGGGTGCCGCCCTCGATCTCGACCGTCACGCGCACCACCACCTGCACCCCGCCCGTCACCGGCGTGACGGAGGCGATCTCGCCGACGGCGCGGATGCGGCTGCCGACCCGCACCGGCGCCGTGAAGCGCACCCGGTCGAGGCCGTAGTTGATGCCCATGCCCGACATCTCGACCCGCATCAGCTGCGGCAGGAACAGGCTGCAGAGCGAGAGCGTGAGATAACCGTGGGCGATGGTGCCGCCGAAGGGGCCCGTGCGGGCGCGCTCCAAGTCCACATGGATCCATTGATGATCGCCGGTGGCGTCGGCGAAGGCGTCGACCCGCGACTGCTCGATGGTGAGCCAGTCGGTGGGTCCGCGCTTGGAGCCGACCGCGGCGGCGAGCTCCTCGACGGAACGGAACACGGCGATCATGGATGCTGGCTCGACACGGAAAGCACCTCCCCGGTCATGTAGGACGCGAGATCGGAAGCGAGGAAGACCATGACGTTCGCCACCTCCCAGACCTCGGCCGGGCGGCCGAACGCCTCGCGGCGCGCGAGCTCCGCGAGCAGTTCCGGGGTCGTGGTCTTGGCGAGGAAAGCGTGCATCGCGATCGACGGCGCGACCGCGTTGATGCGCACCCCGAAGGCGGCGGCCTCGAGCGCGGCGCAGCGCGTGAAGGCCATCACGCCCGCCTTGGCCGCCGCGTAGTGCGACTGGCCCGCCTGCGCGCGCCAGCCGAGCACCGAGGCGTTGTTGACGATGGCGCCGCGGCCGCGCGCCTGCATGTGCGGCAGCATGGCGCGGGTCATACGCATGACGCTGGTGAGCGATACATCGATGACACGCTGCCACTCGTCGTCGGTCATGGCGACGACGGACGCCGTGCCGCCGAGACCGGCGTTGTTGATGAGCACATCGACGCCACCGCCCGAGGCCTCGATCGCGGCGGTGACCAGCGCATCGACATCGGCCTGCCGCGTGACGTCGCAGGTCCGCGACTCCACGCGTCCCGGCGCGATCTCGCGCAGCTTCGCGACCGCCTCGCCGAGCCGTCGCTCGTGGATGTCGCTGACGAAGATCGTCGCGCCCTCCTCGGCGCAGCGTCGGGCGACGGCGAAGCCGATGCCGGTGCCTGCGGCGGCCGTCACCAGCACATGCTGGCCGGCGAGCAAGGACCGCGGCGGCGGGTACGGCGGGGCGCTCGGTATCTGCGGGGTCTCAGCGGTCACCGCGGGGCTCCTT
>DHLY01000072.1 GCA_002405525.1 Proteobacteria bacterium UBA4656
GCCGTCCTGGATGGCGGCGCCCACCAATGTCGAGGTGAAGGACTTCGCCACCGAGAAGCTGGTCCAGCGGCCCGCGGCGTCGAAGCCGAGTCCGTAGCGCTCGAAGCGCACCTTGCCGTCCTGCAGGATGACGAGGCCGGCGGTGTTCTGCGTGCGCATGTAGTCGTCGATGCCGGGGACATCGAGCGGTTTGCCGGTGGGCAGCGGCAGCGGCGTCGGCGAGGGCGTGACGGTGGAGGCCTTGGCGAGCAGCGGCAGCCGGTCCATCGCGCGGAAGGCGGCTTCACGCTGCCCTTGGCCCCAGCTCAGCACATCGCGGTCGGTGGGCAGCGCGGCCAAGAGACCCCGCGTCTCCTTGTCGAGACCGGAGTACCAGATGCCGCCGCCGAGCAGCAGGGCGCCGAGCATCGCGAGCAGGATGTTGCGTGGACGCATGGACGGAGGACCCTCGTGTCAGGCCGGTACGGTGATCTGCTTGGCTTCGAAGACAGCCTGCCAGTTCTCGATCTCGCTGACCACGATGTCGTCGGCGGCGTGGGCGAGCGCCGCCACCGCATCGTAGTCGAGCGCGGTGTCGGGCGCACGCAGCAGCAACGCGATGCGGGCGTCGACGGCGCCGAGCTTGGCGGCGGTGATGCGCGAGATGGCGGCGAAGCGCTCGAAGTCACCGAAGAAGCGGATGCCCGCGAGGCAACCGCCGAAGGTCGGCAGCGCGACGCCGAGGAAGGTGAACGCCTTGGTGAGGCCGCCGAAGAGCGGGTCTCCCACGAGGCCTGCCGCGTGCACGGCGGCGAGGGCGAGATAGAGCGCGGCGGCGACCACCGCCAGCTGGAACGACCGCTCCGACATCCGGTCGAGGTTGTGGTGGACGGTGGCGAGGCGCTGCGCCTTCGCATCGTGATACGCGCGCTGCGCCGCGACATGCGGCGCGATGAGCCCCGTGAGCACGGTGCGCAGATGGTCGGTCGTGATGCGGACGCGGGGCAGACCGACCTCGCGCAGCGCATGGCGCGCGTGATGCTCGGGCCACGAGGTGTCCGAACCGCGTGGCCAGCGGCCGGGTGCGCGCGCGGCGCCGAGGGACAGCAGCAGCGGCGCGTGGCGCAGATACTCGGCGACGCGGCGCGTCTCGAACCACCGGCCGTGCCAACGGCGGCGCTGACCGACCCAGGTGATCGCCAGGATGGCGCCGAGCAGCACCAGCTCGAACGCCGCGAACGGCCACTTCCACTCGCTGCCCACGAACGGCAGGTAGGCCACGCCGCTGATCACCGCCGCGGCGGAGAGCGCGAAGTTGACCACCATGCTGCCGCGGTAGGTGTCGGAGAGATGCGCCGAGATGCCGTCTGCCCATGCGAAACGCCCGAGCACGCCATCGAGCACCCGCGCCGTGAACCGCGGGTCGGCTTCCGGCAGCGCGGCGAGCGCGGCGGCGACGCCGGCGCCGGACCCGGTCGCCACCTCGGCGGGGGTCTCGTAGGTCTGGGTGAGCGGACGGCGGTCGCCGCGGCCGTCGAAGCGTTGCTCGATCCAGCGGTAGGCATGCCAGAAAGGGTCGCTCGTCGCGCGCCAGCGGTCGGCCGCGAGAGCGGCGATGCCCGTGTCCCGGCCCGTGGTCGGCGCCGCGCCCCCGGGCAGCAAGGCTCCGGCGATGAGGTCGCGCAGGATGGTCTCGCGCTCGACCTGCGGGGTGTCATGCAGCGTGACCAAAGATTCCGGTGCGCCGAGCATCCGCCATGCATCGGGGTCCGCAGGGTCGATGTGCAGCACCGGCGTGCCGGCGTCGAGCGCGGTCGCCACCGTATGGCCGGTGCCGCCGACGAGGTTGGTGCGCACGCCGTCCCAGACCGCGATCAGGAGGTCCGACTGCTCGATCACCAGCCGTCCCGCGAGCGCAGCACGCGCGGAGGTGTCGGCGCGGAAGGCCTCGGTCACGGCGACATCCTGCGGCGCGGCTAGCGTCTCGACGAAGCGCGGACCGATCCGGTCGTCGACATCGGCGAGCTCGAGGACCTGGGACCGTCCGACCAGTGCGCGGATCGTCTCCGCGCGTGCCTGCACCGCATGGTCCTGAGCCGCCTTATCGGCCATCAGCGCCTGCGCGTCGCCGACGCTGCGCGGATGGGCGTTGATCGCGCAGTTCAAGGTCCGTCCGAAAGGCAGGATCGCGATGCTCTCCCAACCCTGCGCCAACGCATGGCGTACCGCCGATTGGTCCGTGCCGTCGGCCATGGCCGAGTGCAGGCGGATGGGTTCGAACGGCGCGCCGAAAGGCGGTGTCATCGAGGCGACGGTGCCACCGATCAGGTCGAGGACGCCCTGCATAGCGGCCTCGATGCGCGCTGCGTGCGGCGCGTAGGACGGATGGTCGGCGCGATGGCCCGTCACGCCGATGTTCAGGCGCACGCTGGGTGTCGCGGGTGCCTGTGCCTCGACTGCGGCCAAAGTCGACCCTCTCGGAATGCCGGAAACGCCGATCTTCAGTGTAGCCGAGAACCTCGTGCACGGGCTTGCCCGCCCGAGTGCGCAGACGATAGGCTTGCTCTTCAAAGGCAACGGCTCAGGTCCTCCCGTGACCGCTCCCCCCGATATCTTCCTGTCGTACTCGCGCGAGGATGCGCGCGATGTGGAGCGCCTCGCCTCCGCGCTGCAGGCGGCGGGCTACCAGTGCTGGTG
>DHLY01000056.1:0-2235 GCA_002405525.1 Proteobacteria bacterium UBA4656
TGAACTTCCTACACCCGACCGCGGCCAGTCCGCAGGAACGGCAGCTTGCCCATCGGGGACTCGCCCCGGAGTGCGTCGTCCCTGGACGGGTAGACGATCACTTCCTCGAAGGCGATGCCCTTCTCGATGAGCGCGACCTTGACCTTGTTGTGGTAGTTGCTCGCGGGGAAACCGCAGAGTTGCAGCATGGGGAGACTCCTCGGGTGGGGGTCGTGCGATGGCTGGCCTTCGGTCAGCCGTGCTGGTGGCCGTGCAGTTCGAACTTCGCGAGCTGGTCGCGCTGCACCTTGTCCGGACCGTGCGCCAGGCGCAGCGTAAGGTTCCGCGCGTACACCCCGGCGAATAGGAATTTCAAACCACGCCTGCCGCAGTATTGCCCGTACTTTGAGCCGTCAACCGCGCCGTCCCAGGCGCCCCCCCCTCGCACTGACCATGCAAACGTGACATCTGCCCGACTCAGCCTTCACCCGCCTCGCTTTGGCGCCATCACGCCACCGCCGCCCGGGCACGTCCAGCGGATGTGCCGCAGGATCGTCGTCTTGCTCTCCGGTCAGGCTGCGCAGTCGAGCGGAAACTCCCGCGCCGCTGCGCGCGGCGGCGCCCGCACGGCCAAGCCCAGGTGCGTGAGGATTCTCACGATCACCGCCAGTTCCTCGATTGCGGCGAGGATCTTCAAACGCCCGCCACACGCGCGGCGCTCCACGTGGATGGGGAACACGCGCTTCAGCAGCCGTGCCCAGCTTATCCGGCCCGCCGCCGTGCGCTAGCTGAGGTCGACGTCCCGCCGGCGTAGTCCGCCAACCGGCCCTCGCCGCGACCAGGCAGGCGCGGGATGTGCGCGCCGGCACGCGATCACCCGGGAAGCCAGGCGAACAGGCGATAGATTCCGTAGGCGAATGCCAGCACGGAGAGCAACACGAGCGCGGCGGGATCCGTGAAGATCCGCAGCGCGAAGTGCCTTGGGCAGAGCACCCTTCCCGAGAAGGGAGCGCCGTACGGAAACTCGTAGCGCGCCGCCCGCGGGCACTGATGGACGACACACTTGCCACGGGTTTCGTCGCGATCCGGCTTCACGCTGAACCTCCCGCCCGCGGAATAGGAATTTCAAACGATCTTTCCCGCGAGCCGGCACTGTATTGCCCGCGCCTCGGGCAGGCAACCGCGCGCCGCAAGGCGCGTAATCCACCCTGGAAGCAGCAAATCAAGCGCGGCGTCGGGTCGGGGTGTCCCGGGAGTGGCGGCATGGCGCAGGAAAAGCCGCCCGCATGCCGTGGCAAGCCGACGCTAATCACGTAAAGGGATTGACGACGAGAACGTCGCCAATCCTTGCCCCGGCCTGCATGTCCTCGCTGTAGAGCACACCGCAACGGGCTGCGCTCGCCGTCTGCACAATCAGTGCATCCCAGAATGAGAGGCTGTGATGCCGGGGTCACCCTCGGTGCGCCGATACACCCCGTCGAGCACCAGGCAGTGCAGGTGGACATTGAGATTCCCCGCCGAGCCGAATCGCTGAATGAGCGTGACGCTGCCCGCGTAGGCGGCGGTGTGCTTCAGTCCCGACTGGCTGAGAAGAAACCCTGTGATGACCCGGTGCACGATGCCCAGCACCGGTGTGAGCAACTCGGGATGGGCAGCGAACAGAATCCGGCTCCTCGAGCAGCTCCTCGGGTTGCGACGCGACCGCGCAGCCACCGAACGGGGCATCGCCTTCGTGCGCGGCGTCGTCGAACGCTCCCCCGATGGGCTCCACCAGCTCCTGACCCGGGCCGACGGTCTGCCCACCGAGGCCGAGCTCGACGCCCCCGGCCTGTGGCTGGCCCGCCTGGAGCTCTAGTTCTCGCGTCGGTCGCCCCGCGTCCGGTCGAGATCCCTTGCAGGTTCTGCATCGCGTTCGGCATTGCGCTCGGCGTCGCGGATGCCCCACAGAGCCATGGCCTCGAGAACGGGCCGCAAGGTCTCCCCGAAGTCGGTCAGGGCGTACTCCACGCGTGGCGGGACCTCTGCGTAGATGGTGCGTCGCACGACGCCCTGCGCCTCGAGGGTCCGCAGGCGTCCGGTGAGAGTCTTGGGACTGACGCCCTCGAGCGACCGCAACAGTTCGCCGAACCGCCGAGCGCCGCCAAGCAGGTCGCGCAGGAGGAGCGCGGTCCATTTGGAGTCGAGGACCCGCAGCGTTCTCTCGATGGGGCAGAAGGGAAGGCGGAGTAGTTCTTCCTGATTCATGGGGTTCCTTTC
>DHLY01000056.1:2424-3340 GCA_002405525.1 Proteobacteria bacterium UBA4656
TCAGTTGGCTGCGGGCTCGCTCGTCGCCTGGCCCGACAATCTGAGCGAGGGGGTACCGAGATGGCGGATCGCATCCTTTTGTATGGCGGTGCGCGGGGAACCGGCGCACTGTTGGCGCAGCAGTTGGTGGCACGGGGGCACTTCGTGCGGGCGGTGGTGCGCGACGCGGCCGGGCGAGCGGAGCCGCCGCAGGGGCTCGAGGTGATCGCCGGAGACCTGACGCAGCCCGAGACGTTGCGGGGGGCGGCGACGGGGATGGGTCAGTTGGTCATGATGGCCGGGGTGACCAAGCGTCCGGCCAGCGAGAGCGTGATCAAGGCGGTGGAGTACGAGGGGGTTCGGGCGGCTCTGGCCGCAGCGCACGCGGACGGGTTCCGCGGTCGTGTCCTGTACATGACGGCGCTCGGGGTGAACCGTCCGTCGTTCATGGGATGGGTGTTGAACCGGATCAAGGGCAACACGCTGGTCTGGCGACGCAAGACGGAGGAGGCGATACGCGCAAGCGGATTCCCGTACGTGATCGTTCGGGCGGGACTGCTGACGGATTCGCCGTCCGGGCGTCGGCCGGCGGTGCTTTCGACCGGGGACAAGCCGCTGTCGCTCGGCACGCGGGTATCGCGCGGCGACGTGGCGGAGCTCTTCGTCCACCTGATCGAGTCAAGGCGCGGGGGGCGGACCGTGCTTGAGGTGGTGGAGGGGCCCGGACATGGCGGGACCGACTGGGGGCGAGCGCTCGATCAGGCCGGGGGCATCTAGAGCACCGGGGACCGGGGCCGGACGGGCTCAGAGGTCGTCGTCGTCGGGGCCGATGGGGCGGCGCCAGCTGAACGACGCCCCCGCCGGCCGGAGCCGGCGGAGGTGGCGGCCGACCCACACCAGAGCCGGCTCCCCCGGGTATAGGAAGTTCCAGGGCTCT
>DHLY01000080.1:0-206 GCA_002405525.1 Proteobacteria bacterium UBA4656
CCGCCGGGCGAACTCGGTGCCGACATCGCGATCGGCTCGACGCAGCGCTTCGGCGTGCCGATGGGCTACGGCGGCCCGCACGCGGCCTACATGGCGGTGCGCGACGCGCTCAAGCGCTCGCTGCCCGGCCGTTTGATCGGCATGTCGGTCGACTCGCGCGGCCAGCCGGCGATGCGCCTGTCGCTGCAGACCCGCGAGCAGCACAT
>DHLY01000080.1:382-728 GCA_002405525.1 Proteobacteria bacterium UBA4656
CTGCACCGCGCAGGTGCTGCTGGCGGTGATCGCCTCGATGTACGCGGTCTACCACGGGCCGGAGGGCATCACCGCGATCGCGCGCAGCGTGCATCGTCGCGCCGCGGTGCTGGCGACCGGCCTGCGCAAGCTGGGTTTCGCCCCGCAGCAGCAGGCGTACTTCGACGCCATCACGGTCGACGCCGGCGCGCAGCGCGATGCGATCGTCGAGGGCGCGCTGGCCGCGCGCATCAACCTGCGCCGCCTCAATGATGGTCGCCTCGGCATCAACGTCGACGAGACCACCACCGAGGCCACCATCGAGGCCGTCTGGCGCGCCTTCGGCGGCGCGCTGCGCTACGCCGAC
>DHLY01000080.1:1039-2739 GCA_002405525.1 Proteobacteria bacterium UBA4656
GATGATCCCGCTCGGTTCCTGCACGATGAAGTTGAACGCCACCGCGGAGATGATCCCGGTGACCTGGCCGGAGTTCGGCGCGCTGCATCCCTTTGCGCCCGCCGAGCAGGCGCACGGCTACCGCGAGATGTTCGAGGACCTCAAGCGCTGGCTGGTCGAGATCACCGGCTACGACGCGGTCTCGCTGCAGCCGAATTCCGGCGCGCAGGGCGAGTACGCCGGCCTGCTCGCGATCCGTGGCTACCACCTGTCGCGCGGCGAAGGACACCGCAAGGTGTGCCTGATCCCGTCGTCGGCGCACGGCACCAATCCGGCGTCCGCACAGATGGTGGGCATGGACGTGGTGGTCGTCGAATGCGATGCCGAAGGCAACGTCGATCTCGCGGACCTCACCGCCAAGGCCGAGAAGCACTCGGCGAACCTCGCCGCGCTGATGGTCACCTATCCGTCCACCCACGGCGTGTTCGAGGAACACATCCGCGCGATCTGCGACGTGGTGCACCGCCACGGCGGCCAGGTGTACATGGACGGCGCCAACATGAACGCGCAGGTCGGGCTCTCGCAGCCTGGCCAGTTCGGCGCGGACGTGTCGCACCTGAATCTGCACAAGACCTTCTGCATCCCGCACGGCGGCGGCGGTCCGGGCATGGGCCCGATCGGCGTCAAGGCGCACCTCGCGCCCTTCCTGCCGGGCCATCCGGAACTCGACGGCGGCAGCGCGCCGGTGGGCCCGGTGTCGGCCGCGCCGTTCGGTTCGTCCTCGATCCTGCCGATCTCCTACGCCTACATCCTGATGATGGGCGGGGATGGCCTGAAGCGCGCGACCGAGGTGGCGATCCTCGCCGCCAACTACATCGCCGCGCGCCTCGATGCGCACTTCCCGGTGCTCTACAAGAATCACAGCGGCCGCGTCGCGCACGAGTGCATCATCGACCCGCGCCCGCTCAAGGACCGCTGCAGCGTCAGCGTCGACGACATCGCCAAGCGCCTGATCGACTACGGGTTCCATGCGCCGACCATGAGCTTCCCGGTCGCCGGCACGCTGATGATCGAGCCCACCGAGTCGGAATCGAAGGCCGAGATCGACCGCTTCTGCGAGGCCATGATCGGCATCCGCCGCGAGATCGCGGAGGTCGAGGCCGGCCGCTTCAAGATCGAGGAATCCCCGCTGCGCCACGCCCCGCACACCGTGCACGACCTGGTCGACGCCGAGTGGACGCGTCCCTACTCCCGCGAGGAAGCGGTGTTCCCGACGGGGGTCTCGCGCACCGACAAGTACTGGTGCCCGGTCGGCCGCGTGGACAACGTCTACGGCGACCGCAATCTCGTGTGCATCTGCCCGACGCCGGACGAGTACCGCGACGAGGCGGCGTGAGTGCCTGATAGCCGGGCACTGCTCGTCCCAAGGGTGGCATGGGCACCTTTGGGGTTGCTGCTCTCGTTTGCCCCTGCGCGTCGCGCGCGCGATGAGCGGGTAGGGGGTCGCCTACGCCGCCGAGCGGTGTTGTCTTACCCGCACGCGCGATAATCGTCGGTGGGCGCGCATGAGGCCGCGCAGAACACTGTGCAACCATCGTTGCGCAGGAGCGTTCCGTGTTGTGCCAGATCGCGCCGGCGCAGCGCGCGACGCCGAACCCCGCCGGCGACCCATCGAGCACGCTGTCAGCAGCACCGACCTACACCCGCCACGCGCCCCAGCG
>DHLY01000143.1:0-1043 GCA_002405525.1 Proteobacteria bacterium UBA4656
CCCGCAAGCGTGGCATACGACCTGGGTTACGGCGCCGGCGACACGCCGTTCGTGCGCTGGGCGCGTGCGCAAGGTGTCACACGGGCTGAACAAGGCTTGGGCATGCTCATCGAACAGGCCGCCGAGTCCTTCTTCCTCTGGCGCGGCGTCCGTCCCGACACCGCACCGCTGCATCGCACGGAGCTCCCATGAACATCGACCGCCGCAGTCTCGTCAAAGCCGGCCTCTACGGCCTCGGCGCTCTCGCCCTGCCGGGCGTCGCCTCCATCCTCCACGCCCGCGGCTTCACTCACGGCGTGGCGAGCGGCGAGCCGGGCGCACGACGCATGCTGCTCTGGACGCGCTACGCGTCGGACTCGGGCGCGCGCCTGCGCGTCGAGGTGGCGACCGACACGATGTTCACGCGCGTCGTCGCCGGCGGCGAAGCCTACGCGGACCCGGACCGCGACCACACCGCGCGCGTCGTCGTCGATGGCCTCGCGCCCGGACGCTGGCACTTCTACCGTTTCATCGCCCCCGATGGTGCGATGAGCCCGGTCGGCCGCACGCGCACGCTGCCGGAGGGCGAGGTATCGCGCTTCGGGCTCGGGCTCTTCTCCTGCTCGAACCTCGGCTTCGGCTGGTTCAACGCCTACGCGCACGCCTGCGAGCGCAGCGACCTCGACCTCGTGGTCCATGTCGGCGACTACTTCTACGAGTACCAGACCGGCGTCTACCCGGACGCGCCCGATGCCCATCCGGCACGCAAGCTCGATCCGCCGCACGAGACCGTCTCGCTCGCCGACTACCGGCTGCGCCACGCCTGCTACCGGCTCGACCCGGACCTGCAGCGCCTGCACCAGTCCTATCCGATGGTCGCGGGCTGGGACGACCACGAGTTCACCAACGACGCGTGGGTGGACGGCGCGCAGAACCACCAGCCCGACACAGAGGGCGACTGGGGCGTGCGCAAGACCGCCGCGATGCGCGCCTACCGCGACTGGATGCCGGTGTCGGACCCCGGCCTCGACGGCGTCGACTGGGGCACATACGAGATCGGATCC
>DHLY01000143.1:1267-2052 GCA_002405525.1 Proteobacteria bacterium UBA4656
CGCGCTCGCCGAGTTCCGCGACGGCCCGCTCGCGGACCCCACGCGCAGCATGCTGGGCGCCGCGCAGGAGGCCTGGCTCGCCGCCGAGCTCGCGCGCTCGCGCCGCGCCGGCAAGCGTTGGCAGGTGCTGGCGCAGCAGACCGTGATGGGCGACCGGATCATGCCGCAGCGTGCGCTGGAGTGGGTCGCCGCGGACGCGCCTGATTACCTCAAGCGTGGCGCGCGCGTGGGCGTCGCCGCGGCCAAGCTCGGCATGGGCTACGACTTCGATTCGTGGACCGGCTTCCCCGCGGCACGCGCGCGGCTGCTCGCCGCGGCCCAGCGCGCCGATGCGGATCTCGTCGTGCTCTCTGGCGACAGCCACAACGGTTGGGCGTACGACCTGGCGCACGACGGCCGCGCGGCCGGCATCGACATCGGCACCCACTCGGTCACCTCACCCGGCATCGAGAAGCAGGTGAGCCGCGCCGCGCCCGCCGAGGTCGCCGCCGCGCTGCGCGCCGCGAACCCGACGCTCGCCTGGTGCGACACCAGCCACCGCGGCTATACCAGCGTGCAGCTCACGCCCGATGCGGCGACGGCCGAGTGGCACTTCCTGCGCACCGTGGGTGGACGCAGCACGGCGATGGCGGGCAGCCACCGCATGCGCGCCGCGCACGGGCGGCGTGCCTGGGACAAGACCTGAGAGGCTGGCCCGCGGACCTAGCCCGTGACGCGCAGGTCGCGGGTGTCGAGCCGCTGCTCGATGCGCACCGCTCCCGTGACATCGCGCACCTGCGCGGTGA
>DHLY01000143.1:2223-2661 GCA_002405525.1 Proteobacteria bacterium UBA4656
CGCCAGGCCTCGCCGACGCGCCGTGAATTGGGCGGCAGCACCGGCCAGGTCTCGGTGAGCCCGCTCGAGGTGAAGTCCCACAGCGGATAGGGCGCGTTGGTGCGCAGGCAGGACGCCTCCGCATAGTGCGTATCGCCGCTGATGCAGAAAAGTCCGTGCGCGCGCGTGCTGCGGATGGTCTGCAGCAGTCGCTGGTGGTCCTCGGCGTAGTTGATCCACGCCTCCCAACCCGGGAAATCGGCGACCACCTGCAGGCTGGAAGCGAGGATGCGCAGATCGGCGGGACGCGCGAGCTGCGCCTCCAGCCACTGCCATTGCCGCGCACCGAGCATGGTCGCCTGCGGGTCGGGGTTGCGTTCGTAGGGGCCCGGCACGATGCGGCCGGCGCGCTCGAGCTCCGCCGCCCAGTCGTCGTAGGTCTTGCCGCCGAGATCGAGC
>DHLY01000143.1:2895-4528 GCA_002405525.1 Proteobacteria bacterium UBA4656
CCGTCGCGCGTGCGCCGCGGCGAATCGGCGGGCTCGCCCCAGAAGTCGCAGAAGATCCGCTGCGAGATCTCCTTCATCGGATACTCGGCGCCCGCATCGTCCTCGCCGTAGTCGTGGTCGTCCCAGACCGCGAGCACCGGCACCCGGTCTCGCAAGCGCCTGAACCCGGGCTGCGCCGCGAACTGCGCGTACTTGGCCTCGAGCACCGCCGGGTCGCGGGTGTCGCCGTAGATGTTGTCGCCCAGGAAGATGAAGAGGTCGGGGTCGGCGGCGAGCACCGCCTCCCAGATCGGCTGCGGCACCGCGCCCTCGGCGCAGGAGCCGTAGGCGATGCGCTGCGGCAAGCGATCCAGTGCCGGTCGCCGCACGCCCGCGACCACCGTGGGCGCCGCGCCCGCGAACCCGGCGGCGCCGCCCATCAAGGGCAGCGCCGCCGAGGCCAGCAGGATGTCGCGGCGGGTGGTCAAAACTTCGCCTTGAGGGACACGAACACCTGCCGCGGCGCGCCGCGCAGCAGGGTCTGCGCCGTGCCGTTCGGATCGGCGTTGACGAAGCCGTTCGAACCCACCGTCGAGATGTAGAACTTGTCGGTGATGTTGGTGACGGCGGCCTGCACGGTCAGCTCCTCGAACATCGCGACATCGGCGAAGCGGTAGCCCGCCGAGGCGTTGAGCAGCGTGTAGCTCGGCACGCTGCCTTGGTTCAGGAAAGTATAGTACCGCCCGCCCACATGGTTGGCATCCGCTCGGGCGAAGAACGCACCGTCGTCGTAGGCCAGCTCGGTCTTGATCATGACCTCGGGCGCGTCCGGGACGGTCTTGCCGCCGACGAGCACCACATTGCCGTTGGTGGTGTAGTTCTCGTCGAAGGTCGAGTCGTTCCACGCGAACGAGGTGAACCAGTTCAGATGCTGCATCGGCCGCCAGTTGACGGCCGCTTCGAAGCCGTTGGTGCTCACGCCGCCGACGTTGGCGAGCACGGACGGGTTGCCGACGATGCCGGGACCCTGCTGGATGGCGAGCAGGCGGTCCTTGAACTTGATGCGGTACGCGGCGAGCACGCCCTCGAACGAGTCGCCCCGGAAGCGCCAGCCGAGCTCGAGGGTGTCCGAGGTCTCGGGCTTCAGCACATCACGGATCGCCACGAAACCGGCGGCCGTCGTGCTGAAGGGGCCCGCGGTGTTCGCGCTGACGAACGCGCGGGCGTTGCGGGCCGCGAGACCGAACAGCTCACCGCCTTCCCACGGCGCCCAGGTGAAGCCCAGCTGCGGCAGGAAGCTCTCCTTGGCCTCGATGGTGCCGGACTTGTTGGTGCCGGTGATCGTGGTCGCCGAGTTCTCGACCTTCATGCCCTTGAAGCCGGCCACGAACTTCAGCGTGTCGCCGACGGAGAACTCGTCCTGCAGGTGGTACTGAAGCGTCTTGGTGTTGAAGGCGTACTCCCACTGCGTCAGCAGCGGATCGCTGCGGAACGAGGTGAAGGACTGCGTGGGACCGGCGAGGTTCGGCTCGGGGTAGAACCGACGCGCCTGGTTGAAATCGTTGTCCTCGACCCAGACGCCGGCCTCGAGCTTGTGACCACCGAACGCCCAGCCGACCGTGGCGAGCGCGCCCTTGCGGTCGATGTCGTACTC
>DHLY01000120.1 GCA_002405525.1 Proteobacteria bacterium UBA4656
ACGCCGCCGCGCTCGCCGCGCGTGCCCGCTCGCTGACCGCGATCGCCAACCAGTACGGCAACGTGGGCAAGACGGCGGCCATGTACGACGCCGCGATCGCCGCCGCGCGGCGGGCGATCGAACTGGCCCCAGGCATCGCGGAGGCCCACTCCACGCTCGGCTTCACCCTGTTCCAGGGCAAGCTCGATGCGCGCGCTGCCCGCGCGCCGTTCGAGCGCTCTACAGCGCTGGGTGCGGGCGAATCCACCGTGCTGGCGCGCTTCGCCCAGTATGCCGCGCGCTGCGGGCGCGACGCGGACGCGACGGCGGCGATGCAGGCCGCGCTGCAGCGCGATCCGCTCAACCCGCTCGTCCACCGCGCCGCGGGTTCCATCGCCTACGCCGCACGACGCTTCGCCGAATCCATGGCGCCGCTGGAGCGCGCGCTTGCGATGAACCCCCGCCTGTCGCGCGCGCACGCCATGCGCGGCGACGCGCTGCTGCAGCTCGGGCGGATCGACGAGGCGCGCGCGGCCTACGCCGCCGAGCCGGCCGTCGACTTCCGGCTCACCGGGCTGGCGCTCGTCGCCCGGCGCACCGGCGATGCGGCGGGCGCAGACGCCGCGCTGGCGGACCTGGTCGCCGCCGAGGGCGACCGCGTGCTGTACCAGCAGGCGCAGATCCTGGCCGAGCTGAGCCGGATCGAGGCCGCGCTCGCCGCGCTGGAGAAGGCCCCCGGACTGGGCGATTCGGGCCTCGTCTACGCGCGTAACGATCCCTTCCTCGACCCGCTGCGCGGCCTGCCGCGGATGGCCGCGCTGCTGGCCGGAATCGGTTTCGACTGAGGCAACCGGCCGACCGGGCCGTGGCGCGATGCGCGCCGCGTTGTCCTGCTAGTCTTCGCCGGCCACGGATGCTCGCCAACCCACCCAACCACCCGAGGGGAATCCCATGAAGACCGCCCAGTTCGCCATCGCGATATTCGTCGCCGCCATCGGCCTCGCCGCCTGCGGCCCGAAGGAAGCCGCCGCCCCGGCGCCAGCCCCCGCACCGGCGCCCGCCGAGCCCGCGCCGGCCCCTGCCGCCGAGCCCGCACCTGCTCCGGCCACCGACGCCGCGACGCCGGCCGAGGGCCAGCCCGCCGCCGCTCCGGCCGAAGGTACGCCAGCCGCGCCCGCCGAGGGCGAGGGCACGACGGCGCAGGATGAAGACGCTCCGCACTCCGGCGGCGACAAGGTCAATCCGGGCAACTGAGCCCCCGGCGCGCCGTTCCCGGCTGATCGGCCCCCTCTCTCCCGGCGCGGAAGAGGGGGCCGGGCCCGCAGGGTGCGGTCGATGGGCAGCGCGGCGCACGCCGCGCCGGTTCCGCGCACCGGCCGACCGCCGCGCGCCCGCGGCGCGGCGCAGGGCCTGTGAAAAACCCCCACAGCCCGTGGGTTTTCCCGCCGCAGTGCGGCGCAGGCCCGGACTGGACTC
This sequence comes from Proteobacteria bacterium UBA4656, assembly GCA_002405525.1. Lineage (GTDB taxonomy): Bacteria > Pseudomonadota > Gammaproteobacteria > Xanthomonadales > Ahniellaceae > UBA4656. The sequence goes on from DHLY01000120.1 coordinate 1,456, forward strand.
GCTCCCGCGAATCATGCACTGGCGCGCAGGACCCGCGCGCGGGCCATCCACGGCCTGCCTGAGAAGCGGTTTCTTGAATGCGTGTCAGGGCAGCGCGTTCTTCTCGGGTGGCAGCTTCATCGCCTGCTCGATCCAGGCGATGTACTGGTCGATGCGCGTATAGACGCCAGGCCGCCCGTCGCCGGCGCAGGTCTGCTTGCCCCACGACACCACCCCCACCAGCACCGGCGGGCCGTCGGTCAGCACCACCGGGCCGCCGCTGTCGCCGCGGCAGGTCGAACGCGTGGGATGCGCGGCGCAGAACACGCGCCCATGGATCTTGCGCGGGCCTTAACCCGGCCGCTGCTGGCACACCGGCGTGTCCATCAGGCGCAGGTCCACTCGCAGGAGCGCCGCGCTCGCCGCCTGCGTGTCCCCGCTGCCCAACGCCCCCCACCCGGTCACGGTCACCGGCGTACCGCCGGACAGCGGACGGCGATTGAGCGGGATCTCGCGGATCTTCGCCGGGTCACGCCGCTTCGGCGCGCCCTCCTCCGCGATCCGGATCAGTGCGATGTCATCGAAGTACATGTTGGGCGGCTTTTCCGGCGCAGGCAAGCCCTTGACCTTGTCGAGGTAGCGCGAGTGCCGGACGATGCGTTCGATCCGATAGGTGATGCCGTCGGCCCTGGAGATGTCGCTCGCACCGAGCCGCACCTTGAACCCGTAGTCGACCAGTTGCTGGTCGATGCAGTGCGCGGCGGTCAGCACCCAGTCCCGGGCAATCAGCGCGCCGCCGCAGTAATGCGCGCGCTGCCAGGTCGGCTGCAGGTTCTTGGCGTCGGGCTGGATCTTCGGGTTGAAGATCTGCGCCTGCCACGGCACCGACAGCGCCGACACCGGTCGGCCGCCGTAGGCATACGGCGTGTCCTCGTCGCCATCGACTGCACGCGGCGCATCGGGGCGGGACGGCGACGGCGCGCGCTCGGACCGCTGCCCGGCCGCGCGGGTCGAGTCGCCGCGTCCCGAGCCGGGCCCGGACTGCGACCGCGTGCCCTTCTTCAGCACCAGCATGCTGCCCCCGCCGACCGAGTCCTCGTCGGCGCCGGCGCCGGCGTCACCGTCGTCATCGTCCGCCTCGACCACCGCGGACACTGCCCACTCGACGTCCTCGCCCCAGCCGTCGTCATCGACCGGGATCGCGTCGTCTGCCGCGGCGGCGGAGTCGGACTCCTCGTACTCGCCGGCCCAGACTTCGTCGTCGCCAAAGTCGTTGCCCTCCTCGGCGTCGAGCTCATCGATGAACACGGCATCGGACCAGTCCTCGCCTCCGGATTCCTCGCCTCCGGATTCCTCGCCCTCCTCGGAGAACGCGTCGGTCGCATCGTCGACGTCATCCTCTTCCGACTCGTCCGGAAACTCCTCGTCCTCGTCCTGCGCGACCGCCGCGCCGACGGGCTGCAACGCCCGCAGCGGCAACATGCCGCCACCCGCCGCCAGCAGCAGGGTCAGCAGCAGGGTGGGCAGCAACCCCGACTCCGTTCGCGCCTCGGCCATGGCATTGCCTCCCGTCGCCTCGCCCGTCGCGTCATTGGGCGCCCACGCCGGGCGATCGTCAAGGCCCGGTCCAGGCCGCGCCTGCAGGCCCGCACCCGCCACGGGCGAATCCACGCCAGCCCGGGCAGCACCCGCCGTTGCCGCCTCGGCAGTTCGATCGCAGGGGCGCGGCAAGCGCGGGTCCGCGCGCCGCGTCGTCGCGCTCGCGAACCGTCCGACGATGGTGGCGACCACACCCCCGTCCATCGCCGATGGGGAAGCCCCGGCGCACGGGGCTCGGGCGGACGCCCACCCCTCACCCTGACGCTCCGCCGCTGGAATCCCGGACCGACCTCGACGACACTCCTGGTCTGCGCGGCCGAGGCCTGCCGACCGGCCTCGGGCTGGGTCGCCCCAGCCACGGGGCGCGGCGCAACGGCCGATGCGCCGGAACGCATTTTGCAGGACCTGCCCGGTCCGGGAGGCGAGCCCCCATGCAGGCATCGGAAGAAACCACGCAGCGCCCTGCGGCGGACCGCGAGGCGCAGCGGCTCGCGCTGCTTGCCGCGTACGGGGTCATGGACACCCCGGCCGATCCCGTGCTCGACACCATCGTGCGCATCGCGAGCCGACTGCTCAGTGTTCCGATCGGTCTGGTCTCGCTGGTCGACGATCAGCGGCAGTGGTTCAAGGCCCGCACCGGGCTGGATGTTGCGCAGACCGCCCGCGACATCGCTTTCTGCGATCGCGTGGTGCGCAGCGAATCCGAACTGGTGGTCGAGGACGCGCTCGCTGACCCGCGGTTCGCCGACAACCCGCTGGTCACCGGATCGCCACACGTCCGGTTCTACGTCGGAATGCCACTGCGCATGCCCGAGGATCACGTCCTGGGCACCCTGTGCGCCATCGACAGCGAGCCGCGCCGCCTGCAGCCGCTCGAACTGCAGCAGTTGCGCGACCTCGCCGCAGTCGCGGTGGCGCGCATCGTGGCGCTGCGCAGCGAGACGCACCTGGTGCATTCGCAGGCCGAACTCGTCACCCACCACCGTTTCTTCGAAAGTTCGCTCGACCTCTACTGCGTGGCGTCACTCGACGGTTACTTCATCGAACTCAACCAGCGATGGTTCGACGCGCTCGGCTGGTCCGGCGAAGAACTGCGGTCCCGGCCGTTCATCGACTTCGTGCACCCCGACGACGTGGCGGACACGCGGTACGCCTTGCAGCGGCTCGCGGCGCAGGGCGACCTGATGCGCTTCCGCAACCGCTACCGGCGCGCCGACGGGTCGTGGGCCTGGCTGGAGTGGAACGCAATCGCGCCTGCGCCGTGGGAAAACCGGATCTTCGCCAGTGCCCGCGACGTGACGGGGCTCGTCGAAGCCGAAGCCGCATTGCGCCGCCAGAACGGGTTGCTGGCGCTGATCAGCGACTCGCAGTCGCGCTTCATCGCGGAGGGCCCGAGTCGCGATTGGTGGACCCAGGTCCTGCAGGGCCTGCTCGACCTGACCGACAGCGAGTACGGCTTCATCGGCGAGACGGGAATCGACGAGCAGGGCAAATTCCTGCGCACCAAGTCGCTCACCAACATCGCCTGGGACGCCGCCACCCGCGCCTTCTACGAGGCCAAGGCGCCGGCCGGAATGTACTTTCGCAACATGGACACCCTGTTCGGCC
>DHLY01000161.1:0-2625 GCA_002405525.1 Proteobacteria bacterium UBA4656
CGTGGCCAACCACCCGATGGGTGCGATCGACGCGCTGGCCCTGCTCGGCTTCGGGGGCAGCGTGCGCCGTGACGTGCGGAGCGTGGCCAACGATTTCCTCGACGTGTTCGAGGGCTTGCGCGACCTGCTGATCCCGCTGCGCATCCTCGGTGGCAGGCCAGGCCCGGACAGCCTGGCCGCGATCGACCGGGCGCTTGCGGCGGAGCAGGCGGTGATCGTGTTCCCGGCCGGCGAAGTGTCGCGCCTGGGGCTGCGCGGCGTGGCCGACTCGCGCTGGCGCCGCGGCTTCCTGCGCTTCGCGGAAAAGGCCGGCGCGCCGGTGCTGCCCTTGCACCTCGGCGGCCGCAATTCGGCGCTGTTCTACGGCCTGTCCACGCTGTATTCGCCGCTCGGCACCGCGCTGCTGCCGCGCGAGATGTTCGCCCGCCAGGGCCGGCGGATCGAGATCCGGGTCGGCCCGCCGCGCCCGGTCGCCGACCTGTTGCGCGCCGCGGGCCACGCCGAGCGCGCGCTGGCCCTGGTGCGCGAGACCGTGCGCCAGCTCGGCCGCGGTCGCGACCTGTGGCAGCCGGCGCAGGCCCCGCTGGCGCACGCGCCGGAGCTGCGCGCGGTGCGCGCCGACCTCGCGCGGCTGGACCTGATCGGCGAGACCGCCGACGGCAAGCGCATCCTGTGCGGCCGGTTGGGCAGCGATTCGGCCCTGCTGCGCGAGATCGCGCGCCTGCGCGAGGTGACCTTCCGCGCGGTCGGCGAGGGCTCCGGCAAGCGACGGGACAGCGACCGCTTCGACACCTGGTACGAGCACATCGTGGTGTGGGACGCCGAGCAGCAGGAACTGGCCGGCGCCTACCGCGTCGCGCCCTGCGCGCGGGTGCTGTCGGAGCAGGGGCTCGCCGGTCTCTACACCCACGGCCTGTTCGAATACGACCCGCGCCTGCTGCCGCAGATCGAGCGCGGGATGGAACTGGGCCGTTCGTTCGTGGCCCCGAAGTACTGGGGCAGCCGCTCGCTGGATTACCTGTGGTACGGGATCGGCGCCTACCTGCGCCAGCACCCGGAGATCCGCTGGCTGTTCGGTCCGGTGTCGATCAGCGCCGAACTGCCGGTCCAGGCGCGCGACCAGCTGGTGGCCTACTACCGCCGCTACTACGGCGAATCCGCGCCCCTGGTGCGCTCGCGCAACCCGTTCCGCTTCGCCGGCGCCGAGCCGCAGTTCGGTCCGCTGGACGCCGCGCAGAGCTTCCGCCTGCTCAGGCAGAACCTCGACGCGCTGGGCGCGCGCGTGCCCACGCTCTACAAGCAGTACGCCGACCTGTGCGAGCCGGGCGGCGTTCGCTTCGCCGCCTTCGGCGTGGACCCCGAGTTCGCCGGTGCCGTGGACGGGCTGATCTTCGTCGACCTGGCGCGGATCAAGCCGAAGAAGCGCGAACGATATCTCGAGGCGCGCCCGCGCCCCGAAACCCGCCCCCGCCCGGAGGTGCTGACATGAACGCCCCGCTGCGCATCGAACTCCGCCAACCGGTCCGCAGCCTCTTCATCTCCGACGTGCACCTGGGGTCCGCCAACTGCCACGCCGACGCGCTGGCCGACTTCCTGCACCAGGTGCGCTGCGACCGCCTGTACCTGGTCGGCGACATCTTCGACCTGTGGTGGATGAGCGAGCGCCGCGCGGCCTGGGGCCGCGACCACACGCGGATCATCGAGTGCCTGCACGCGATGCGCCGCGGCGGCACCGAGATCGTCTACATCCCCGGCAACCACGACCGCCCGATCCGCCGTTTCGTCGGCATGACCCTGCCGCGGATGACGATCCGCCGCCGCGTGGTCCACCAGGCCGCCGACGGCCGCCGCTACCTCGTCACCCACGGCGACGAGTTCGACAATGTCACCCACTTCGGCGGCTTCCAGGAGTGGCTGGGCGACAAGCTCTACGACGTGCTGCTGGCGGGAAACCGGCTGCAGAACAAGTTCCGGCGCGCCTTCGGCGGACGCTACTGGTCGCTGGCCGACTTCCTCAAGCGGCGCAGCGGCGCGGCCGAGCGCTACATCGAACGCTACGTCGCCGCCTGCGTCGACGATGCGCGGCGGCGCGGGCTCGACGGCATCATCAGCGGGCACATCCACCGGCCGGCGCTGTTCGAGCGCGACGGGCTGGTCTACGCCAACGACGGCGACTGGGTGGAGAGCCTGACCGCGATCGCCGAGGATTCATCGGGCGCCCTCCGCCTGCTGCGCTGGAACAACGGCATCGAAGTACTGGCCGGCTCGCCGGCCCGCGAGCCGGCCGAACTGTTCGAGCTGCCGCGGGCGGCCTGAAGAGGCGGGTCGCGCTCGCCGCGGCGGGAACTCCGCGGCAGAATGGCGCTTTCTCCGGCCGGAACGCGACCCGCATGGATTCCCTGTCCCAGATCGCGCTCGGGGCCTCGGTCGCCGCCTTCGTGGCGCCCGCGGTGCAGCGGCGTCGCGCACTGCTGTTCGGTGCCGCGCTCGGCACGCTGCCGGACCTCGACGTGCTGATCCGCTTCGGCGATCCGGTGCGCGACTTCACCATGCACCGCGGCTTCAGCCATTCGCTGTTCGTGCTGCCGTTCGTGGCGCTGTTGCTGTGGGCACTGTGGCTGGCCG
>DHLY01000161.1:2852-9423 GCA_002405525.1 Proteobacteria bacterium UBA4656
CGGTCTACGGCACCCAGGTCTGGTGGCCGTTGCCGACCTCCCCCGTGATGGTCGGCAGCGTGTTCATCATCGATCCGGCCTACACGGTCTGGCTGCTGGTCGGTGTCGCGGCCGCGTGGCGCCTGCGCGAGCGGCCCCGCGCGAGGTTCTGGCTCGGGTTCGGGCTCGCCGCGAGCACGCTTTATCTCGGCTGGACCCTGTTCGCACAGCAGCACATCGCGCGGGCGATCGTCGCCGACCAGGTCGCGCGCGGCTTGCGCGACGCCAGGGTGCTGGTCCAACCCGCGCCGCTCAACAGCCTGGCCTGGCGGATCGTCGTGATCTATCCCGACGGCGACTACTTCGAAGGCTGGCACAGCCTGATGGCTCCGCCGCGCGACGTTCTGCTGCAGTACCATCGCGGCAACCGTGACCTGCTGGAGCCGCTCGCCGACCAGTGGGCCGTGCAGCGGCTCGAATGGTTCACCTCCGGCTGGTACGCGGCCGAGGAGATCGACGGCCGGATCGTCATCGAGGACCTGCGCATGGGCCGCGAGGGCTCGTACGTGTTCCGCTTCGTGGTCGGCGAGCGCCGCGACGGGCGGATCGTGCCGATCGAACCCGAACAGTTGCCGTGGCCGTCGCGCGCCGACGCCGGTGAGTGGCGCAGTCTGTGGCGGCTGGTGCGCACCGGCACGCCCTGAACCGCGGCCGCAGGCCGCTGGAACGGAATCGACGTCACAGCTTCGCCACCGCGCGCGGCCGGTTTGACGGCGTGTGATCGCAGGGTCGGTAGCATCCGCGCATGTCGATCCGCTCCCGTCTCGCCGCCATCCCCGCGATGTTGGCGGCGTTGCTGCCGCTGCCGGCGTGGTCTCCGCCGATCGCTTTCCAGTCCGGCACCGCACTGGAACTCGACGGTCGCTGGTACTTCACCCTCTCCGGTCGCCTGCTGTCCGAGGGCACGAAGGCTTACCTGCTCGACGCGCCGGTCGGATTCGCCAACTGCCGCCGGTCCAACGGGCAGATGCTGGTCAGCAACGACCGCCCTTTCCGCTGGAATGCCGGCGCGGCCACGATCTGGCTGGCCACCAGCGCCAACCCCGACGGCGGCAACGGCCCACGCTTCCAGTACCTGTTCGACCGCCCGATCCTGCGCCTGCGCTCGTCGACCGGCGACCTGATCTGCCAGGGCGAGGTCGCCGCACCGCCGGGGCTGGACACGCTGTTCTGCTGGGGATTCGAGTAGCGCAGCGCGCGGCGGCTAGCTCGCCGCGAGCACCTCGCGCAGCGCCGACAACGCCAACTCGACGTCGCCGTCGCGCGTCGACCAGTTGGCGAGCGCGCCGCGCAGCGCGGGGCGGCCGAACAGCACGGTGGGCGTGAGGAACACGCGGCCGTCGGCGGCGAGGCCGGCCAGCACGCGGTCGCGTCGCGCGGCGTCCCCCTCGCGCAGGGCGAAGGTCACCACGTTGAGGTCGACCGGGTGCAGCACTTCGACCCCGGGGATCGTTGCCAGCCCGGCCGCGAATCGCCGCGCCAGCGCGCAGTCGCGCGCGACCCAGCCGGCCACGCCGTCGCGGCCGTAGGCGGCCAGGGTCATCCAGGCCGGCAGCGCGCGCAGGCGCCGGGAGTTCTCGGGCGTGCCGTGCAGCGGGTCGCCGTGCTCGCCGAGATAGGCCGACGAGGCGCGAAACACCGCGCGCGCCAGTGAGGCATCGCGGGTGAACACCAGGCCCGCGTCGTACGGCACGTTGAGCCATTTGTGCAGGTCGGTGGCGATCGAGTCGGCCGCGTCGATGCCGTCGAGCCGCTGCGCACCGTCGGGCAGCAGCGCGGCGAACAATCCGAACGCGCCATCGATGTGCAGCCACGCTGGGTGGCGACGGCACAGCTCGGCGATCGCACGCAGGTCGTCGATCGATCCGGTGTTCACTTCGCCCGCGCTGGCGACCACGATCGCTGGAGCGCCGCACAGCCCCGACAACGCCGCGCCGAGCGCGGTGGGGTCGAGTCGGGTCGATTCCGGCTCCAGCGGCAGGCGCAGCAGCGCGCTGCGCCCGATGCCGAGGATGGCGAGCGCTTTGTCGATGCTGGCGTGCGCGGCACCGGCGAGCACGGTGATCGGCGGCGCGCCCGCCAGCCCTTCGGCGGCGACGTCGACGCCCTGGCGCGCCAGCACCGCCTGTCGCGCGGCGGCGAGCGCCACCGTGTTGGCGGCGGTCGCCCCGCTGACCAGCGCGCCGTCGAACGCCGCCGGCAGCCCGAACATTTCGCGCAGCCAGCCCAGCGCCTCGCGTTCCATCGCGGTGGCCAACGAGCCGACATCGTTGGAGGCGTTCTGATCGTAGGCGGCGGCCAGCCAGTCGGCGGCCAGCGCGGCGGGCGTGGCGCCGCCGGTCACGAAACCCCAATAGCGCGGGCCCGGCGAGGCCGACAGCCCGTGCGCCCAGCGTGACTGGAACCAGGCCAGCGCCGCCTCGGCGCCGATGCCGGGCGGCAGCGGCACGGGTGCCGGCGCGGAGGCCACCGACGCGGCGGCGCGCGTCGGCAACTGCTCGACGAAGGCCCTTGCGGTCGCGTGCGCGACGGCCAGCGCGGGGTCGTACTCGTGGGCGTGCGGTTCCATGGCGGGCTCGTGGATGCTCAGTGGACGCGATAGATCTTGCCGGTGTCGGCGCCTTCGACGCTGCGACTGAACGCAAGCGCGGCGCGCGCCCCCGGCACCGGTTCAAAGCCGCGGCCGTATGGCGCGTAGCCCGGCATCGATTCCTGCAGCACGCCCGGACTCACCGCGTCGATGCGCAGGCCGCGCGGCAGTTCCACCGCGGCCGCGCGCACCAACGCCTCCAGCGCGCCGTTGACCATGCTGGCCGACGAGCCGTTCCGGATCGGTTCGTCGGCAAGCACGCCGCTGACCAGGGTGAACGAGCCGCCATCGGCCAGCACCGCGCGGCCGGCCAGCACCAGGTTGACCTGGCACACAAGTCTGTCGCGCAGGCCGATGCCGTACAGCGCGTCCGTCATCTCCGTCAGCGGTCCGAAGTGGACATTGCCGGCACCGCTGACGATCGCGTCCAGCGGGCCGGCGCTGTCCAGCGCGCGCTGCACGCTGTCAGGGTCCGTGAGGTCGAGACGGAGATCGCTGTCGGTGCGGCCGGCGCGGATGACCTGGTGCCGGGCGGAGAGTTCGGCCGCGACCGCGCGGCCCAGGGTGCCGTGGGCGCCGACCAGAAGAATGCGCATGGGAGTGTTCCCATTGGACGACAAAATGTCGAGATGTGCAGTGTGAAGTGCTGTACATGGTTGATAAACCCTCCGCTCGACGACTTAATGTGCACCTATGGAAACAATGGGTCAGCAGATGGGGCGGGCTCTGGCGTTCGCGGCGGTGGCCGAGCTGCGCTCCTTCACCCGCGCCGCCGACCGGCTGGGCTGCTCCAAGGCGTTCGTCAGCAAGCAGGTGGCGCGGCTCGAACGCGAACTCGGCACCCAGTTGCTCCACCGCACCACGCGCCGGATCGAACTGACCGACAGCGGGCGCACCTACCTCGAACACGTGCGCGACTTCGGCGAGCGCTTGGCCGACGCCCAGCGCGCGGTGTCCCTGCACGACGCCACGGTCCGCGGCACCCTGCGCCTGACCGCGCCGCTGTCGCTGGGCGAGGCGCTGGTCGCGGAGATCGCGCACGGCTTCCGCGAGCGCTACCCGGACGTCCGCATCGACCTCGATCTGTCGATCGTGCGCCGCGACCTCGTCGCCGAGGGCTACGACCTCGCGATCCGCCAGGCCGCGACGCTGGAGGACTGGCTGGTCGCCCGGCCGCTCGGCGTGTCGCGCGAAGTCCTGGTCGCCGCACCGTCGCTGCTCGCACGCATGGCGCCGCCGCGGTGCGCCGAAGACCTGGCTGGCGCACCGTGCATCGTCAACGCGCACTTCGGTGACGCGCAGCATTGGCTGTTCGACCGCGCGGACGGCGTGGTCAGCGTGCCGGTGGATGGCCCGCTGCGTGTGAACTCTTTTGCCGCGATCCGGCGCCTCGCGCTGCTCGGCGCCGGCATCGCGCGCCTGCCGCTGTACGTGATCCACGCCGACCTCGCCGCCGGCAGCCTGCGCCGGGTGTGCGCCGGCGAGTCGCTGGCCGCGGCGCCGTTGTGGCTGGTGTGGCCGCAGCGCCGGCAACTGCCGCTGCGCGTCCGGGTGTTCGCCGACTACGTGCAGCGCTACTTCGCCGACCCGGTGCGGCGCGCGATGTTCACCTGAGCGAGCGCCACGCCGCTCAGGGCCAGCGCGTGGTGCCGGGCAGGCCGGCCAGCGGGCGCTTGGCCTTGACGATGCAGAAGCGCTGCCCGGTCGGGGCCTCCATCACCCACCATGTGCGCACCCGCCGCACGCGCCGCGCGCCGAGTGCCTCCAGGCGCCGCGCCTCGGCGTCCACGTCGTCCGTCTCGAGGTCGAGGTGGACGCGGCTGTCGTGCTCGACGCGCTGGACCTCGATCGACAGGCCGTGGGCCGACGCGTCCAGCCGTTCGTAGTCCGGCCCATCCGGTCCGAGCGCGGGCAGTCCCAGTGCCGCCGACCAGAAACCGGTCGCGGCCGGCAGGTCGTCGGTGCGGCAATCGATGATGAATCCGGCGAGTCGGCTGTGGTGCATGGGGCCTCCTGACGCCGCGCTGGCAGCGCCCGGTGAGCATACGGCGGCCGGCGGTGGCAGTCTGCACGCCGCGCGCCGCCCCCGCCGGCGCACTGGCAGGAGCAAACCCATGCACGAACCCGCCCGCGCCGTGGTCGAGCGCTACTGGGCGCTGATGGCAAGCAACGATTTCCACGCCGTGGGCGAGGTGCTCGCCGACGACTTCGTGTTCGACATGCCGCAGTCGGGCGAGCGCATCCGCGGCCGCGAGCGCTACGCGACGATGAACGCGCAGTACCCGGCGCACGGCCCGTGGCGCTTCACCCGCCGCCGCCTGCTGGTCGACGGCGACACCGCGCTGACCGAGACCGACGTCACCGACGGCGTGGTGCGGGCGCGCGCCCTGTCGCTGTTCACGGTGCGCGAGGGGCGCATTGCGAGCCTGGTCGAGTACTGGCCCGAACCGTTCGCCCTGGCGCCGGAGCGCGCCGCCCTGGTCGAACCGGGGCCGTCGATGGACGACGGTTGAAGCGGCCTTGGCCGGGCTACCATCGCGGCTTTCCCCGGAGCACCGCCATGGCCCTGATCCGCACCCCGGAACCCGCGATCGGCTCGCCGATCCACGACTTCAGCCTGCCCGCCACCGACGGCCGCACGCTGGCGCTGGCCGACGTACGCGGCGCGCGCGGCACGCTGGTGATGTTCATCTGCAACCACTGCCCCTACGTGAAGGCGATCCGCGAACGGCTGGTCGACGACGCGCGCGACCTGCAGGCCGCCGGGATCGGCGTGGTCGCGATCAGCAGCAACGACGCCGAGGCCTATCCCGAGGACTCGTTCGCGCGCATGCAGGCGATCGCCCGCGAATGGGCGCTGCCGTTTCCCTACCTGTACGACGCCTCGCAGTCGGTGGCGCGCGACTACGGTGCGGTGTGCACGCCGGACTTCTTCGGCTACGACGCGGCCGGCGCGCTGCGCTACCGTGGTCGGCTCGACGAGGCGCACATGGGCCCGCGCGCGCGCGGCATGCGGCGCGAACTGGTGGAGGCGATGCTGGCGATCGCCGATGGCGGTCCCGCGCCGGCCGAGCAGGTGCCGAGCATGGGCTGCTCGCTGAAGTGGAAGCGCGGATGAGCGGGCCGCTGCGCGTGCGCCAGGCGGGGCTCGCCGACGTCGCCCGCCTCGCCCCGCTGTTCGACGCCTATCGCGGCTTCTATGGCCAGGCGGCCGACCTCGCGCTGGCGCAGGCCTTCCTGCGCGAGCGGCTGGCGCTCGGGGAGTCCTTCGTGCTGGTCGCCGAGCGTGGCGGCGAGACGGTCGGTTTCGTGCAGCTCTATCCCCTGTTCTCGTCGGTGCGCGTGCGGCGCATCCTGGTGCTCAACGACCTCTACGTGGCGGAGTCCGCGCGCCGCGGCGGGGTGGCGCAGGCGCTGCTGCGCGAGACCGAAGCGCTCGCCCGCGACGCGGGGGCCCTGCGCCTGGTGCTCGAAACCGGCGAGGACAACCGCGCCGCACAGCGCCTGTACGAGAAGCTGGGCTGGCGCCACGTGTCCGAGAACCGCTGGTACGAGCGCGAGGTCGGCTGAGCGGCGTCGCCGATCAGGTCCAGTCGGCGAAGGCGCCCTCGCCACGCAGCGCGTCCATCCGCGCCCGGTAGTCGGCCATGAAGGCCGCGCGATCGCCTTCGAAGCGCATCGGCTCGCCGACGAACACGTCGAGGAAGAACGGCACCAGCACCCAATCGCCGCGCGGCAGGGCCTTGCCCAGTCCATGCATGAAGACCGGCACCACCGGTGCGTCCGGGCAGCGTTCGGCCAGCCGCGCCAGGCCGGACTTGAGCTCGCCCAGTTGCTACGGCTCGCAGCGCGTGCCCTCGGGGAAGCAGATGAGGAAGTCGCCGCGGTCCGGCGCCGCCAGCCACGGCGCCAGCAGGTCCTCGTCCGGCTGCGTGCGCAGGG
>DHLY01000091.1:0-238 GCA_002405525.1 Proteobacteria bacterium UBA4656
TCCTTCGCCGCTCCAGCGCAGGGCCTCCTCCAGCCGCGCCCCCAGCAGGAGCTCCTCGATCGGGCGGTGGTCCCCCCGCACCCGCCGCGGCTGCAGCGTGGCCGCAGTGATGGCGCCGTCGGCATCGCCGCTCCAGCCGCGCAGGTCGATCGCCTGGTACTGGCGGAAGCCCAACGGTGGGTCCGTGCCGTCGATGCCGAGCGGCACCAGTTTCTTCAGGTCGCGCGCGCGGGCGGCC
>DHLY01000091.1:552-762 GCA_002405525.1 Proteobacteria bacterium UBA4656
CTGCGCCAGCGCCTGGTCGGCGCGGCTGTAGCTCAGGAACACGCTCTTGCGCCGGTCCTGGCGTCGGTCGCCCTTCACCATCGACATCGTTGCCGCCTCTCTGCCGCAACTTCGCGGAGATTACCCGTTTACGTGGCGCGCAGGGCGGCGGGTCAGCCCAGCCGGCCGTGCTCCAGCGGGCGTTCGCGATGCATGAGGATCCACTCCGCG
>DHLY01000091.1:958-3058 GCA_002405525.1 Proteobacteria bacterium UBA4656
GGCGGCGGCCAGCCGCTGCGCGGCGCCCTCGAAGACGCGCGCCATGAAGCGGTACTGCTTGATCAGTTCCTTGTCGGCGCGCTTGTGCGAGTATGCCTCGCGCACGCCGGCGAACAGGGCGGCGACCGCGGTCAGCACCAACACCCAGTTGGCCAGCGGGCCCAGGCGCGGCGCGGCGAGCAGCAGCGCCACCGCGCCGGCAAGGCTGATTCCCAGGCTGATGCGGCCCACTGCCTCGGTGTGGCGATGGCGCAACTCGCGTTCATGGCGTCGGCGCCGGTAGTAGCCCCATTGGCCGGTCGCGCCGCCATCGCCGACCCAGTGCTCGATCACCCAGACCAGGCCCGCGTCGCTGCCGACCGGGCCGCCACCGAGGTGCACGCCGCGCATCACGTGGCGGATCCAGCCCAGTTCCACGTCCTGCTTCTGCAGGAAGGAGTCGTAGGCGAAGCGCACCCGGTGCACGGCCGGCACGCCGGCGATGCCCCAGAACGCCTGCACGCGCAGGCCTTCGGCCAGCACGCGGTAGTCGAGGTAGCGCCGGTGCCATTCGCGCCGCTGGCCGACCCGGGCCACCGCCACGCCGAAGGCGAACAGCGCCAGCACCGTGGCCAGCAGCGCGCGGTCTGCCAGCAGTTCGGAATAGACCATCAGCAGCAGGCCGGTGACGACCGCAAGCACGTGCATCACCAGCAGGCTGCGCTGCACGCGCTGGCGGAAGTGGATCGCCAGCCAGTCGGCGCGCGCGAACATCGCCTCGATGGTGCGCGCGGCCGGTGGAACCGGCACCGCCGGATCGTCGGGCAGCAGCCGGCGCGGGGCGGCGGCGATCTCGGTTACGTACTTGCGCGCATCCGCGTTGAATTCGCCCAGATGGTGGAACAGGCGGCGGTAGCCCTCCGGCATCGGGCCCTCGCCCGGCGTGGCGCCGTTGCGGGTGAGCCAGCGCGCGTGCAGCGGGCGGTCGATCTCGCCTTCGGGCCGGTTGCGCGGGCAGGCGATGTGATAGACGAGGTCGCTGTCGTCGTCGGCCAGCAGGTTGGGCGGGGCGTCCTCGCCGGACAGGCCCGGCATCTCGCCGTGCAGGTGGTAGTGCACGACCTCGGCGGTAACGCCGGTGGCCGCCGCCGCGCGCCGGTCCCAAAGCGCGAGCAGCACCTGGCAGTGCGAGGACATGTAGACCCCGTGCTGCGCGTACTGGCGGTCGCGCGCGGGCCTGGCTGGCGCACGTCGTCGGCGGTGGCGCCGCGCACGAGCGGGAGTTCGACCACCTCGGCGCGCGCCAGCAGGGCGCAGAACTCGGCGCGCGATGCGGCGTCCGCGAAGTCGGACTCGAAGTCGGCGCGCGTCATCGGCAGCGGGGCGATGAGCGGGATGCCGAGGTCGAGCGCGCAGCGCGCCACCAGCCGGTCGCCGCCCTCGGCCAGTGCCGACATCACCACCAGCGGCAGGTCCGGATGCACGGTCTGCATGCGGCGCAGCCAAGCCCGCACGTCCGCCTCCAGCCGCGGCGCGAGGCCGGGGGCGAGGTCGCGGTGCGCGGTGACGCCGACGATCAGGCGGGCGCCGGCCGGTGAAGGGGTCGGGGTGGCCATGGACGAAGCGTAGCGGGCGCCGCGCCGGGGCGGGCGGCTGCGTTCTTGAATCCGCCTTCACCGCCCGCATACCGGAGCCAGGCGGCCAGGCCGCACCCCCACCTCCGGAGTCCTTCCCCATGCGCATGGACAAACTCACCTCGCGCTTCCAGCAGGCGCTGGCCGACGCCCAGTCGCTGGCGGTCGGGCGCGACCACAACATGGTCGAGCCGGCCCATGTGCTGGCGGCGCTGATCGACCAGCAGGGCGGTTCGACCCGCCCGCTGCTGCAGCAGGCCGGCGTCAACGTCCCGGCCCTGCGCACGCGGCTCGGCGAAGTGCTCGACCAACTGCCGAAGGTGAAGGGGCAGGAGGGCAACCTCAACGTCTCCAACGACCTCACGCGCTTGCTGAACCTCACGGACAAGCTCGCGCAGCAGCGCGGCGATGCCTTCATCGCCAGCGAACTCTTCGTGCTGGCCTGCCTCGAGGACAAGGGCGCGGCGGGCGAGGCGCTGAAGGCCGC
>DHLY01000036.1 GCA_002405525.1 Proteobacteria bacterium UBA4656
TGCCGCCGTCGTCACCCATGACGATGTGCTGCGGGTTGGTCGGGTTCACCCAGACGTCGTGTGAGTCGGCGTGGGTGGCGCCGGCGGTGTCGGCGAAGCTCTTGCCGCCGTCGGTGCTGACGATCAGCCGCAGGTTGGTCTTGAAGACGCGATCGGCGTTGGTGGGATCGACGATGAGGTTGGCGAAGTAGAACGGGCGCCAGACCATCATCTGGCTCTTGTCGCGCTGCTCCCACGTCGCGCCGCCGTCCTCCGAGGCGTACAGCGCCGAGTCCACGCCCTCGATGAAGGCGTAGACGCGCTTCGGATCGGAAGGCGCGATCTCGACCTCGATGCGGCCGTAGGGCTTGGCCGGCAGGCCGTTGCTGCCCGCGGCCAGTTCGCGCCACGTGCTGCCGCCGTCGGTGGAGCGGAAGAGGCCGCTGCCCGAGTTGGCCGTCGGGCCCTCGCCGCCGGAGCGGAAGGTCCAGCCCTGGCGACGGAAATCCCAAGTGCCGGCGAACATTACGTCGGGGTTGCTTGGGTCCATCGTGACGCCGGAGCAGCCCGTGGAAAGGTTCGGGCCCTTCAGCACCAGCTGCCAGGTCGCGCCGCCGTCGCGGGTGCGGTAGAGGCCGCGGTCCGGGGAATCGCTCCAGAGCTTGCCGGGCGCGCAGACGTAGACCGTGTTGCCGTCCTTCGGATGCACGAGGATCTTGGTGATGCGCTCGCTGTTCGGCAGGCCCAGGTACTCCCAGGTGCTGCCGCCGTCGCGCGTGCGGTAGACGCCGTTGCCGATCGAGACCGAGTTGCGCGTCCAGCTTTCGCCGGTGCCCACCCACAGGGTTTCGGGATCATTCGGATCGAGCGCGAGGGCGCCGATCGACTGCACCGGCTGCTTGTCGAAGATGGGTTCGTAGGTCGTGCCGCTGTCTTCGGATTTCCAGATGCCGCCCGAGGCGGCGCCGGCGTAGATGGTCACCTTGCCGGCGTCGGTATGCGCCGCGATCGCCGAGATGCGGCCGCTCATGGTGGCCGAGCCGATGTTGCGGGC
Source organism: Proteobacteria bacterium UBA4656 (assembly GCA_002405525.1). Taxonomy (GTDB): domain Bacteria; phylum Pseudomonadota; class Gammaproteobacteria; order Xanthomonadales; family Ahniellaceae; genus UBA4656. Next base: position 1,034 of record DHLY01000036.1, read on the forward strand.
ACCGAGGCCGGAAATGGTGGCGCTGTCGAATCGCACCGCCGGGGCGTCGGCCGCCATGGCGGTCGTGCCGGAGGCGAGCAGGAGGGCTGCGACCAGGGAATGGGTCTTCATGATCGTGTCCTCGGTCAGCGGGTGGGGAAGGCGAACTGGGCGGGGTCGATCTCGACGCCGGCTTCGATCTTCTCGATCTCGACCTTCTGCGATTTCGGTTCGCCCTTGGGGCCGGACTCGATCGAGAACGGCAGGTACACGCCATTGATCCGCTCGTAGTTGCCGACGTCGGTCTCCTGCTCCTGCTTCACGCCGCGGACCGTCGTCTGCATGAGCGAGCGGATTTCGAGGAAGTAGTCCGGGTCGAAGTACATCGTCTGCACGTCGCCGTTCTTCAGCGTCACCTTGAGCTTGTGCGCTTCGGTGCCGTCGACGTCCTCGGTGCCCTGGTACTCGACCTGGTGGCCCTTGGCCTGCCAATCCACCAGCGGGCCATCGAGGTCGGCGCAGTACTCGAGCGATTTGGCGTCGTCGGCGGACATGCGCTCCGGATCGCGGCGGCCCTGGAAGGGCGAGACGTTCCAGCCCGCGCCGCCGCCGTAGGCCGTGATGGCGGTGAGGCCCTGCAGCGAGATCTCGGTGCGGCAGCCGGCCCCGGCGCGCACGAGGTTGAGGTAGCTCATCTCGATCGAGAAGTCGCCTTGGGCGAACACCAGCCGACCCGTGGCGCGAAGCGCGTCGATTGCCTGGATCTTCTCGAGTCCGCCGCGGGCGTCGATGTTCTTCGCAATGAGCTCTTCGGCGCTCATGGCCGAAGCGGTGGATGCCGCCGCTAGGCACAGGCCTGCGGCCAGCGCATTCAGGATCTTCACCATGTGTCCTCCCCAAGACGCGGCGCGGTGGCCGCAATTGATTTGCTCTTCACCAATGGCAGTCTAGGCGCCGTTGGGGGTGGGCCCATAGGCCGGAAGTCACGTCGCGCCGCGGCGCACCGGGACGGCGGAACAGCGAGAGGGGGAAGGCCGTGGAATGGATCATCGTCTCGGCCTGCGCGCTGCTGGCCTCGATGCTCACGCTGTTCTCGGGATTCGGGATCGGCACCCTGCTGATGCCCGTGGTGGCGCTGTTCTTCCCGCTGGAAGTGGCCATCGCCCTCACGGCCGTCGTGCACCTCGCCAACAACGTCTTCAAGGCATACCCGCCGCCGGCATCACCGCGGTCGAGGTCGCGCTGCGCGGGCCCGGCGCGCTGCCGAAGATCGCGGCGATCGCGCGCGCGGTGCCGTCGCTGTGCGTGATCGCCGGCACCGTGCGCACGCGCGCCGACTTCGACGCCGCGCGCGTAGCGGGCGCCCATGCCGCGGTCTCGCCCGGCGCCACACCGGCGCTGCACGACGCGCTGCACGATCCACCCATCCCGTGGATCCCCGGCGTGGCCACCGCCGCCGAAGCGATGGCCTGCGCCGAGCGCGGCCACCGGTTCCTGAAGTTCTTCCCCGCCGCGAGCGCCGGCGGTGCGGCGGCGCTGCGCGCGCTGTCGGGCCCGCTCCCCGAACTGCGCTGGTTCCCCACCGGCGGCATCGATGAGGCCACGCTCGGCGGCTATGCCGGTCGGCCCGAAGTGTTCGCCGTCGGCGGCTCGTGGATGCTGGACGGCGACGACGCGGCCGCCGCGGTCACTGCCTGGCGCACGGCGCGGGCGGGCTTGCGCACCGGCGACTAATGCACCGCCGATGCGCCCGGCCGCGATTCGCGGGTCCCGAATCGTCGTCGACCGGGGCCGACATGCCCGGCCGGCGCCTGCACCTGCTGGATGGTGATCGACCCGGCCACGCTCTGACGTAAACCGGACCACCCACCCCGTGCGACGAGGCGATGATCCGGTTCCCGTTCAACGACCTCGCGCTGTTCGCCCTCATGCTGGCGGTGCTCCAGTGGGGCGACGCCCTGCCGATCGCACTGCTGCGCGTCGCGCAATGGGCCCTCGGCCTCGAGGTGATGGGATCGCTGGTGGTCTGGATCATCGCCACGGCCGTCCTCCGACGTTCCGGGACGCGCGGCTTCCTGGTTGCACTGGGGCTGGGATCGTTCGGCCTCGGGCTGCTGGCCTTCTTCGGCATCGCGATCGGCTTCGCACTCGGCCTGCTCGCGCTGTTGCCGTTCGTCGCCATGCTGCTGGGCCCGTTCGTCGTCGCGCTCTGGCGTGACGACATGGAGGCCATCCGGTTCCTGCGCACGCGCGCACTGGTGGTGCTGGGCGTGGTGCTGGCCATCGCGCTGGACGGCACCGCGCTGGACCTGCAGATCGACTTCCCGATGTCGCGCGAGACCCGCGTTGCGCTCGGCTACCCTGCGAACGACCAGCGTGCGCTGTACACAAACGTATCCATGGGCCTCGTGTTCTACGGCGTGCTCTCGGCCGTCGAACTGCTCCGGCTGGCGTGGTGGCGGCTGACCCGGAACTGGGATTGATGCATCGCCGCCGGCCGCTCTCGAAAGCGCCCGGACGCGCAGCAGTGGAATCACTGCCGCTTCCGCCCCATCGTCGCCATCCCGGCCGCCGATCGCAGGGCAAGGGCGCAAGGCGACTCGCCGCAACTGCAGCACCGCGTGGCGTTCCGCCGGCGTCGCACGCCGTCCCGGCGTGCCCTGGGCGCGGCTTCAAAAGGCTGCGACGACGAATGCGATGACGCGAGGCGCGGCGATAGGCATGGCGGCCTCATGGTCGGGACTCCGGGAATGACGCGCGACGGTGCCGACGCGTCGCCGCCCAGCGCATCGTCGCCAGCCGGATGCGAACGTCCGCCGCGGGCGCCGTCCTCCGGGGTAGGCCAGGTCGTGCCTTGCAGAGCGTCGTGAGGGCTGGCGGGATCGATGCGCAGCGATGCCGAGTGCCTCGTCGGGCCGCCTCCGCGCACGGCGTCTGGTGCGACAGCACGGCCGACTTCACGGCGAAAACGCGAGGCCAGCGACGCGCGAAGCGTCGCTCGCCCCGGCGTGGCGAGTCGACGGACGCCTGGCGTCGGTAATCGATCCAGACTGCATCGTGTGGGAATGCCACGGCAAGGATCCGGGGTCGGCGAAATGCCGACCCCGGTTTCGGTGCACGGTTGACCGGGTCTTCACCAGGCCCCGATTCCCGGAAAGCTGCGCGGTGGGCCCGCCGGAACGGACAAGTGGCAGGTCGTGCAGCCGTAGGGATCGACGATGAAGCGGAGTGATCGGGCGTGGATCTGGTGGGCGCGATCGTCGAACGCCTGGTCCGGCTCGGACTCGAGCGGGACGTAGCAGCTATAACCCGTGCGGTGGTCGGCGTTGCCAGGGCTCGCCCCCATGCCGAGCGGCGTGCCTTCAATCAACCTGTAGGGGATCGCTTTGCATCGCAGTCATGGCCAGAGGTTGCCCGTGCCGTAGTCGTACACGATCGCCGCAACATTGGCGTACGTGTTGTTGCGAGCGTCGTTGTTGAAGGTTCCGGTGGCAAAGATGATTCCGGCGTAGCTGTGATTGCTGA
>DHLY01000164.1:0-38106 GCA_002405525.1 Proteobacteria bacterium UBA4656
AGCACGGTGTAGAGCTTGGGCACGTAGAGGTGCCAGGCAGGTGGGGCGCTCGGTCTGGCCATGCAGTTGCGGTCGGCGGCACGGCACTCTCGCAGGCCCGGCGCGCCCGCGCTTGACCGGCGTCAAGCACGCGGCCGCCTGCGTGGCGCGTCGGCGCCCGATATCGCCTAATCTGTCGGCGCCACCCACCCGACGAGGACTTCCCGATGCCCGACGACACCGTCCATTCGTGGCCAGGCATGGCGATCGAACTGTTCGATCACCTGACCGGTCGCAACGCAGAGATCACCTATCACCTCGACAACATGGAGGTGCACGTGCCCACCCACATCGACGGCCGGGGGGCTGCGCTGAATTACGCGGTATGGAAGTTCAACGGCGCACTGCGCATCAGCAGCCGCCTGCTCGAACCGCGGTGAACGCCGACGCGCGCCGCGCGATCGACCTTCGCGGCGAACTGGAAGCGGTGGACCAGTACGGGCACCGGGTGCGGATCGCCTGCCACGGCGAACGCATCGTCGTCGGGTTCACCGGTGGCGCGGCGGCGCTGGCCGCCGCACGCAGCGCCCGCTCGCTGCACGCGGAGGGCTTGCGCTGGCTGTTCGGCACGCTGATGCGGCACGCGCCGTTCGACCCGGCCGACCTTGCGGTCGAGCTGCGAATCGGCGCGCGCTGCGTCGGCCGCGCCGGAGGCGGCGCGGCACCGAACTGGCTCGGCCGGGTCTGCGGCGCACCCGGCACCGAGCTGCGGCCACTGGCTCTGCTCGTCGCGCTGCTCGATCCGCGCAACTGAGAGGCTGGAAAAAACAGCTTTTCGGGCAGGCCTTGGATTGCTTTCACGCGAGTCATGTACGCAGGCGCATGGTTCGCGCGAGCGCGAGCGCGTCCGGACCGGTGCCGGACTCGCGACTCAAGAAATTGCGCGGGATGCGGGTTTTTCCACAGGTTCTGAGCGGTCGTCAGCCGACCGGCTCCCACGCGAGGCGGGTGCGCGAAGCCGCGAAGCGCTCGCGGGTGCGCGTCCGGATCCGTCACCGGAACACCGCACAGGGATCAAGCCGCCGCGCGTCGTCCGCGCGCAGCGCCGAGGATCGCCGCTCACGTCGTCTCGGGCGCGCAAGTGCCAGATCCGCGCGAACGCCTGCCCCGTCGCGGCCTGTCCATGCTGCGCCGCCGCACCGCGCGCCGGCGCCAGCAGTTACGCTGGACCCCTGTCGGCAGCCGCAGGCACGCGCTTGGCCCTTCGCTCCCTCTCCGGACTCGACGCCGGCTTTCTCTACATCGAGACGCCGGAGCAGCCGATGCACGTCGCCAGCTGCACGGTCTACGACCCGCCCGCCGACCTCGAAGGCGCCTTCGCCGACCGCGTGCGAGCGCACCTGCGCGCCCGCCTGCACCTCGCCCCGCTGCTGCATCAGAAGCTCGCCGCGATGCCGCTCGACCTCGGGCACCCGGTGTGGACCGAGGCGGGCGAGGTGGATCTCGCCTGGCACGTGCGCGGCGAGCGCCTCAAGCGCCCCGGCTCGATGAAACAACTGGAGGCGCGGGTCGCCCAACTGCACGCCGAGACGCTCGACCGCGAGCGCCCGCTGTGGCAGTGCACGGTGTTCGAGGGCCTCGCCGGCGGCAAGGTCGCGATGTACTTCAAGGTCCATCACGCCGCGCTCGACGGCCAGGCCGGCGTGCAGCTCGCGCACGCGATGATGGACCTCGGCCCCGAGTCGCGCGAGGTGCCGCCGCCGCACGCGCGGCGCGCCCGCGATCCGGGCAAACGCAAGCTGCTGGGCGAGCTGTTCAGCAACTCCGCCGCGCAGTACCTGAAACTCGCGCGCTCGATGCCGGACGTGGTGCGCGCGGTGGCCGGGCATGCCCGCGAACTGGGCGACAAGCTCGCGCACCCGCGCGCGCTGGGCGAACAACTGCTGGCGCCGAAGACGCGCTTCAACGGCCAGATCGGCGCGCGGCGCGCCTTCGCCACGCTGTCGCTGCCGCTGGACCGCGCCAAGGCGATCGGCGCGGCCTGCGGGGTCACGCTCAACGACGTGCTGATGGCCACCGTGTCCGGCGCGCTGGTGCGTTACCTCAAGCGCCACCGCGCCCTGCCACGGCGTTCGCTGGTGGCGGCGGTACCGTTCTCGCTGCGCGGCGGCGACCTCGCCGCGGCCGGCAACCAGGTGACCATGCTGCCGGCCACGCTGGCCACCGACCGCCGCGAACCCGGCGCGCGCCTGGCCGCCATCCATGCGGGGATGAACGCGCTCAAGGCCGCCACCACCGACCTGCGGACGCTGATCCCGACCGACTTCCCGTCACTCGGCGCACCGTGGCTGTTCGGCGGGCTGGCGCGCCTGTTCGAGCGCACCCGGCTGGCCGGCCGCATCCCCCTGCCGGCCAACCTGGTGGTGTCCAACGTGCCGGGGCCGCCGGTGCCGCTGTACCTCGCCGGGGCGCGGATGCGTGCCTACTACCCGGTGTCGATCGTGGTGCACGGACTGGCGCTGAACCTCACCGTGCACAGCTACGACGGCGCGCTCGACGTCGGGGTGGTGGCCTGTCCCGACAACGTGCCGGACCTGCCGGACCTGATGGACGACGTGCGCGAGGCCTTCGCGGAGCTCGGCACCGTGGCCGCCGCCGCGCTGGCCCCGGCGCGGCGGTCGCCCGAGCGCGGCGCCGTGGCCAAGCGCAAGCCACCGCGCGCGCGGCGGACCGCACCTCGATCGGCCGCACGGCGGGACGTGCGATGAGCGCGCGCCGCGAGCACCCGCGCGCGATGCGCAACCGCGCAGCACAGGACCCGGAGCCGCTGGCCGCGCCCGGCTGGGGCAAGGTGGCGCTGGAGGCGCGCGCACCGGCCGAACTCGGGGCCGGCCTGCTGAGCCTGCTGATTGCGCACCGCCTGCCGCGCGGCGACGGCCAGCCGGTGGTGGTGTTTCCCGGGCTCGCCGCATCGGACACCTCGACCCTGCTGCTGCGCCAGTTCGCACGGCGGCTGGGCTATCCCGGCTACGGCTGGGCCCAGGGCTTCAACGTCGGGCCGCGCCACGGCGTACTGGCCGGCTGCCGCGAGCGGGTACTAGAGATCGCGGAAAAGTACGGGCGCAAGGTGTCGCTCGTCGGTTGGAGCCTCGGCGGTGTGTACGCGCGCGAAGTGGCGAAACTGCACCCGGATCTGGTGCGGCAGGTGATCACGCTCGGCTCGCCGTTCGCCGGCCATCCGCGAGCGACCAATGCTTATCCGCTGTTCCGCCTGCTGTCCGGGCACCGCGCCGACGATCCGCGCCTGATCGAACGCCTTCACGAGCCGCCACCGGTGCCCTCCACCTCGATCTACTCGCGCAGCGACGGCGTGGTGCACTGGCGCTGCAGCGTGCAGCGCCAAGGCCGCGGGGTCGAGAACATCGAGGTCAGTGCCAGCCATTTCGGCATCGGCTTCAACCCGCTCGCCCTGTACGCGGTGGCCGACCGCCTCGCGCAGGCCGAAGGCCGCTGGCGACCGTTCCGGCGCGAAGGCCTGCACGGCGTGTTCTTCCGCGGGCCGCAGGCCGGCTGACCACGCGTCGCACCAAGCCCGATGCCGCAGGCGGACCTCGCCGGGACCACGATCGACTACGACGTCGCCGGCCCCGCCGATGGCGAGCCGCTGCTGCTGCTGATGGGCCTCGCGATGCAGCGCGTGGCGTGGCCGGCGCCCTTCATCGACCACCTCACCGACCATGGATTCCGCGTCGTCACGCTGGACAACCGCGACGTCGGTCTGTCGCGACGGCACGACGAGGCCGGAGTGCCGAACCTCGCGCGCGTGGTCGCGCTGCGACTGGTCGGCGCACGCGCCGCCCTGCCCTATTCGCTGGCCGACCTCGCCGACGATGCGGCCGCCCTGCTCGGCCACCTCGGGATCGAGAGTGTCCATGTAGCCGGCATCTCGATGGGTGGAATGATCGCCCAGCATCTTGCGGCGCGCCATCCGGCGCGAATGCGCTCCCTGACCCTGCTGGCCAGCAGCAGCGGGCGCCTCGGCCTGCCGCCGCCGCGACCGCGGGTGCTGGCGGTGGCGCGCACCCGACCCGGGGTCCCACACACGCCCGAGCAGGCGGCCGACTTTTCGGTGCGCCTGTTCGGCGCCATCGGCAGCCCGCGCTACCCCACGCCACCGGACCAGATCCGCGCCCACGCGATCGCCGCCGCGCGCCGCGCCGCGGCCGGCGCGGGGGCACTGCGCCAACTGGCCGCGATTCTCGCCGACGGCGATCGCCGGCCGCTGCTGCGCACGATCCACGCCCCGACACAGATCCTGCACGGCGACGCCGATCCGATGCTGCCGCTCGCCCACGGCCACGATCTCGCGCGACACCTGCCGCAGGGCCGCTTCGAGCGCATCGAAGGCTGGGGGCACGACCTGCCGGCACCGCTGTGGCCGCTGTTCGCGCGGCGCATCGCCGCGCTGGCACGCTGAAAGGCCGTGAACAACAGCCGGTCGGTCAGGCCATGGATGGCGCGCGCGGGTTATGCACACCCCGTGCATGATGCGCGGGTTCGAGTCCGGACCGGCTCTCCGGACTTGCGACTGGAAAAACCCACAGCAAGTGGGATTCTTCACAGGCTCCGGGAGGCCGCGGACCCAGATCTCCGGGGCCAAGCCGCGCGCACGGTGCGCGGCAGCGCGTTCCGAATGCTGCCCGCGCCTCACACGGACGACCCGCGGCATGCGACGGGCGTACGGGACGCGAGGCGGCAGGCGTACCGGCGGCGCGCGCTCGGGTTGCGCACCGTGCGCGTGCGCCGCGCGCGCGTCGGCGCGCGGCGCGAGAAGCCGGTCCACGCCGCCGGCTTCACGGCCGCGGAATCGGCCGCGGTAAATGTGAGATTTGTTGACTCGACGCGTGCTCGCGCGTGCCGGTGCCGGCACGTCGCTTGTCCGCCCTGCCCGTGCCTGCGAGACTCGCCGCCACGAAATGCGCGGGACGATGCCGATGAAGCTCAAGAAGGCCCTGGCGGTGGCCGGCGTGGCCTTGGCGCTCCCGGTCGTCCTGGGCGTGCTGGTGATCAAGTGGCGCGTCGCGGCGACGGTCGATCGCTGGATCGAGCAGGCCCGGCCGTTCGCCGTCATCAACCGGGGCAGCAGCTTCGCGCGGCTGAACGGTGAAATCGGGGTCGAACGGATCGAAGTGGCCGGCGTGGCGGGCCAGTTCGGCACCCTGCGTGCCGAGCGCGTGACGCTGAGCACGCCCGGGTTGGGCTGGCTGCTGCGCACGGTGCTGCTCGGCCCGCGCGGCTTCCCGCAGCGCTTCGGCGTCAGCGTCGACGGTCTGGACACCTCGCTGCTTGAGCTCGACAGCTCGGAGCCGGCGGTGATCGGCGCCGCCAGCGGCGCGCTGTTCGATCACGCCGGCTGCCAGGACGACCCGTTCACCGACGGCGACCTGGTGGCCCTCGGCCTGCCGCGGCAGGCGCCGCGGCTGTTCGTGCGCTACGACTTCGGGGTCGACGACCTGATGCGCCTGGAGACTGGCGTGGAGCGCGCGGGCTCCGCCGCCTTCAACCTGCAGTTGCGGCTGCGCGTGCCCGGCGGCACCAGCGGGAACCTCGGGGCCCTGGCCGGCGCCGCCTTCGAGAACGTGGCGCTGGCGTTCATCGACGAGGGCTTCGCGGCAGCGCGCAATGCGGCCTGCACGACCCGCAACCGGCAGGACGCGGAGGCATTCCACGCCGCCAACCTCGCGGTGGCGCAGCGCATGCTGCGCGCGGCGGGAATGGTGCCCAGCGACGCCTTCTGGCAGGCCTACGGGACGTTCGCGCGTAGCGGCGGCCGGCTGCTGGTCAACGGCATGCCGAGCCGGCCGATCGCCATCGCCTCGCTGAGGGGCGACGCGCCGCTCGGTGCGGTGATCCGCTGGCAGGTCGGCCACGATTCGACGGTGCCGCGGCAGATGGACGTCGCGATGGTGGAGCCGGTGCCGATGCGCGAGGTGCCGCGCACGCTGGCCCAACAGATCGAGGCCGAGGAGGCCGCCCGCCGCGCCGCCGTCGCGCCGCGGCGGCCGGCGGAGACCGCCGCTCCGCAGGTCGCCAGCGGCACCCCGGCAACGCCGGTCGGCACCGGCACGTCGAAGATGCCGGTCGCCACCGGCGCTCCGGCGGCGCCCATCGCCGCGCAGGGCGACGACTGGGTCGGGGTTCCCTATGCCGACCTGCGCGGCCGCGAGGGCGCGATGCTGCGTGTAGCCACCGTGCACGGCACGCAGCGCACGGGGCGACTGACCAAGTGGAACTCGATCGGCATGGATCTCGCATTGGACGCCTCCGAGGGCGGCATCACGCTGTCGATGAGCCCGCGGGACGTGAAGTCGATCGAGATCTTCGTGCCCGGATGGTCCGGCGGCAGCCTGCCCGGCAACTGAGGGCACGGGCCGAATCGGAGCGCCCGCGACGTGCACGCGGAGCCGGGATCGGACACCGGCCGCTGACGGGACGCGTCGCCCTCGTCGGTACCGCGACCGCTGGGCGCCTGTGAATAACCCGCATCCTGCGGGTTTTTCCGGTCGCGAGCCCGGGGAGGGTCTGGACTCGCTCCCGCGACGCATACTGGCGTGCAGGACCCGCGCGCGGGGCACCCACGGCCTGCCGGACAGGCTGTTTTCTGCCAGCCTCTCAGCCGGCCTTCTTCAGCCACTTGAGCAGCGGCGCCCAGTCCTCCTGGTGGCCGCGCACGTTTTCCGACCCGTAATCGAAGATGCTCTTGCCCAGCCCGCTGAGCACGACGTAGCCCAGCGAGTCACGCAACTGCGCGACGACCGGGAAGGGCAGACCCTTCATCGCCGCCAGTTGCTCCTGCGAGTTGCTGGTCCATGGCTTGAGCCGGTTGGCGACCAGCGCCACCGGCACCTTGCCGCGTTTGATCCGCGGCAGTTCCGCCACCTCGGCGAGGAAGGCCGTGCTGGCCTCGAGGTCGAACACCGAGGGCAGGACCGGCACCACCAGCGCGTCGACGTCGTCGAGGTACTCGCCGACCTCGGCAGCACGGATGCCGGCCGCGGTATCGACGATCACGCGCTGGGTGTCGGCCGGCAGCCGCGCCGCCCAGCCGCGCCGCGCGCCCTCGATGCCGAGCACCCCCGGCACGTTCTCGGGCCGGCGTTGGCACCAGTGGAAGGACGATCCCTGCCGGTCGGCGTCCACAATCGCGGTGTTCTTGCCGGCCTGCGCGAAATGGGCCGCGAGGTTGGTCGAGACGGTCGATTTGCCGCAACCGCCCTTGGAACTGGCCACCAGGATCTTGAGCATCGGCGCACTCCCAGCGTGAACGGAAACCGCGCGGTGCGGACCCTCGCCCGCCGCCGCTTCCGAAAGGCTACACTGATCAATCACTTGTAGCCAAACCGCGGGCCGGCGAGGATGCCCGCCACGGCGATGTCAGATCCGGCGGGCCTCGATCGTCATCCCGTTGACAGCAGCCATCGGGGCCGCTGCGCACACGGAACATCGCCATGAAACCGTATCTGCTGCTGCTGCACGAAACGCCCGCCGCCTATGCCGGCATGGGCCCGGAGGAAATGGGCGCGATCATCGAACGCTACGCCGCCTGGGCGGCGGCGCTGGGCGAACGCGGCCTGCTGGGGCCCTCGCAGAAGCTCACCGACGACGGTGGTCTGCACCTGCGCCGCAGCGCGGGCGGCACGCTGGCCACCGACGGCCCCTATGCCGAGGCCAAGGACGTCATCGGCGGCTTCTTCATGGTCAGCGCGGCCGACCGCGAGGCCGCGCGCCGGATCGCCGACACCTGCCCGCACCTGGACTTGCCGGGCAACTGGATCGAGCTGCGCGAGGTGGACGCCCGCGCGTGAGCGAGGTCGTCTCCCGGCTGGCCGTGCTGTTCCGCGAACACCACGGCCGCCTGCTGGCGCAGTTGCTGCGCCACGCCGGCACCGCGCGGCTCGCCGCCTGCGAGGACGCGCTGCAGCAGGCGATGGTCGCCGCGCTGCGCCACTGGCCATTCGACGGCATGCCGGAAAATCCGGCGGCGTGGCTGTTCGAGGCCGCGCGCCGCGCGTTGATCGACGAACATCGCTGGGCGTCGCGGCGCGAGACCGGACATGCGTTGGATGATCTGCCCGCAGCGCCGTCGCCGGACAACCGCGAGCGATTCGCCCGCGAGCTCGACGATGACGAACTGGCCCTCCTGTTCGCGGTCTGCCATCCCGCGCTGCCGCCAGTCGCGCAGGTGGCGCTCGCACTACGCACGCTCGGCGGCCTCGGCGTGCGCGAACTCGCCGCCGGGCTGCTGCTGACCGAAGCCGCGCTCGCCAAGCGCCTGGAGCGTGCGCGCGAGCGGCTCGCCGCACTCGGCGAGCCGCTCGCCGTGCCGAGCCCCGACGCACTGCCGGCGCGGCGCGACGCCGTGCTGACCGCGCTGTACGTGATGTTCAACGAGGGCTACCAGAGCGCGCAGGGATCGTCCTACGCGCGACGCGAGCTTTGCTTCCAGGCGCTGCGCCTGGTGTGCGCACTCGCCGCCCACCCGGTGGCGGGCGCGCCGGAGGCCGACGTGCTGGCGGCCCTGATGTGCCTGCACGCCGCGCGCCTGTCGGGCCGCGTCGACGCCGACGGCACGCCGCTGCGCCTGCCCGAGCAGCCGCGCGAGCGCTGGGACGCGGGCCTGGTAGCGCTCGGCCACCGGCACCTCGCGCGCGCCGGGCGCGGCGACCGCCTCACCCGCTGGCACTGCGAGGCGGCGATCGCCGCCGCGCACGCCGCCGCCCCTTCCTACGCGGCCACCGACTGGGCCACGATCGTCGGCTGGTACGAGCGCTTGCTCGCGCTCGACCCGGCGCCCGTGCCGCGGCTGGCGCATGCGATAGCGCTCGGCGAGGCGCGCGGTGCCGCGGAAGGTCTGGCCGCCGTCGAGGCCACGCTGCCGCTGCTGCCGCGCGAGCGCTATCCCTTCGGCGAGGCCGCGAGAGCCGAGTTCCTGCATCGTGTCGGTCGCGAGGGCGAAGCCCTCGAGGCGTGGCGCGCCGCCCGGGCGCAGGCGCGATCCGACGCCGAGCGCGCGCTGATCGACGCTCGCATCGCCGCGCTCGGCCCGGACCCGTGAGCACCGCGCCTGCACTGTCCGCGCCGGCGCGCCCGTCCTGATTCGACGCCACCGCGCTTTTCGCGCAGAATCCGCGCTTTGCCCGAGGCCCTGCCCCATGTCCGCCCTGATCTCCGGATCGCTCGCTTACGACACCATCATGGTGTTCCAGGACCAGTTCAAGAACCACATCCTGCCGGACAAGGTGCACATCCTGAACGTGGCTTTCCTGGTGCCGCGCATGCGTCGCGAATTCGGCGGCTGCGCCGGCAACATCGCCTACAACCTGCGGCTGCTCGGCGAGTCGCCGATCCCGATGTCGGCGGTGGGTCAGGACTTCGGGCCCTACCGCGAACACTTCACGCGCTGCGGCATCGACCTCACGCACGTGATCGAGATCCCGGAGCTCTACACCGCGCAGGCCTACATCACCACCGACCTCGACGACAACCAGATCACCGCCTTCCACCCGGGCGCAATGGTGCGCTCGGTGGACATCGACGCGCGCAGGATTCCGGGCGCGCGCTTCGGCATCGTCGCGCCCAACACGCGCGAAGCCATGTTGAAGCACGCGCGCGAGTTCGCGGAAGCCGACATTCCCTTCATTTTCGATCCCGGCCAGGCATTGCCGCTGTTCGACGGCGCCGAGTTCCGTGCCTTCATCGAGCAGGCCGACTACGTGACCGTCAACGACTACGAGAGCAACCTGCTGCAGCAGCGCACCGGCTGGAGCGAGGCACAGATCGCCGACCGGGTGACGGCGTACATCGTCACCCGCGGCCCGAAGGGATCGCTGATCCACACCCGCAAGGGCCTGCTCGAGATCCCGCCCGCCGCCGAGCGGCGCATCACCGACCCGACCGGCTGCGGCGATGCCTACCGCGCGGGACTCATCTTCGGCCTCACCCGCGACATGGACCTCGCCACCTCAGGCCGCATCGCATCCCTGATGGGCGCGCTCAAGATCGAGCACCCCGGCACTCAGAACCAGCGCTTCACCCGCGACGAGTTCGCCGAGCAGTTCCGGCAGCAGTTCGGGTATTCGCTCTGAGGCGGGGCCGTCTCGACGCGCCTCGCGCGCGGGGCCTCGCACGCGCCGCACGATCAGCATTCGCAGCGCGCTGTCGCAGCCTTGAAGCGACATGCGGCGCACCCAGCCCCTCTCACCAGGTGGGTCAGGCGGGAGATGCCGTAGCAGGCGGCGGCCCGCCGAACGCTCGCGCCAAGAGCGCGGGTCGGAACGACGGATTGGGGCGAGGGGCGACCCACCTGTCCCCGTGGGGTGCGGCGGCTACACCGAGAGATCGCGATGCGCCACGCCCCGCCCCCCGCGGGCGGTCGAGAAAGTGCTTTCCCGCACTTTCTCAACGTTGCGAGTCCGACGCATGCCCGGACTCGCTCCCGAGGAATCAATCGTTTGCTCGATTGATTCGCGATTGCGGCATCCGTGGCGCGCGTCTGCCTGTATGCCCAGCAGCAGCGCCGCCGCAAGCATCGTCTGGGCTGCGCTCAGGACCCGGCTCCTTCCGGCTTACGGCGCGGCGCACGCCGCGGCAGCATGCGCGGCAACACCCCGTCGTGATCGACCCCGTGGTGCTTGAGCGCCGCCGCCACGCGGATCGCGACCGGTGCCAGCAGCGTCCAGGCCATGAACTCGTGGACCTGCTGCCAGGAAGCGAAGACCTCGCAGTCGCGTGCGACCAGCGCTGGCACCTTGAACAGCCCGAATCACGACAGCGGGAACCCGGCCGCCGAGGCCTGCAACCCACCGGTGACCGGCAACGCCAACATCATCAGGTAGAGCGCGCCGTGTTCGCCGTGCGCCGCCCACCGCTGCCAGCGTGGCATTGACACCGGCAGCGGCGGCGCGCCGCGTGCGGCGCGCGAGGCCAGTCGCAGCAGCGCGAGCGCGAGCACGGCCAGTTCAACCGACTCGTGCCAGGCAGAGACCTTCAGCTTGATCGGCGATACCGCAAGGATGGTCATCGAGGTCCCGACCCCGGGCGCCACGATCACCCCCATCGGCATCACCCAGGGCGGGCCGATCATCAGCGTGCCGTAGCGCGCGCCGCTTCTGCCGTCCGCGCCCGTCATGGCCGCGCGCCCGGCCACCGGATGCCACGGGTGCGCCTCACTTCGCCTTGAAGATCGCGTTGACCACGATCTCGATTTCGTCGCCCACCGAATCGCCGTACATGCCCAAACCAAACTCGCTGCGCCGCACGCGCATCACGCCGCGGAACCCGAGCGTGTCCGCGCCCGCTGCCTCGCCCGCGGCGGGCTTGTTGAGGGTGACTTCCATCGTTGCCGGCCGGCTCACGCCGCGCAGCGACAGATCGCCGTCGACCTGCAGCCGCCCGGGCGATGGGACACGCACGGTGGTGCTCGTGAACGTCGCCTGCGGGAACGACGCGGCGTCGAAGTACTCCGCGGTCTGGAACTTGCTGTCGAACGACTCCAGCCCGGTCGAGATGCCGGAGATCGGCACCGACGCGCGCAGCGTGGATGCGCTCGGATCGGCGGCATCGAAGCTCAGCTCCGCCGCGGGGGCGTGCATGGCGAACACTTGGCGTGCATATCCGTCGTAGTCGTAGCCGAAATGCACGTTGCTGTGGCGCGAATCCAGCGTGTATTGGGCGCTTGCGGCGAACGCGGCGGCACTGCACAAGAGCAAGGGGGCGAAAGCGACGAGGCGCATGCTGAAGGACCTCCGGATGGTGGGAGAGACAGCATAGGCAGCCCGCGACGCGGCGTGATTCGCCCTGACGCGGTGCGCGCTCGGCTCGCCGCATCCGCACGCCTCCCGCGCGGTGGACGGCCCCGACCGCGCGCGAGTGCTGCGGTGCATCCCGACCGTTCGCAGAGCCGCGCCGCGCGCCTCGCGCACCTCCCCTGCGGGCGAAGATGGCCGATGTCCCGGTGAGATCGCGCGCGGGCGCTGGCGCGTTCGCCCTCACAGAGGGGCCCGGTTCTGCCAGCGCCTGGGCCGGCATCCGCCATCCTTCGCGCAGCGCAAGGCCCGTCCGCGGCCAGCAATCGAATAACCGGGGAATCCACGCCCGAATGGGGCACATTGCCGACACCCGCAGACCGTCGTCGGCAAACCGGGCAGACGCCGATGACCACGCGCCGCCGCTTCGCCTCGCTGCTGCGGTCGCTGACCTCGCTGGCCAGTACGGGCCTGCTGAAGGCGTGCGGCGAAAAGACCCGGCCCGCCGCGCAGACCCCATCGCCTGCGCCCGCGGCGGCGCGCCCGGCGCCGGCCGCCCGCGTGTTGACCCTGATCCAGCGCCTCGGCAGTGCACTCAACGTCAACGTTCACCTTGACGTGCATGGACGCGCGAATGCTACGGGCACAGGGGTGCGCAGGAGCGGCGCACATGCTGTGGCTGGGCGGTGTGCAAGAGCAGAACATGGCGCCACTGCGCGGCAAGCAGCCGCCAGACCTGTAGCGGTCGCGGCCGCGGCCGCCGACGGCGATCCTGTCCATCGTGGTGAGGCGCAACTGGGTCCCACCCGGCCCGGCATCTGAGCCGATGAAGTCCGTGGCCACGACGCCGTGGGCGACCAGCCGTTCGCCGATGTGCCCTCAAGGCCTGGGCGCCACCGCGGCCGGAACGGTCAATGCGACCAACGGGGCCACGCGGCCAAGCAGGCGATCCATCGCAATCCCTCGCCAACACGTAAGGCCCATCCGTCTGCGCTGCGCCCGGGCCATGCGGTCCGTCCGCGCCGCGTGGCGGTGGCCCCAAGGCAGCCCGCCTCCCGCTGCGGAGCCCAGAACAGCGACACGGAAAAGGGCGAGCGCAGGGAGGCGGGGTTCGCTGGCGCCGCGCGACGGCGGGATCAGGGTCTGCCAGGCGCGGCTCGCTGCTGCGAGTGGGGCGTGCGCCCCCGGCAGACAGGGATGGAGGTCCCCGGTCGTGCGTCCTTCCCTGAGGCGATTGGAGTCGGCCGTCGCACGCCTGCTCGGTGTTGCGGTGTGATTCACGGCGGCGGCGCCTTGGGCCGGTTGATTCACGGCCGACCAGGAGGAGGTGTCGGCCGGCGGCTCCACGGCCTTCGCCACCCGCCGGCGGGTCGCTGGACAGGGTCCACTGCTCGGCCGCGACCGGATCGGCTTGCGAACCATGCACGTGCTTTGGACGTGCAGTGCCCGCGCATGCCCCGGCGTCAGGGCGAGGTATCGGCGCACGCGCCACTCCAAAAGCCGTGGCCGGACCCCAAAAAAAGCCCCGCCGGCGTGAGGCCGGCGGGGGTCGGTGAAACGCGGATCAGAAGCGGTAGGTCGCGCCCAGCAGGTACTGGCGGCCGTATTCCTCGTAACGCTGGGTGATGCCGTTGTTGAGGAAGAACTGGCGGTATGGCTCGTCGGTGACGTTATTGACCTGCAGCAGGATCGACAGCCCCTCCAGGGAGGAACCTTCCTGGAAGGTGTAGCCGATCTGCACGTCGGTCACCGACTCGCCGTCGATGTAGACCTGCGCGCGGTCGGCGCCGAAGCCTTGGATCTCACCCAGGAAATCGGACCGCTTGCGCTGGCCCACGCGGGCCTGGAAGCCGTAGTTCTCGTAGTACAGCGAGATGTTGGTGACTTCCTCGGACAGGCCGGCGATCGGCTCATCCGGGCCGTCCGGACCGAGGCGCTTGATCGACGAGCTGGTGTCGGAGTAATTGCCCTGGATGCCGAAACCCTCGAGCGCGTCGCTGATCAGGTCGAACGGCACCGAGACCGAGAACTCCCAGCCCTTGATGTTGCCGCCCTCGCCGTTGGCCGGCCGCGAGTACAAGCCGACCGGGCGCGGCGTCGGGCCGGTGTAGCCGGCCGGAATCGGCAGCCCGCGAGCGTCGAACTCCGTGGTCTGGTCGTAGACGTAGGTGCGGAGGTCCTTGTAGAAGTAGGCGAGGCTGACGTAGCCGCGCTCCGCGAAGTACTTCTCGATCGAGATGTCGTAGGCGTTGGCTTCCCACGGGCGCAGTTCGGGATTGCCGCCGTTGCGCGACCAGCGACCCTGGTTCGGGCCGGTGAACTCGAGGCTGGAATTGTTGTTGGCGCGCATCTGGTCGACACGGGGACGCGCCTGCTGGCGGCCCATGCCGAGACGACCAATCCACTCGTCGCCGAAGTCGAACACCAGGTTCATGCTCGGCAGGAAGTCTGTGTAGTCGGTGCCGCCCGAGAACGGAATTGCGTTCGCGGCGTTGCCCTGCACCACGGTGAAGCCGTCCGAACTCTGATCGGCGTGCACCAGCTGCATGCCGAGGTTGCCACGCAGCGGGATGCCGAACACCTCGGTGTTGAGGTTGGCCTGGACGAAGCCGGTGGTGATCTCCTCGAACACCGTCCACTGCTTGTTGGTGATGTCGGCGTTGATGTTGTCGCGCAGCCGGTAGTAACGCGCCAGCACCGCCGGAATGTTGTACGAGAACGTGCCCGGCAGACCGAGGTGGCCGAGATCGACCGGACGCACGATCAGCGACGAGTCGACCGCGACCGGAGCGCGGTTGTTGAGCAGGTCGAGAAAGGCCTCAGGCACCTGGCGCTGCTTCTCGCGGTCGGCATAGTTCAGACCGAACTCGACGCTGGAGAACATCCCGTCGACGAAGCTGCGGGTGAAGTCGAGCCGCACCGAGGTCAGCGAGTCGTCGATCTGCGGCTTCTTGATGTAGCCATCCTGGCCCCAGCCACCCGGATCGCCGAGCACCAGCGGGCCCGGCTCGCGATAGTCGCGGCTGAAGGTGAAGTTGGGGATGGTGTTCGGGTTCAGCGTGAATGCGACGCTGTCGGTCACGCCGGCGCGAGTGCCCGAATACGTTTCGAGAATGCTTTCCTCGCGGTCGGCGGTCGAGTGGCTCAGGTCGAAGGTCGACTGCCAGTCCTCGTTGATGGTGAAGACGTTGTTCCAGCCGATCGCGAACAGCTTGTCGTCACCTTCGTTCAGGTCGTTGCGCAGCACCGGGCGGATGCCGTTGAAGGTGCCGGCGGTGGTGACCCCGCCGCTGACCGTCGGGTTGACCAGCGATACGCCGCCGCCCCAGCCCAAGCCCACTTCCATGAAGCGGGTGGTTTCGGCCTTGTCGAACTGCGAGTAGTAGATGTCGACGGTGGTCGACCAGTTGTCGGAGGCGTTGTACTCCAACACGCCCATGAAGCCCTGGCGGACATTGTCGGTCGAGGTGCCCTGCAGCTTGGCGCCACCCAGGGTGAACGCCCCGTTGGCCGGCGCGATGTTGTTCGGGAAGCCCCAGGCCTCGTAGCGCTGCGCCTGGCCCGGCGAATCGAGGCGGGCGTAGCCCAGCGCGACGCCGAGGTTGCCGTCCATGAACTGGTCGACGTAGAAGGCGCTGATGCGATTGCCGACGTCGCTGCCTTCCTCGTTGATCTCGCCGAGCGAGTTCTTCTCGCCGCGCACGTTCACCGAAGTGACGCGCTCCTGGAACATCAGCGGGCGCACGGTGCGCAGGTCGACGGTGCCGGACAGGCCCTGGCCGACGAGGCCGGCGTCGGCGGTCTTGTAGACCACCACCTGGTTGATCAGTTCGGACGGGTACTGGTCGAACTCGACGGTGCGGTTGTCGCCGACCGAGACCTGTTCGCGGCCGTTGAGCAGCGTGGTGCCGTAATCGCCAGCGAGGCCGCGGATGCTGATGGTGGACGCGCGACCGGCCACGCGCTGCGCGGCGAGGCCGGGCAGGCGGGTGATCGAGTCGGCGATCGAGATGTCGGGCAGCTTGCCGATGTCCTCGGAGGAGATTGCTTCGACGATCGAGTCGGAGGTCACCTTGAGATCGATCGAGCGCTCGATGGAGCCGCGGATGCCCAGGACGGTGATCGCCTCGAGTTCTTTTTCCTCGTCGGTCTTGGCCGCACCTTCCTGGGCATCGGCCACCTTCAGCGACAGCTCGGCAGCCGCCTGTTCCGCCCGTGCGGCGCCGGCGGTGGCCAGAATGGCCGATGCCAGCGCGACGCTCAGCGTGTTGCGCTTCAAATTCAACATGAAAGCCTCCCCTCGACGAGAAACCAGATGGACCGCGCTTCGACCCGATGTCGCCGCGACGACCGGACACTCCGGGCACACGGACCCGAATGGACCGCGATGCTAGCCGTCCGCTTCCGGCCATTGGTCGATTTGCAAACGTATTCATAACATTTGCAGACACGGTCGTCATGCGAGGCTATGGAGCGGGCCCCGCGAGGTGCGGGGTCATGGCAGGGGGTGCGATCGCGTGAAACACGCCTCAGTCGAACTCGGGACCCGCCTTGCTCCGGCGCATTCCTCCGCGCGTGACGCGGTGCAGCATCGACCGGGGGTCCGCTTCCGGCGTTGCTTGATGCACGCCGCATGCTGCATTGCAATATGGCCGGTCGCGGCTTTGGGCGCCGGGCCGCTCCACGTTGCTTCGCCCGACTGGCGCGACCAGATCATCTATTTCGCCATGCTGGACCGGTTCGACGACGGGGACCGGTCGAACAACGACCAGGGCGAGGGCGAACACCAGCCGGCCGACCGCCGCCGCTACAGCGGCGGCGATCTTGCCGGCGCGCTGCGCCGGCTCGACTACATCCGCGGACTGGGCGCGACCGCGCTGTGGATCACCCCTCCGGTGGCGCACCAGTGGTGGGACGATGCAAACGACTACGGCGGCTACCACGGCTACTGGGCGACCGACTTCTCCGCCGTCGACCCGCACTTCGGCACGCTGGACGACTACCGTGCGCTCTCGCGTGGCCTGCATGCGCGCGACATGTACCTGGTGCAGGACATCGTCCTCAATCACGTCGGCAACTTCTTCCGCTATCCGGCGGCCTGGTCGGCGGACGAACCGGCGCTGGGCTGGGCCGCGAACCCTGACCGCAGCGGGCGTCGCGGTCCGACGCAGGCGCCGTTTGACCTCAATGACCCGCGCGACCCGGCGCAGCGCGCGGCATCGATCTACCACTGGACGCCGACCATCCGCGACATCGGCGACCGCAGCCAGGAACTCACCTTCCAGTTGTCCGACCTCGACGACCTGGACACCGGCAATCCGGTGGTGCGGGATGCGCTGCGGCGCTCCTACGCACACTGGATCCGCGAAGTCGGGGTCGATGCCTTCCGGGTCGATACCGCGTTCTACGTCGAGCCCGGCTTCCTCGACGACTTCGTCTACGGCGGCGACGGTGACGCGCCCGGCGCGCTGGCCGCAGCACGCGCCACCGGGCGCGACGGTTTCCTCGTGTTCGGCGAGGGCTTCGGCATCGACCGCCCGTTCCAGGACCGGCAGGCGCGCAAGATGGAGCGCTACATGGATGGCGTCCACGGCACGATGCCGTCGATGCTCAACTTCCCGCTTTACGGCACCGTGGTCGACGTGTTCGCACGCGGTTCGCCCACCGCCGCGCTCGGCCATCGCATCCGCAGCATGCTGGCGGTGCACCGGCGCGCGCACTGGATGCCGACTTTCGTCGACAACCACGACGTGGACCGCTTCCTCGCCGGCGCCGACGAAGCCGGACTCCGGCTGGCCCTGCTCGCGATCATGACCCTGCCCGGCATCCCGACGATCTACTACGGCACCGAGCAGGGCTTCACCCGGACCCGGGAGTCGATGTTCGGGGCCGGCTGGGGCGGCGGAGGGCGCGACCGCTTCGACGCCGACGCCCCGCTGTACCGCTACATCGCCGCGGCCACCGCGCTGCGCCGCGGGCACCGCGTCTTCAGCCGCGGCACGCCCGAGGTCGTGCACGAAAACAACGCCGGTCCGGGCGCGATCGCGTGGCGCACCAGGCACCAGGGCGCCACGGCGCTGGTGGCGCTCAACACCTCCGCAGGCGCCGCGCTGCTCGACAGCGTCGACACCGGCCTGCCCGCCGGCACCCGGCTGCGGCCGGCTTTCTCGATCGACGGCGCAGCGCCCGCGCTGGTGGTCGGCGCGGGGGGTCGGGTGGCGGTCGAACTGCCGCCGCGCGCGGGCTGGGTGTGGATCGCTGAAGAGACCGATGCCGACGCTGCACCGGTGCAGGCGGACGTGGCGCAGGCGGACGTGGCGATCACGATCGACCCCCTGCCTTCCGCGCCGGTCGCGGACGACCTCGACATCGGCGGCACCGCGTCCGGCACCACGGCGTTCGCGCTGGTGGTCGATGGGGCGCTCGACCGCGCACTGCCGGTACACGCGGATGCCGATGGCCGCTGGGGGACGCGGATCGACACCGCGAGCATGGTCGACCCGACCGTCTGGCACCGGCTGGTGGCCTGGCACCCGGAGTCGGGCACCGCATCCGATGCCGCGACCTTCCGGGTGGAGCGGCGATGGACCGCCGCCGCCGGGGTGGACGATCCGGCGGGCGACGATGCCGGCCCCGCGGGGCGCTACCGCTACCCGACCGACCCGACCTGGGGCGAAAACCGGCAGGCGGACCTGCGCGGCGCGACCGCCGAGGTTTCCGGCGGTGCGCTGCGCCTGACGCTGGAGCTGGCGCAGGTCACCACCTCGTGGAATCCGGCCAACGGTTTCGACCACGTCGCCTTCGGCATCGCGATCGCATTCCCCGGCGAGGCGGGCGCCCGCGCGCTGCCGCTGCAGAACACGACGTTTCCCGACGGGCATCGCTGGCAGTACCGCCTGCGCGCCCATGGCTGGTCGAACGCGCTGTTCGCGGCCGAAGGCGCGTCGGCCATCGCCGAGGGCCGCAGCGTGGTGCCGGCGCCGACGATCGCCGCCGATGCGCGAGCGAAGCGGATCGCGTTCACCTTCCCGGCGGCCGCGCTCGGCGGCCGCCGCAACCTGGCGGGCGCGCGGATCCAGGTCACCACCTGGGACTACGACGGCGGCTGGCGCGCGCTGCAGCCGGCGGCGGGCTCGCACGCCTTCGGCGGCGGCGAGGGCGCGCGCGATCCACTGGTGATGGACGAACTGCTGCTCGCGATTCCGACCGGAGCGGGCGGGGAGTGAACGGAGGGGCGCGCCTGGGCGCCCGACGACGGGGCCTGTGCGACCGATGCCCGGGAAAGGCCGCGTTCGCAATGGCTGCGGCACTTGCAATTCCGATCCGTAAAACGTAGTTTTACCGCATGCTCAAGACCATCACCCGGATCGGCAACTCCCACGGCCTGATCTTCGACGCGGCCTTGCTCGACCTCGCGCGCCTCAAGGCCGGCGACCAGGTCAACGTCGAAGTGCACGAGGGCGGCGCGATCACCATCACACCGATCCGGCCGACCATCACGCCGGACGATGCGGCCGATCGCGCGCGCGAACTGATCCAGCGCAATGCGGCGGTCTTCAAGCGGCTCGCGTGAGAGGCTTCGCCCACCTCACGCCGAGCGCCGTCGTCGCCATCCACGCGGAAGTGATCGCCGCCCACGGCGGTGCGCAGGGGATCCGCGACCAGGGCCTGCTCGAGTCGGCTGCCGCAGCACCCCAGGCGACCTTCGGCGGCACGCCGTTGTTCACGGATCCGGTCGAGATCGCGGCGGCGTATCTGTTCTACCTGTGCCGCAACCATCCCTTCGTCGACGGCAACAAGCGCGTCGGGCTGGCGGCCTGCCTGGTCTTCCTCGACGCCAACGGCCGCCTGCCGGACCCCGGTCTGCCGGGCCGCGACGTCGACGCCTGGGAAGCCTTCGTCCTTAACGTGGCCGCGTCGAGGATCGACCGCGACCAGACCACCGTGCGCCTGCGCCTGCTGCTTGGAGCCGCCGCCAGCGCGGTCAATGAATCCCGATGAACACGCCTCTGTCCACCGTCCACCTCAAGATCGAACGCCGCTCCAACCATCCCTGGGTGTTCCAGAAGATGGTGGACAAGCCCGAACCCAAGCCCAGGCCCGGCAGCGTCGTCGAAGTGATCGACCGCGAGGGCCAGTGGTGCGGGCGCGGCTTCTACAACGGACACTCACGGATCGCGCTGCGCATGCTGAGCGAGCGCCGCGACGAGGCGATCAACGAGGCCTTCTTCGCGCGCCGCATCGCCGACGCCGTGGCGCTGCGCCGCGAGACGCTCGGGCTCGACGCCGTCACCGACGCCTACCGCCTGTTCCACTCCGAGGGCGATGGACTCTCGGGCCTGGTGGTCGACCGCTTCGGCGACACCCTGGTGATCGAATACTTCTCGGCCGGCATGTGGCGGGTGCGCGACCAGGTGCGCCGCGCGCTGGACGCGCACTTCCCGGGCGCCGCGCACTACTGGTTCGCCGAAGCCCACGTGCAGAAGCAGGAGTCCTTCGACTGCAAGGCGCCCGCGCCGCCGGAGCCGACGGTCATCACCGAGCACGGCGTGCGCTTCCGCGCCGCGCCGGGCACCGGCCACAAGACCGGCTTCTTCGCCGACCAGCGCGACAACCGGAAGCTGCTTTCCGAGTTCACCGCCGGCAGGACGGTGCTCGACCTGTGCTGCAACTCGGGCGGCTTCGGCATTTACGCCAAGACCATCGGCGGGGCGACCGAAGTCACCGCCATCGACCTCGACGAGGAGATCCTCGCCATCGCCGAGAGCAACGCGAAGTTGAACAAGGCCCGCGTGCGCTTCGTGCAGGCCGACATCTTCCCGTGGCTGCGCGACGTGGCGGTCGGCAACCGCGCCCGGTACGACGTGGTGGTCCTCGACCCGGCGAAGATGACCCGCGACCGCGAACAGGTGATCCCGGCGCTGAAGAAATACCTCGACATGAACAAGCTCGCCCTGGCGGCGGTCAAGCCCGGCGGCATCTTCCTCACCTGCTCGTGCACCGGGCTGGTCAGCGAGGAGCAGTTCCTCGACATGCTGCGCCGCGCGGCGTTCTACGCCGGCCGCACCGTGCAGGTGCTGCGCGTCACCGGCGCCGGACCCGACCATCCGTGGCTGGCCCACGTGCCGGAAAGCCGCTACCTGAAAGCCGCCTTCTGCCGGGTGTGGTGATGACGGACGACCCAGCCACCGACCGCGACGTCGACCCGGCCGACCGCGCCGCGCCCGACACGCTCGACGGCGTGTGGGACGACGCCTGGACCCGGCTGGAGGCCGCGGTGCGCCGGCGCCAGCATCCTTACCGCACCTGCGTGGTCGCCACCTCCGGCGACGACGGAGTGGATGCGCGCACCGTGGTGCTGCGCGGCGCCGACCGCGCGGCCGGCACGCTGCGCTTCCACACCGACCGGCGCAGCGCCAAACTGGCCCAACTGCTGCACGACCGGCGCGTTGCCCTGGTGTTCTACGGCGACGGCGTGCAGGTGCGCGCGCGCGGCATCGCCAGCGTGCAGGCCGACGATGCGCGCGTCGATTCGGCGTGGGCGGCCACGCCGGCAATGTCGCGGCGCTGCTACCTCACCGCCGCCGCGCCCGGCACGCCGAACATCACACCCACATCCGGCCTGCCGCCGGAACTGGCCATGCTGCGGCCGCCGCTGGAACTGACCGCGCGCGGACGCGAGGCCTTCGCCGTGGTCGCGGTGCGCGTGCAGTCGATCGACTGGCTGCACCTGGCCGCGCGCGGCCAGCGCCGCGCCGGCTTCAGCCGCGACGGCGAGCGCTGGATGGCGACCTGGATGGTGCCCTGATGCGCCCGCCCGCCCTCGTCCTCTGCCTGCTGCTTCCCGCCGCGGGCGCGCACGCGGCCCTGCCCGACGACGCGACGATCGCGACCGAGCTGCGCGCCTACGTCGCCGACGCGAAGCAGGCGCCGGCGGTGGTCGTCGGCGTGCTGGAGGGCGGGCGCACGCGGATCGTCGCGCGCGGCCTCGACGACGGTGCGCCGGTCGCACCCGGCGACCGCGTGTTCGAGATCGGCTCGATCAGCAAGGTCTTCACCGCCCTGCTGCTCGCGCGCATGGTCGAGGCAGGCGAAGTCACCGAGGACCAGCTCATCGGGCCGCTGTTCCCGCCGGAACACCCGCTGCGCGAACCGCTGGCGTCGATCACGCTGGGCGAACTGGCCAGCCACGCCAGCGGCCTGCCGCGGCTGCCGAAGGACGCCGGCCCGCTGCTGCGCGCCGCCTTCGGCCGCGATCCGTATGCCGACAGCACGGCCGACGAGATCTTCCGCTCGGTGGCCGCGCTGTCCAATGAGGATCTCGGACCGCGGGGCGAGTTTGCCTATTCCAACCTCGCGGTCGCCCTGCTCGGCCAACTGCTGGCGCGCAGGTTCGGTGCCGACTACGCCACCGCCCTGCGGCGCCGGGTTTTCGAACCGCTGGGCCTTGACCCATGGCCGCTGGCGCCGCTGCCGCCGTCCGATCCGCGCTTCGTGCAGGGCCATCGCGCCAACTTCCGTCCGGCGCCGGCCTGGCACCTCGACGCCTACGCCCCCGCCGGCGGACTGCAGGCCAGTGCGAACCAGCTGCTGGCCTTCACTTCGACGCAGATCGGCGACCCGCCAGCCTGGGTGCGCGCCGCGCAGCGCCCGCGCGTCGGGATCGACGCGGCCCAGGGCCGCCGCGGTGCGCTCGGCTGGGCCGTCTCGCGGATCGGCCCGCGCGAGGTCTGGTGGCACAACGGCGGCACCGGCGGCTTCCGCACGCACCTCGCGCTGGTCCCGGCGGAAGGCATCGCCCTGGTGGTGCTGACCAACGCGGTCGGCGACGCCGACGCGCTGGCGCGCCGCCTGCTGGATCCGGCGCAGCCCGCGCCACGCGCGCAGGCCAACGGCATCCTGTCCGTCTTCGTGACCCTCGGCGGCCTGCTGCTGGCCACTATCCTGCCGCTGGCGGTGACCGGGAGGGCGCACGCGCATGCCGCGGGGCACCGGCAGCGCGCGCCGGACCGCCTCGATGTGCTCGGCGTCGCGCTGTCGATGGGCGTGATCCTGCTGCTGATGGAGCGCATGGGCGATTTCGCGCGCGTGCCCTGGATGGCGTGGCGGTTGGCCGCGATCGCCTGCGCGGCGGGCGCGCTGTACCTGGCGCGCCGCGCCATGCCCTGGCCCTGGCGCGTGGACCGCGGCTGGCGCTCGGGCTTGCGGATCGCCGGCCTGCTCTTCACCGGCCTCGTGCTTGCGCTGCTGTTGTAGGAGCGAGCGAAGCGCGCGACCGCAAGACTGGATTCCTGCTGCGCTGCTGGACGCAGCGCTCCCATACCGTAAGCGACGTTCATGGGGCATCCCGCGTGCGACACGATCGCCCCGTCGCGGCAACCCGGCCTGAACCGCTCGCCAGCGGTCCCAGTGAGCGCAACCCCGCCGCGCGCTATCGTGCGTTCCACGTCCGGCACCCTCGACAAGGATCGACCATGCGCCACGCCCCCCTCGCCACCGCCCTCGCCCTCGGAATCGCCGCCATGAGCAGCCACGCCGCCGACGCCCCGGACTACGCGCTCACCGTCTACTCGTCCGCGGTGCCGGGGCAGATTTCGGTCGAGGCGCTGGCCAACTACGGGATGCAGGTGCCGGGTTATGCCCTGGTGCGCGACGCGCGCCGGATGGAAGTGCCGCGCGGCACCGGGCCGGTCCGCTTCACCGACGTCGCCAAACGCATCGATCCGACCACGGTTTCGTTCGCCTCGAAGACCGATCCGGCCGGTACGCGGGTGATCGAACAGAACTTCCAGTTCGACCTGGTGAGCCAGGAAAAACTCATCGCGCGCTACATCGGTGAGATCATCACCGTCGAACAGCAGCGCGGCGACACCCTGGAGCGGGTCAGCGGCCGCCTGCTGTCGGCCAGCGGCGGGCTGATCCTCGAAAAGCCCACAGGCGAGGTGCTCACGCTCAACGCCTGGAGCAATGTTGCCTTTCCCAGCCTGCCGGGTGGCCTCATCACCAAACCCACCCTGGTCTGGCTGGTGGACGCCAGGCGCGGCGGCACGCACGACGCCGAGGTCGCCTACCAGACCCAGGGCATGACCTGGTGGGCGGACTACAACGTCACCCTGCTGGGCGATGAAGACGCCTGCACGATGGACCTCGCGGCCTGGGTGACGGTGGTCAACCAGACCGGCGGGTCGTACCCGAACGCGAAGCTGAAGCTGGTCGCCGGCGAGGTCAACCGCGCGCCGGCCGCGCCGCAGCCCATGCCGATGGTGAAGTTCCAGGCGATGCCGGCTGCAGCCATGGTCGACGAGGGCTTCCAGGAGTCGCAGTTGTTCGAGTACCACTTGTATACGCTCGGCCGTCGCACCGACCTGCCCGACAACTCCACCAAGCAGCTCGAACTCTTCCCGGCCGCCGCCGGCGCCGCCTGCCGTCGGCAGCTCGTGTTCACGGCCTCGCCGCTGCCGTGGCGCCACTGGGGCGCGCCGATCCTCGACCAGGGCTACGGCGCGACCGGCAAGGGCACGGTCGGCGCGTTCCTCGAATTCGACAACAAGGAGGCCAACCGCCTCGGCATGCCGCTGCCCGCCGGCCGCGTACGCGTCAACCAGGCGTCCGTCGACGGTGAACTCGAGTTCATCGGCGAGGACCTGATCCAGCACACCCCGCGCAACGAGACCCTGCGCATCAAGCTCGGCGAGGCCTTCGACGTGGTCGGTGAACGCAGGCAGCTCTCCTTCGCCCATGATGAGGGCAACAGACGCGTCACCGAACGCTTCGAGATCGAAGTCCGCAACCGCAAGAAGGTGCCGGCGCGGGTGGTGGTGCGCGAATACCTCTACCGCTGGAGCGACTGGACGATCGTCGAGCAGAGCCAGCCGCACGAGCGGCGCGATGCCGCCACCGCCGACTTCATCGTCGACATTCCGGCCGATGGCACGCGCAAGGTGACCTACACCGTGCGGTATCAATGGTGATACGGGCTGGTGCGAGGCGCGATCGATTCGAGGCTGCAGGGCCCAGGGCTCAGGACCCTGGGCCCAGAAACCGGTCCTCGCCGATGCGATGACTGCTTCTGCATCGCGGAGCGCATGCGGAACCGAAAACACGCGCGCGCGCAACAACCGATCGGCGCGCAGGCGCCGCACCACGTCGCCCGGCACCGGTGCGACTGGACCCGATACCCTATACCCCGATACCCCGGGCCCTTCTCGATCGGTGCGACGCTGCACCGATTGCACCCCACGCCAGTGATGCCAGCCGCGCCGGTGCCCGCCGGATGCTAGCCTGCGCGGCTTCGCATGCCGCCGCGCGCCACGCTTGGACTCCGCCGCCCCGCCCGATCCCCCGAACCGTCCGCGCCGCCGCGCCGCCGTGGTGTTCGTCTTCGTGACCGTGGTGCTGGACCTGCTGGCGTTCGGCGTGATCACGCCGGTGCTGCCGCAGCTGGTGCGCGGCTTCGTCGGTGGCGACTACGCGCGGGCCGCGCTTTGGGTAGGGCTGTTCGGCACGGTGTACGCGGTGGCGCAGTTCCTGTGCTCGCCGCTGCAGGGCGCACTGTCGGATCGCTTCGGGCGGCGGCCGGTGATCCTGCTGTCGAACCTCGGCCTGGGGCTGGACTTCGTGCTGATGGCGCTGGCGAATGCGCTGCCAGTACTGGTCCTCGGCCGCCTCATCTGCGGCATCACCGCCGCCAGCGTGGGCACGGCCAACGCCTACCTGGCCGATGTCACCCCGCCGGAGGGCCGCACGCGCGCCTTCGGCCTGCTGGGCGCGGCCTTCGGCATCGGCTTCGTGGCCGGCCCGGCGGTCGGCGGAATGCTGGGCGAGATCGACCTGCGCGCGCCGTTCTGGGTCGCCGCCGGGCTGTCGCTGTGCAACTTCCTTTACGGCTGCTTCGTGCTGCCGGAATCGCTGCCGCGCGAACGGCGCACGTCGCGCATCGACTGGCGCCGCGCCAACCCGGCCGGCGCGCTGGGCCTGCTGCGCGGCCACCCGCAGGTGCTCGGCCTGGCCTCGCTGCTGTTCCTCGGCGCGTTGGCGCACTACGCCCTGGTCGCCACCTTCGTGCTGTACGCCGACTATCGCTACGGCTGGGGCGAGGCCACGGTGGGCTGGGTGCTGGCCGCCATCGGCGGCTGCAACGCGGCGGTGCGCGGCGTGCTGGCCGGCGCGGTGGCACGGCGCTGGGGCGAGCGGCGGGCGGTGCTGTGGGGGCTGGCCTGCGGCCTGGGCGGCTTCACGCTGATGGGGCTTGCGCCCAGCGGCATGCTGTTCCTGCTCAGCGTGCCCCTGCTGGCCCTGTGGGGGCTGGGCACGCCGGCCCTGCAGGCCCTGGTGTCGATGCGCGTGCCGGACGCCGCGCAGGGTCGGCTGCAGGGCGCGTTGACCAGTCTTTCCGCCATGGCGGGGATCATCGGGCCATGGCTGTTCGGTGCCGCGTTCGCCCGCTTCGTCGGCCCCGAAGCCTGGGCCGACCTGCCGGGCGCGCCGTTCCTGATGGCGGCGACCCTGCTGGCGCTCGCCCTCGGGCTGTCGCTGCGGCTGGCACGGCCACCCGGCGCTGCCTGACCGGGCCGCCGGGCGGCGGGGCGACTCGCGCAATGCGATGACAGGTGCGATCATGGGTGTTCCTGCGCCCGCCCCGCACGCGATGGACCGGACTGCGCAACTGCAAAGGCTGCTGACCGCCCCCTGGCGCGGCGCGTTCACGCGCAGCGCGCTGGAGCGCGGCATGGACCATGCTGCGCAGGGCGATGTGCTCTCGACCGAGGTCACGCCCGGCCCCGACCGGCTGTCGATCGATGCCGAGGTCGCGGGCACCGACGGCGAACCGTTCGCGGTGGAACTGCAGGTGCTCTTCGTCGGCCGCACGGTCAAGGTGTCGTCGACCTGCACCTGCACCGTGGGGCAGCGCTGCCGTCACGCCGCGGCCGTGCTGTGGCGCCTCGAGGAGGACATCGAGCGCAATGCGCCCGCAGCGGGCGACCGCAGCGCGCTGGAACCTTGGACGCGCTGGTTCGAGCGGGTGGCGATGCTCGGTGCCGACGCCGGCGATGCCGCCGCACCGGAGCAGGTGCTGGTGTTCCTGGTCGACAGCGCGGCCGACGCCGCGCCGATCCCGGTGCTGCGAGTGCGGCCAACCTGGATGAAGCGCCTGCCGGACGGCGGGCTCGGCGAACCGCTGCCTTTCGCGACCGGGGCCCTGAGCGCGCGCGACTGGGGGCCGCTGCTCGACGACCGCCAGCACGACCTGATGGCGCGCGTGCTGCTCATGCCAGGCGCCTACCACCACGGCAGCCACGGCTACTCGCTGGAGGGGCGTCGCGGCGAACGCCTGCTGCGCGATCTGCTCGCCAGCCAGCGCTGCCACTTCCGGCGCAGCACCGCACCGCCGCTCGCGCTGGGCGACCCGCAGCCGGTGGAATGGCGCTGGCGCGTGCTTTCCGACGGCAGCCAGCGCCTCGAGGCCGTGACCGTGCCCGGCCGCCAGGTCGCCCGCGCCGAAGGCCTGTGGTACGTGGACGAGGCCGAAGGCCGCATCGGCCTGCTGCAGTGCAGCCCGGTCGCCCTGCTGGCGGTGCTCGACGCGCCGGCGCTGCGCCCCGAGCACACCGGCGCGGTCGCCGCACGCTGGGCCGGGGTGGCGCAACTGGCCGGCCTGCCGCCGCCGATCCTGCTCGATGCGCCGGAGGTTCTGCGGCCGGAACCGCTGCCCACCCTGCGCCTGATGAACATGCTGCTCAAGCGCCCGGTGGACGCGCCCGGCCGGCCCTACGAGAACCTCGTCTACGCGGACTTCGGCTTCGACTACGGCGGGGTGGTGCTGCCCTCTGAATCGCTGTCCAAGCGCGAGAACCGCGTGCTCGACGGCAAGCCCGTCACCATCGAGCGCGATGTGACGCGGGAACGCGAGGCCGGCGCGCGCCTGCGGCGCGCGGGCCTGATCGCGGCCACCGCGAGCCGCGATGCGATGGTCGTCTCCAGCGGCCGACTGCGCGGCTCGCACTACGTGGTCGCCGGCGGCCGGCTGGACCGGGCCGAGGTGCTGCTGGACTCGGTGCCGACGCTCCGCGAGGCCGGGTTCCGCGTCGAGTTCGCGCCCGAGTTCCCGCTGGAACTGCTCACCGCGCCCGACGAGTGGTCGGCCCGGCTCGGCGCCGACGGCGAGGGCGGCTGGTTCGACCTCGAACTGGCCGTCACCGTCGACGGCGAACGCATCCCGCTGCTGCCGATCCTGCTCAAGGCGCTGGCTGACCGCAGCCTGCCGCGCGACGACGAGGGCGCGGGCGTGTGGTATGCGCCGATCGACGACCGCCGACGCCTGCCGCTGCCGAAGGACCGCGTGCGTGCGCTGGTCGCGCCCCTGATCGAATGGCTGGACGAGGCCAAGCCGGGCCGCAGCCGGCTGCGCCTGCCGCGTTCGGCGATCACTGCGGTCGCCGAGCTGGACGCGGCGGGCATCGCCCTCGACTCGCGCACCCGCGAGCGCTTGCGCACCGCGCTGTCGCGGTTGAAGCCGGCGGTCGACGCACCGCTGCCGCCGGTGCCGGCGGGCTTCGAGGCGGAACTGCGCGGCTATCAGCTGGAAGGCCTGCGCTGGCTCGAGTTCCTCGCCACCGCCGGCATCGGCGGCGTGCTGGCCGACGACATGGGGCTCGGCAAGACGGTGCAGGTGCTGGCGCACGTGTGGGCGCGGCGGCTGGCCGATCCCGCGGGACTGCCGAGCCTGGTGGTCTGCCCTACCTCGGTGCTGCTCAACTGGCGCGAGCAGAGCGAGCGTTTCGTGCCGCGCATGCGCCTGCTGGCCCTGCGCGGCGCCGACCGCGAGTCGCTGTACGCGCGGATCGCCGACTCCGACCTCGTGCTGACCTCCTACTCGCTGCTGGCGCGCGACCGCGAGTCGCTGGCGCGCCATGCCTTCGACCTGGCGGTGTTCGACGAGGCGCAGGCGATCAAGAACGCCAAGGCCAAGACCGCGCAGGCCGCGCGGGACATCGACGCCCGGCGCAAGCTCGCCGTCACCGGCACCCCGCTGGAGAACCACCTCGGCGAGCTCTGGGCGCAGTTCGACCTCGTGCTGCCGGGGCTGCTCGGCAACGAGCGTGCCTTCGCCCGCTACTACCGCACCCCGATCGAAAAGCACGGCGACGACGCGCAGCAGGCGCGGCTCAACCGTCGCATCGCCCCGTTCATCCTGCGCCGGACCAAGGCGGAGGTAGCGAAGGAGCTGCCGCCGAAGACCGAGATCGTCCAACGCGTCGAGCTCGAGGGCCGACAGCGAGAGCTGTACGAGACCCTGCGCCTGGCCATGCACGAACGGGTGCGCGACGCAGTCGCCGCGCGCGGGCTGGCCCAGTCCGGCATCGTGGTGATCGACGCCCTGCTGAAGCTGCGCCAGGTGTGCTGCGACCCGCGGCTGGTCAAGCTCGAGCGCGCCGCCGAAATCGAGCACAGCGCCAAACTCGACGCCCTGCTGGAGATGCTCGAGCCGCTGATCGCCGACGGCCGCCGCATCCTGCTGTTCTCGCAGTTCACCAGCATGCTCGACCTGATCGAGCAACACCTGCTGGAGCGCCACTGGCGCTACGTGCGCCTCGACGGCGCCACGGTGGACCGCGAGGCGCCGATCAACCGCTTCTCGCGCGGCGACATCCCGCTGTTCCTGCTCTCGCTCAAGGCCGGCGGCACCGGGCTCAACCTCACCACCGCCGACACCGTGATCCACTACGACCCGTGGTGGAACCCGGCCGCCGAAACCCAGGCCACCGACCGCGCGCACCGCATCGGGCAGGACAAGCCGGTGTTCGTCTACAAGCTGATCTGCGCCGGCACCGTCGAGGAGCGCATCCATGCCCTGCAGCAGCGCAAGAGCGATCTCGCGCGCGCGGTGCTGGACGGCGGTACCTCCGGCTCGCTGGACTTCGCGCAGGAGGACCTCGACGCGCTCTTCGCGCCGCTGGGGTGAGGGGGGGGGTTGCCGCGCCACCAGCGCGATCCGGCCGCCCCTATTCGCGCTGGCATCCTCGGGGGCAAGCCTGCGGCGTGACGGGTCCCCGCCCATCCCCGCGAATGCCCGCGCGCCTTCGCGGACTCGCCACCCGCGACCGCATGCTCAGTCGGTCTTCTTCGGCGTGCGATCCCCGGCCGGCGCCGTGCCCGCCGCCTGCCCCAGCAGCTGGTTGATCTCGATGAAGTTGCCGTCGGGATCGAACACTGCGGTGAACATCACCGGGATGGTGGTCCCGTTCGGACCCGGGTACTCCACGCGATTGGGCTCGGTGTGCACGCGCACGCCGGCCAGCGCCTTGATCCGTGGCCAGCGCGCATCGAGGTCCTTGGCGTTGAAGACCAGGATTGCATCGCCCGGCATCGCGCGCTCGAACTCCGGCTCCGGCTGCGGGGGGATGTCGAGCCGCTGCATCAGGCCGAGCGCGCCGATGAAGGTGTCGTTGGCGCGCAGCAGCACCAGGCGCACGGTGGCCGGCTTCTCGGAGCCGTCCGGATTCCTGCCGCCGCCGATGCGCTGGTCATAGATCACCGTCATGCCCAGCCCGTCGCGGTACAACGGCAAGGAGGCCTCGATGTCGCGCACCACCAGGGTGGTGCGGCGCAGGTCGACCGGGATGCGCTCCGACGCCGGCAGCGGCTCAGCGCGGGCGACGGCAACCATGGCGAGGCTCAGCAGGGCAACGAGGATGAAGGCGCGCATCTCGGGCTCCATGCGCCGGGATCGCCGGCGCCCGACGGGCATCGTGGCCCGTCGGGCGCGGCATGGCAAGTCTCACCGCCGCTGGCCGAACGCCCCTGCGATGCGCTGGTCGGTCCTGTACTGGCCGAGCGCGTACACCGCCCACAGCGCGGCCGGAATCCAGCCAACCAGGGTGATCTGCAGGATCAGGCAGAAGATGCCGGCGAACGGACGCCCGATGGTGAAGAACACCACTGGCGGCAGGAAGATGGCGAGCAGCAGGCGCATGGTCGGGATCCTCCCCGCGCGCGGGATTGCGCGCTCGACGCAAGATGGTGCCCTGCGCGCGCGAACCAAGGGTGACTTTCGACCTGCCGCGCCCCGCCACGGCGACGCTAGGATCGCCGGATGACCGCCGCGGTCTTCCACCCCATCCTGGACCAGGCCCTGCTCGGCCTGCGCAACGCCGTGCGCGCGCAGTGTTCGCGACCGGCGGAGGCGCTGTTCATCGCGCTGGCCTGGACCACCGCCGCCGGCATCGCGTGGATGGTCTACGTGCGCCTGCCCGGCGAGCCGATCGCCGCTGCGATCGAATCCGCCGCGCGCTCGCCCTGGACCACCGGTGTCGCGCTCGCCGCTTTCGCCTTCTGGGTGCAGCGCGCGCCGCTGCTGCTGCTGCGCCGGCAGCTCGCGGAGAGCTGCTGGGCGGCGCTGCCGATCTCGCGCGCGCGCACCACCCGTACCCTGCTGCTGCTGGGCGTGCTGCAACTCGCGCTGCTGCTGCTGGCCGCCGACGCGGCGCTGCTGGCGTCCGCCGCGCTGGTGCGCAACCCGGAGCGTTGGTTGTCCGCCGCGCGCCTGCTCGCGCTGCTCGGCCTCGGCAGCGGCGGCCTGCTCGGGCTGGCGCTGGCGCTGCGGCGGGACATCGACCTCGACCACGCCGGCCGGCGCTGGGGCCACGGCCTGCCGCTGTTCCCACTGCCGCCGCTGGAACGCGCGCACCTGCCGGTGTTCGCGCACTGGCAGCGCATCGAGACCTTGCGTCGCTTCCGCACCGGCGGCCGCTGGTGGCAGTACCTGCTCGGCGGCCTCGCGATTCCGGCCGGCATCACCCTGCCGTCGCTGGCCGGGCTGGTGCTGATGGGCGTCATGCTGGTCTGGTACGGACTCGCGATGACGATGGCGCGCGAGACCATCGTCGCTGCCGCGCGCCTGACCGCCGCCACGCCGCTGCGCTTCCGCGACTTCGCCGCGGCCACCGCGCGCTATCCGCTGCTGGCGGCGGCTGTCGCCGTGGCCTGGGGCACGCTCGCGCTGCTACTGCAGGAAGCGCCGAACCTGTTCCTGGTCGGATGGCCGCTGATCGCCTTCGGCTGGTGCGTGCTCGAACTCGCCGTCGCCTGGCACTGCCGCCGCCGGCCGCGGCAGGTCGGCGTGCGCCTTGTGGTCGATGCCGCACTCATCGTCGGCGCCGTGCAGGCCTTCCCGCCGCTGGCCGGGCTGGCGTGGGCCGGCATCGTCGCGTACCACCTCACTGCCGCCAATCGCGAAGCATGACCGACGCCTTGCTGATCGAAAACCTCGCCCACGCCTACGGTGACCAGCCGGTGCTGCGCGGCGTCGACCTGCGTCTCGCGCGCGGCGACTTCATGGCCTTGATCGGCCCCAACGGGTCGGGCAAAACCACCCTGCTGCGAAGCCTCACCGGCATTCTGGCGCCGCAGACGGGCCGCATCCTGATCGATGGCGTGGACCTGCGCGCCGATCCGGTCGGCGCAAAGGCGCGGCTCGGGCTCGCCATCGATCCCGAACTGCTGCCCGGCGCGCTGACCGGCCGGCAGTGCCTGAAGCTGTTCGCGAGCGTGCGCGGGATCGATGGGGTGCCCGCGGACAGCCTGGAACTGGCGAAGGCGCTCAACTTCGCGCCCTGGCTGGACCGGCTGGTCGAGGAGTACTCGCTGGGCACGCGGCAGAAGCTCGGCATCCTGCTTGGGCTGATCGGCAACCCGCCTCTGATCGTGCTCGACGAGCCCATGAACGGGCTCGACCCGGTCAGCGCTTGGGCGATCAAGCAGCACCTGGTGACGCTCACCCGCGAGCGCGGCTGCGCGGTGCTGCTCGCCACCCACGCGCTCGAAGTGGCCGAGCGCTTCATTACCCGCGCGCAACTGCTGCTCGAAGGCCGCTGCGCGCGCACCTGGGACGAACCGCAGCTCGTCGCCATCCGGCACGACCCCACCCGCTCACTGGAACAGGCGATGGTGGAGACGTTACGGGAGTTGGCCGCCGCTTGAAGCGAGGTCCCAGGACCCAGCCGAAGGGCTGTGCAGGTGTCGCAAGGCGATGGCATCGTGGCACGCTCGCTGCGGCGGCTGCGGACGCGACCGGCGAAGGCACCGCGCTCGCACCCCGCGCCCGACACCCTAAACCCGTTACCCTGCGCACGATTCCCCGGGCCCTGAACTCTCGTCCCAAGAACCAAAGCCGCGTGCCCGTCCCTCTCCATATCCTGTACGAAGACAATTCCCTCATCGTGGTCGACAAGCCGGCCGGGTTGGCCGTGCACCGCAGCCACCTCGTCGGCCGCGACGATGATTACCTCGTCGATCGCATCCGCGAGCAGACCGGGCGCATGCTCTACCTCGCCCACCGGCTCGATCGCGCGACCAGCGGCGTGCTGGTACTCGCCGCCGGGAAGGACGTGGCGGCGACGCTCGGCGCACAGTTCATGCAGCGCACGGTCGCCAAGACCTACCTCGGCGTGTGTCGCGGCTGGCCGGCACCGGAAGGCGTGGTCGACCACCCGCTGGACGCGCCCGGCCATCCGGACCCCAAGCCCTCGATCACCCGCTGGCACACGCTCGCCACCGGCACGCTGGCGGTGCCGATGGGGCGCTATCCGGAGCAGCGCTACGCCCTGCTGGAACTGCACCCCGAAACCGGCCGCCACCAGCAAATCCGCCGCCATCTGCACCACCTCTCGCACCCGCTGCTCGGCGATACCACGCATGGCCGCGGCGACCACAATCGCCTGTTTCGCATCCTCCTCGGCGTGCACCGTCTCCTGCTGCATGCCTGGCGGGTGTCGTTCGCGCATCCGGCGGACGGCCGAACGCTCACGGTCGAGGCCCCGCCGGACGCGGCGTGGCGACGGGTCTTCGCCCGCTTCGACTGGTCGGTGCCGGGTTGAGGATCCGCCGACGCACGGGGCGGCGGGACGTGGCACGCGCGCCGGTCGGACCCGCGCCCGGTATCATTGCGCCATGCTGCAGGTGACCCGCACCATCGCCATTCCCGACGCCGAACTCGTCGAGAGATTCGTCCGCAGCGGCGGCCCCGGAGGCCAGAACGTCAACAAGGTCTCGACCGCGGTCGAACTGCGTTTCGACGTTGCGCGCAGCCCGTCGCTGCCCGAGGCGGTGCGGGCGCGCCTGCTCGCGCGGGCCGACCGTCGGCTCACCGACGACGGCGTGCTGGTGATCTCCGCCCAGCGCTTCCGCACCCAGGACCGCAACCGCGAGGACGCACGCGAGCGC
Source organism: Proteobacteria bacterium UBA4656 (assembly GCA_002405525.1). Classification (GTDB taxonomy): domain Bacteria; phylum Pseudomonadota; class Gammaproteobacteria; order Xanthomonadales; family Ahniellaceae; genus UBA4656. The sequence goes on from DHLY01000164.1 coordinate 34,005, forward strand.
CTGGCCGAGATCGTCCGCAGCGCCACCGTGGTGCCGAAGGCCCGTGTCGCGACCAAGCCCACCCGGGCCAGCAAGGAACGCCGGCTGGGCGGCAAGAAGATCAAGGCCTCGATCAAGCGTGGCCGCAGCGGGCGGGCGATCGAGCATGACTGACGCCGCGCGCGCGGCCGCACCGACGCCGACCCTCATCCCACTGCCTCCGCAGGCCCCGAAGCGCCATTCGCGCGCCACCCGGCGTATCGCCGAAGCGGTCCTGCGCCTGTGCGGCTGGCGGATCACCGGCGAGTTCCCCGACCTGCCGAAAGTCGTGCTGATCGCCGCCCCGCACTCTTCCGCCTGGGATGCCTTCTGGGGACTGCTGACGAAGCTGGCGCTTGGCCTGCACATCGAGTTCATGGCCAAGCGCGAGGCGTTCTGGTGGCCGCTCGGGGCGGCGCTGCGATTCCTCGGCGGTTTCCCGGTCGACCGCCAGGCCGCCGGCGGCGTGGTCGAGCAGCTCAGCGCACGGATGCGACGCAGCGCGACGCTGTGGATCGTGCTCGCGCCGGAAGGCACGCGCCGACGGGTCGACCAGTGGAAATCGGGCTTCTGGCGCGTCGCCCGCGACGCCGGCGTGCCGATCTGCTGCGCCGCCTTTCACTATCCCGAAAAGCGCATCCACATCGGCCCCGTGTTCACCCCCAGCGCCGACTTCAACGCCGACCACGCCGCGATCCGCGCGTGGTACCGACCGTACGTGGGCAAGCATCGGGACACACTGTAGGGCGATGCGCCCGCGCCGCGGTCGACGTGCAAGGCCCGGCCGTGGCCGCCTTGCGCAACGGATCGGCTGCGTCCGCGATGCCGGGAATCTCCGACCAGGCATCCCACCTGCATTGTTTCCGGGCACGTCCTCGATCAGGCGGCCGCGCCGGGTTTGGACACCGGCTCAGAGGTTCCCCAGGGAGAGCGCGAGGGCGGCTGCGGCTTGCAGGCATGCGTCGCCCACTGGCACGGCACATGCGGGGAAGGCAGCCTGCGACAGGGAACACGCTTCCTATGGCAGCCGAACTGCCGCAGCCGGCCGCTCACGCGCGCATTCTGATCGTCAAGGATGAGGCGCTGATCGCGCTCGATCTGGAGTGCCGCCTGCGACGCGCAGGGCACCGCGTGGTCGGCATCGCCGACAACCGCGACGACGCGCTCGCGCTGGCCGGCAGCGAGGCGCCCGATCTGGTGCTGATGGACATCTGCATCCGCGGCCCGGCCGACGGCATCGACGCCGCGCGCGCGGCTGGCGCATCGCCTTGCGGCTACATCCTCAAGCCGTTCGACGAACGCACGCTCCACGCCACCGTCCGTGCCGCGATCGAACGCCACGCCGCCGACAGCCGTCAGCGACTGCTGGCCGCCGCGATCGCGAGATCCGGGTGCCGATCGAGATCCCGATCGGCCAGGGCATCGCAAGGTCGGTCGTCCTGTACGACCGGCCCGAGGTGGTAACCGACAACCGGCTCGATCCGCGCCACATCACCGACGATGCGATGCGCCTTTCCGAACGCACGGTACCGCTCCTGCAAGACGAGCGGGTGGTCGGCGTGATCGACAGCGAGCACTCCGTGGCCGGTTTCTTCGGCGGCTGCCACTTCGAGGTGCTGGAGACGGTCGCGTCGATGGCGGTCGCCCGCATCGAGGACGGCGAGCACATGCGCGCAGCACTGGCGGCCTGTGTGGCGGAGAAGGAACTGCTGCTGCGCGAGGTCCACCATCGGGTCAAGAACAACCTGCAGATCATCAGCAGCCTGGTGATGCTGCGAATCGACCGGATCGAAGACCCGGCCGTGCGCCGCATGCTGGAAGAGAACGTGCAGCGGGTACGCGCGATGGCGCTCATCCACCGTCAGATGTATGCCGGTGATTCGATGTCCGCGATCGATCTCGGCGCCTACGTGCGGCAGCTGGTCGCCGCGCCGGCGCCGGACACCCGGCTGCTGGTCGAAGCCGATGCGCTGGAGGTGGCCGGCGACCACGCTGTGCCGCTGAGCATCATCCTCAACGAACTGATCACCAACGCCATCAAGCACGGACGGACGGGAAGCGCCGGCAAGGCGGCCTGCATGGAGTTCGGCGTCCGCGCCGCCGGCGCGCGTGCCCTGCTCACGGTACGCGACCACGGTCCCGGCATCCGGCCCGGGACCGATCCCCGGCTCAGCGAGAGCCTCGGGCTGACCCTGGTCGAAACGCTGTCGCGCCAGTTGCGCGCCCGCCTCGACTACGCCGGCGACGGCGGAACGCGGGTCAGCCTCGACTTCCCCGTGCGGCCGGACGCCACCTGAATCCGCGCGCGCCTGCCCGGAGCCGGGGCGGCGGCGCGGCACGCACCAACGCGCGCGCCTCTGTGCAGCCTGCCCCCGGCCGGCATACCATCGAGGCTTCCGCCCGCATTCCGGGCCTCGCCGCGCAAACACGGGACTCCGCATGGCCTCCGGCAAGACCCTCACCTATGCAATTCTCGGCGCTCTGTTGCTCGGGCTGGCGGTGGGTTACGCGGTCAACCAGTCGGGCGTCGACTCCAAGGGCATCATCGAGGGCTTCACCCTCGTCACCACCCTGTTCCTGCGCTTGATCAAGATGATCATCGCACCGCTGGTTTTTTCGACCCTGGTGGTGGGCATCGCCAAAATGGGAGACATGAGCAGCGTCGGCCGGGTCGGGATCAAGGCCTTCGCGTGGTTCATGGCGGCATCGGTGGTTTCGCTGGGACTCGGCCTGATCCTGGTCAACTTCTTCGCACCGGGCGAGGGGCTCAACATCGAACTTCCCGCAGCGAACACGGCCACCGGCATCACGGCGTCGGGTCTGACGCTGCAGGAATTCGTGCTGCACCTTGTGCCTTCTTCGATCGTCGACGGCATGGCGAAGAACGAGATCCTGCAGATCGTGGTGTTCTCGGTGTTCTTCGGCGCAGCCTGCGCGGCGATCGGCGAGAAGGGCAAGGTGCTGGTCGACGCGCTGGAAGGCGTGTCGTATGCGATGCTCAAGCTGACGATGTACGTGATGTGGTTCGCGCCGCTGGCGGTGTTCGCCGCAGTGGCGGCCACGGTGTCCAAGAGCGGCTTCGGCATCCTCGCGGTGTATGGCGAGTTCATGCTGGAGTTCTACCTCGCCATCGTCGTGCTGTGGGCGATCCTGTTCGCCGCCGCTTTCCTGGTGCTGGGCCGGCGCGCAGGCGGGCTGTTCGCCGCGGTGCGTGAACCGACCCTGCTCGCCTTCGCCACTGCATCCAGCGAGGCAGCCTATCCGAAAACGTTGGCGCAGCTGGAGAAGTTTGGCTGCAGCAATCGCGTCGCGTCCTTCGTGCTGCCTCTGGGCTATTCGTTCAACCTCGACGGCTCGATGCTGTACTGCACCTTCGCGGTGCTGTTCATCGCCCAGGCCTACGGGATCGAACTCAGCCTTGGCCAGCAGTTGACCATGCTGCTGATCCTGATGGTCACGTCCAAGGGCATGGCCGGCGTGCCGCGCGCGTCCCTGGTGGTGATCGCCGCCACCCTGGCGCAGTTCAACATCCCCGAGGCGGGCCTGCTGCTGCTGCTCGGCGTGGACCATTTCCTCGACATGGGCCGCTCGGCCACCAACGTGATCGGCAACAGCGTGGCCACCGCGGTGGTGTCCAAGTGGGAAGGGCAATTGCGCGCCGAAGGCGAGGCCGCGCCGGAACTCATCGCGGCCACAGGCGGCGAGCGGACGTCCTGAACGGGCCACTCTCGCTGCCTTTCGGGACCTCCGCGATCCCGGCTTGTTGCATGGCGCAGAAGATCGGCGCCTGGCGATTCAGCGCCACCCGGACCGTGGTCGCCGGCCAGGTCCTTGGCCGGACGAAGCCGCCCGAAAACAGCATGGCGGAACGCTGCGCCCGACGGGCAGAGGCCCCCGCCACGCATTGGAATGGCCTGCCGACACGGCTCAACCGTCGGCGTCGATCCGCACGTCGACCCGCATGCCCACCGGCAGGTCGGCGCCCGGGTCGAGGCGCAGCAGGACCTCGAGCACGCGCGCGTCCACGCGCTCGGCGGGCCGTTCGGTGACGACGCTGCGCCGGCCCATGCGGCCGGCGACGTGC
>DHLY01000164.1:38239-40996 GCA_002405525.1 Proteobacteria bacterium UBA4656
CGGCAGGGGCGAGAGCGCGACCACGGTTTCGCCCTCGCGCAGGTCGCGCTTGAGCACCACGCCGTCGACCGGCGAGCGGATCAGGGTCTTTTCGTAAAGCGCCTGCGCGCGGTCCAGTTCCGCCTGCGCGGCGGCGACGGCGGCTTCGGCGACGCGCAGGTCCTCCTCGCGCGCGCCGGCTTCGACCAGCGCATGGCGCGCTTCCGCCACCGCCAGCCGGGCGCGCGCGGCGTCGGCCTGCGCCTGGGCCTGGTCGAGCGCCTCGCGGCCGAGGGTGCCGCGTTCGGCCAGCGCATGGCGCCGCGCGAGGTCGTCCTGTGCCTGCTGCGCCAATGCGCGCGCCTCGTCGCGCACCGCGCGAGCCTCGGCGCGCTCCTCCGCGCGCGCCCCGCGGCGCAGCCGATCGCGCTCGGCCTCGCGCAGCGCGAGCTGCGCGCGCGCCAGCGCCACCGCGGCGAGGAACTCGGCGTTCTCGATTTCGGCCAGGACCTGGCCCTTGGCCACCGTGTCGCCTTCGGCGAAGGCGACGCGCGCGAGGCGGCCGCCGACCTCGGGGATCAGCACGCGTTCCTCGCCGGCGGGCTCGACCAGGCCCGCGGCGTGGACCACGGCCCCTTCGCCAGCGGCGGGTTGCGCGGCGGGGCCGGCGCCGCAGGCGGCGAGCAGCAGGGCGATGGCGGGCGACGTCAGGCGCATGGCCGGATCATCGCACCGAAGCGATGACGGCGCCGTGGGCCCGGTGGCATCCGCGCCTGCGCTCCGGCCGGAGGTCGTGGAGCGGGGTTCACTCCGCTGCTGCGTGGTCTTGCGCATCGGTTGGGTTCCTTCAGCCGAGTGAACTCGGCTCTACGGAAGCCGCTCGCGCCCGCGGGCTTCGTCAGGGCGGCGTTCGCTCCGCTGCGCCTTCAATGGCCTGCGGCACCGCTGGCCCGGTCGTCCGTGATGCAGCCGTCCTCCAGCGTCAGCACGCGGTCGGCGTAGGGCAGCATGCGGGGATCGTGGCTCACCACCACCACCGCGCAGCCGCGCTCGCGCGCGAGGTCGCGCAGCGCCGCGGCCACCCCGACGCCGGTGCGGCCGTCGAGCGCCGCGGTCGGCTCGTCGGCGAGGATCACCTCCGGCGCGCCGGCGATCGCGCGTGCGATCGCCACCCGCTGCTTCTGCCCGCCGGACAGCTGCGCCGGCCAGTGGTCGACGCGATCGGACAGGCCGAGCCGGCCCAGCAGGTCGAGCGCCTGCCCGCGCAGCTCCGCGGCCGGCACGCGCTTCAAGTCCAGCGCGATCGCCACGTTCTCCCACGCGCGCAGCGTCGGGAACAGGTTGTAGTGCTGGAACACGAAGCCGAAGTGGCGCAGGCGGCGCGCGGTCAGGGCCTCGGCATCGAGGCCGGCCAGCGACTGGTCGAACAGCCGCACCTCGCCGGCGCTGGCGCGCAGCAGGCAGCCCATCACCTGCAGCAGGCTGGTCTTGCCTGAACCCGAGGGCCCCAGCAGCAGGGTGAACTCACCGGCGCGCACGTTCAGGGTGATCCCGCGCAGCGCGGTGAACGCGGTCGCGCCCTCGCCATAGGTGAGGTCGACGCCGCGCAGGGCGAGCACCGGCGCGCTCATGCGAACACGCTGGTCGGATCGATGCGCATCACGCGCCGGATCGAGAACACCGCGCCGGCCGCGCACATCAGCCCGGTCAGCAGCGCAAGCACCACGGCCAGCCACGCAGGCATGTCGATCGCGATGTTGCCGGTACGCGATATCGCGACCGCGACCCCGGTCGCGGCGAAACCGGCCGCGAAGCCGAGCACGGCGCTGATCGCCGCCTGCTTGAGGATCACCGCATAGAGGTAGGCGTTCGGCGCGCCCATCGCCCGTAGCGTGGCGTACTCCGGCAGGCGGTCGATGGTGCTGGCGTACAGCGTCTGGCCGACGATCACGACGCCGACCACCAGCCCCAGCAGGGCGGCGAGGGTGAGCGCAGCACCGGCGCCGGTGGTGACCAGCCAGTACACGCGCGTCGCGTTCGAGAACTCCGCCGTCGTCCAGACGCGCACGTCCGGCATCCGCGCGGCGAGTGCCGCGCGCACCGTCTCCCGATCGGCGCCGGGCGCGAGCTTCACCAGCACGTAGGTCGTGCGGTCGTCGTCGACGAAGGTGTAGTGCCGCGCCTCGTCGTGCGCCACGAACACGTAGGGGCTCTGGGTGAAGGTGCGGATGCCGTCGGTGAAGCCGACCACGCGCGCACGGCGGTTGTTGATCTCCAGCGTCTCGCCCAGCCCGCGAACGCCGAGCTTGTCCATGTACAGGCGGTCGAGAATGATGCCGCCGTCGATCGCGAGATCGGCCACCGAGCCTTCGACCAGGTTCCACGGCCCGCCGATCGGGTCGGCGAGGTCGATGCCGACCATGATCACGCTCTCGTTGCCGCCGTCGGGCTTCTTCCAGAACGCGAACTGCACCATGTAGTCGTAGGCCGATGCCACGCCCGGCACCGCCTGCGCCTGGTAGCGCCAGCGCTGCGGCAGGGTGCCGGTGATGTCGACGTTGCTGGTGCCGGCGGCGGTGATCCACAGGTCGGCGCCCGCGCGGTCGATCAGGCTGGACGCGGTGCGCGCGAAGCCGACCAGCAGGCCCATCTGCACGCCCATCAGCACCACGCTGAACACGATACCGACCAGGGTGATGACGAAGCGCGCGCGGTCGTGCGCGAGGTTGCGCCAGGCCAGCAGGGAGGTGCCCGGCAGGCGGTGGCGGGCCACGGGGC
>DHLY01000164.1:41206-41544 GCA_002405525.1 Proteobacteria bacterium UBA4656
CTTGCGCGCCGGCACGCGCCTGAGGATGCTCACCGCGCCGCGACGCGCCCTGCGTTGCGATCATGCCTTCCGACCCTGGAGCCCACCCATGCGCAAGCCCGGCGATGCCGTCCCCGCTTTTTCCCTGCCCGCCAGCGACGGGCGCACCGTGAGCGACGTCGGCCTGCGCGGCCAGCGCTACGTGCTGTACTTCTATCCCAAGGACGACACGCCGGGCTGCACCAAGGAGGCCTGTTCGTTCCGCGACAACCTGCCGGCCTTCGGCGGGATGGGCGTGCCGGTGTTCGGCGTCCGCGCCGACAGCGCGGCCGCGCACCGCAAGTTTGTCGCCAAGTACG
>DHLY01000047.1 GCA_002405525.1 Proteobacteria bacterium UBA4656
GGTTTTGTTTCGTAAGGGTTCGAGACGCTCGTAGCGCTCCTGGTGCGACACCATGCCGTTTTGTATAATGAGCTCTCGAAGCAAAGGCTGTGCGCAATTCGGACACGCTAATGCATCAGTGGGTTACGGGCGAAACCGGCCCGAACGGATAGAAGGTGGTCCTGGGCAACCGGGCATCGGAAACCAGCCGCCCTGTCGAGCAACAGCCACCGCAGGTGGAGGTTGACAACGAACGGCACATAGAAGGAGCGCCGCGTGCAGCGCGACCGGAGTGCCGCAACCTCGAAAGCATCGCGGCGCGCGCGGCGCTCCCACGACACCACCTCTCCCGCCGGGCCTTGGGCTCTGGGCCCTCCACCCTCGGCTCTATGCGCTCAGCGCGCTGCGCTTTCCGCGGGCCCCAGGCCTGAGGCTCGAATCAACACAACGCGGGATTGAGCGTGTACGTTCCATACGTCGACGCCTCGTCCAGCACGTGACCGCGCATTGCGCGGTGCAGGTCGGCGGCATCGAAGGCTTCGGGCAGGTCCAGGCGCTCGACGTCGAGCGCGAACAGCCGGAAGTGGTAGCGGTGCACCAGCGCATCGTTCCACGGCGGGCAGGGGCCGTCGTAGCCGAAGTAGGTGCCGTCGCCCATGAAACCGCCGTAGTCGTTCACGCCCTGGCGCGATCCGGCCGGGCCCGGCGGATCCTTGCGGCCGCCCTTCACCACGCCGTCGGCGCAGGAACCCGCGGCGATCTGCGTGACGTTCGCGGGGATGTCGGCCATCACCCAGTGGATGAACTCCTGCCGCGGCATGTCGGCGGGCAGGGTGTGTGCGGCCTGGTTGATGTGGTCGAACACCGTGGGCACGTCGGAATCGACGCAGATCAGCGCGAACGACCGGGTGCCCGCCGGAACGCCGGTCCAGGCAAGGTGCGGATTGCGATTGGACGACAGCGCCATCGGTGCTCCGTCGCCCGGGCGGCCGAATGCGAACTCGGCGGGGATCGGCTGGCCGTGGGCGAAGGAATCGCTGCGGATCTTCATCGGCGGACTCCGGTGGGGGACTCAGGACAAGGCGGCAAAGGCGTCGGACAGTGCCGAAGCATAGGCGGCATGACGGCCGGCGGGCAGGTGGCGCGGCAGGCCGCCGAGTCCGGTCTCGCGCACGCCGGCGACGGCATCGGCGGCGGGCGCAGGCTCGCCGAGGAAAATCGCGATGCGGGCCGCGACCGCTGCCGGATCGACCGCTGCCTCGTTGCCCGACACCTCGAGCACGTCGGCGTCGCCGAGCGCGGCGACCACCGCGTCGAGGTGCGCGCCCATCCGCGCCATCCGCCCGGCCGCGCCCTCGAGGTCGCCGTCGGCGCAGCACCAGCCCGGCGCGCAGCCGTAGGCCAGCCAGTTGAGGAAGGCGTCGCGCGGATCGCGCCGGACGACGATGGCGCGCAGGCGGCCGAAGGCAGCCCGCGCGATCGGCACTGCGCGCGCATCCAGCACCGGCACCCAGTCGACGAGCTTGGCGTCCGGCGGCACGCCGCGGCGCTCCAGCGGCCGCGCGTACTTGCGCGCGAACAGGCGCGCGAGGTCGGCATCCACCGCGCTGCGCGCCTCGTCGGGCGTGAAGCCGTCGGTCCGCGGATGGCCGCCGAAGCGGTCGGCCAGCAGGTGCACGCCGGGAACGGTGGCCGCGAGCAGGCGGGCGACGGTTTCCACGCCGGCGCCCGGCAGCCCCAGCAGCAGAGCGGCGGGCACGCGCGCGCCATCGACCGGCGTGATCCGGCTGGCGGATGCCGACTCGGCCGCGATCGCCGCACGGACCGGCGGCCGGAGGTCGGGCAGCAGCGCGGCGCCCGATGCGCGATGGCCGTCGCGCCAGGCATCGATGGCGAACGAGGTCCGGCCCAGCGCGTCGCGCGCCGCGCCCAGCACCATCGCGCGCAAACGCCGCTGCGCGGGGTTGAGGGCCTCAGGGTCGAGGCTCTCGGCATGCGCGGCGGCGCGCTCCGGATCGCCCTCGCGCAGCGCGGCGCGCGCCAGCAGCAGCCGCGCCCCGGGATGTTGCGCGTCGCGCGCCAGCAGGGCTTCGGCCTCCGCCCTCGCCTCCTCGAAACGGCCGGTGAGTTCGAGCAGGGCGGCGAGCCCGGCGCGCGCGGCACGATCGTCGGGATTGCGGTAAAGCACGAAGCGCCACGCCTCGCGCGCTTCGTCGGCCAGCCCGGCCTCGGCGCAGCAGGTGGCCAGCGCGTGCCGCGCCTCGAGGTCGTCCGGCAGCAGGCGCACCGCCTCGCGCCAGGCGCCGATCGCCTCGCGCAGCAGATTCAGCCGCATCAGGCACCAGCCGAGCGCGGCGATCACGCGTGGCTGACCGGGGTGGGCCTGCAGCGCGTCGCGGTAGAACGTGGTCGCGCGGCCGAAATCGCCGCGGGCGCGGAACACATCGCCCATCATGGCCAGCGCCGGCGCGCGCTGCTCCGGCACCGCCAGCAGCTGGTCGAGGTGCGGGCGCGCTTCATCGAAGCGCTTGCCCAGCAGCAGCGCCTCGGCCAGCACCACGCGCGCGGCGTGGAAGTCCGGCTTCAACCGCAGCGCGTTGCCGAGCGCCTGCTCGGCGAACGCGGTCATGCCCTTGCTGAGGTAGGCGCGGCCGAGGCTGGCCTGCGGTGCGGGGTCGTCGGGGAACAGCTCCGCGGCGCGGGTCAGGTACTGGATGGCGCCGTCGGTGTCGCCCTGCATCAGGCGCAGGTTGCCTTGCCCGACCAGCACGTCGGCGCGGTCGGCGCCGGTCCGGTCGGCGAGCTTGAAGTTCTCGTCCGCGCGCGCACGGTCGCCCTGCAGCAGGGCGATCTGCGCCAGCGCACCGTAAGCACCGGCCAGGTTCGGGTCCAGCCGCAGCGCGGTCTCGAAGTCGGCCCGCGCGGCGTCCAGCAGGCGGGCATGCATCTCGATGCCGCCCAGCGTCATGTAGTAGGGCGCGCGGTCCGGCGCGAGTTCGATCGCGCGGCGCACCAGTTCGAGCGCCTCGCGCGCATCGCCGCGCTGACGACGCACCATGCCGAGCAGGTGCAGGGTTTCGGGATCGTCCGGATTGAAGGTCAGCAGTTCGCGGTAGCGCTGCTCGGCCTCCTCCAGCCTGCCTTGTTGGTGCAGTTCGACGATCTCTTCCAGCATGGCGGTGGCGCGGGCGGGCCCGCGGTCTCGAGAAGGGGCCGGCATTGTGCCACCACCGGCCGCTGAACGCCGGGCAACCGGATCGCGCGCGGCGGTCGGCGCGAGCGGCCGTCCCGCGTTGTGGCAGGTGGATCCCCCAACCCAGGAGTACCGCCATGAAGACCATGATCACCGCCGCCCTGCTCGCCCTGACCGGGCTCGCCGCCGCAGCGCCAGCCGGTGCCCATCCCCAGGCGCGCACCATCGAGGCCCGCCAGCACGTGCAGGCGCAGCGCATCGGCGCCGGCCTCGCGCAGGGCCAGCTCACCCGCTGCGAGGCCGCGCGGCTGAGCCATCGCGCGGCGCGCATCGAGGGCCGCGAGCGCGACTATCGCTCGACCCGCGGCCTGCAGCCGGTGGAGCGCCGCGACCTGGACCGGCGCCTCGATGCGCTCTCGCGCGACATCCGCGAACAACGGCGCGATGGCGACGGGTGCTTCTGAAGCGCCGGTCAGCGCGCCGCGCCCGCGGCGCGCTGACCGCTGCAGTCGCGGCGTATCGTCAGCCTGTCTGCGACGGGTAGACGTAGCTCGACCCCGGCCCCAACGGCAGTTCCAGCGCGGTCCAGCCAAACAGGAACAGCGACCAGCACACGATGAAGGCCACGGAGAACGGCAGCATCAGGGCGACCACGGTTCCGATGCCGGTGTTGCGCACGTATTTCTGGCAGAACACCACCACCAGCGGGAAGTACGGCAGCAGCGGGGTGATGATGTTGGTGCTGGAATCACCGATGCGGTAGGCCGCCTGCGTGAGGTCGGGCGAGATACCCAGCTGCATGAGCATCGGCACGAAGATCGGCGCCAGCAGGGTCCACTTGGCCGACGCCGAGCCGACCAGCAGGTTCACGCTGGCGGTCAGCAGGGTGATGCCGACCAGGGTCACGCTCACCGGCAGGTTGGCGGCCTTCAGGAACTCCGCGCCCTCGACCGCCAGCAGCACGCCGAGGTTGGACTGGCTGAACACCCAGATGAACTGCGCGCAGAAGAACACCAGCACCAGGTAATAGCCCATGCCGGACATCGCCTTGCTCATGCCGGCGACCACGTCCTTGTGCGAGCGCACGGTGCCGGCGGCGACGCCGTAGACCACGCCCGGGATCAGGAACAGGATGAAGATCAGCGGCACGATGGAGCGCATCAGCGGCGCGTCGGCGGCGGTCAGGCCGCCGCCGGTGCCACGCCAGACCGAGCCTTCGGGCAGCGCCGCCAGCGCGAACACCACGCCGGCCAGCACCATCGACGCGAGGCCGTACCACAGCGCGCTGCGCTCCTTGGGCTGCAGGTCGTCGAACGACGGCATCTGGCCGGCATCACCGTCGACCTGCGTCGAGCGCACCAGGCGCGGCTCGATCACCCGGTCGGTGAGCAGCCACACCAGCCCGACCACCAGGAAGGAGGAGCAGGCGGTGAAGTAGAGGTTGTTGACCGGGCTGACGATGTACGCCGGATCGAGGATCTGCGCCGCCGACTGGGAGATGCCCGACAGCAGCGGATCGAGCGGGGTGGGCAGGAGGAAGGTCGCACTGTAGGCGCCCGAAACCGCGGCGAACGCGGCTGCGATGCCGGCCAGGGGGTGGCGACCGGCGGCATAGAACAACACGCCCGCCAGCGGGGTCACCAGCACGTAGCCGGCGTCCACCGCGTAGTGCGAGAGAACGGCGACGAAGGCCACCATCGGGGTCAGCAGCGACTTCACCGTCACCTGCATCAGCGCGCGCAGCACCGCGTTGATGAATCCGGTGTGCTCGGCGATGCCGAGGCCGAGCATCGAGACGAGCACCACGCCGAGCGGCGGGAACGCCGTGAAGTTGCTGACCATCGCCGACAGGAAGGCGGTGATCGATTCGCCGTCGAGCAGGCTGTTGACCACCAGCGGCGCCTTGCTGCGCGGATCGATCGCCTCCCAGGCGACGCCGGAAAGCGGCCACGACAGCACCGCGACGATCCCCAGCAGCAGCACGAACAGCAGGGCCGGGTCGGGCAGCCTGTTGCCGATCCGCTCGATCGCGTCGAGGACCCGCTGCAGACGGGTGGGCGCCGGTGCGGACGGATCGCCCGGAAGGGCGGCGGGGGTGGCGCTCATGGGCGTTCCTGGCGTGGCCTCGTCGGGCGCCGACCATCCCCAGCCGCGCGTGAGGGTTTCGTGAGGCCAGCCGCAGCCCCTACACTGGAACGCCGCCGCGACGGCTTCCGCCCATGTGCCTCGCCCGCTGCCCGATCCTGCTGGCCGCCGCGCTGTTCGCGGCCTGCGCCCCGATCGCCCCGGCCCCGGACCCGACCGCACGGGTGGTCGCCGCCCTCGCCGGCGGATGGAACAACAGCGCCCAGTACGCGGCCGCGCCGGCGGCGCTGAAGGTGCCGCCGAGCGTCGACGGCGATTGGCTGGACCTGCAGCACGCGAGCTTCCACCGCGTGGACGCGCCGCGCATCGGTCCCCGGGTGCTCTACCTCGAATGGCGCCGCGGCGGCCCGTCCGGCGAGGTTTCGCGCCAGCGCATCTGGTCGTTCCGCACCGACGCCGACGGTTCGCTGCGCATGGATTTCTTCGCCTTCGTCGACGGCGCGCCGTGGGTGGGCCGCGGCGCCGAGCCCGGCGCCTTCGCTGCGCTCGACCGCGACGCCCTGCGCGGCTACGACGCGGCCTGCGCGCTGCGCTTCGCGATCGGCGCGGATGGCGCCTTCGTAGGCCGGATCGGCAGCGACGAATGCTCGCTGGTAGCGGCCTCGGGCCGGCGCATGGGGATCGACGCCACCGTATCACTGGCGGCCGATGGCACGCTGGCGTACCGCGAATCGGGCCGTCTCGAGGATGGCCGCTATGCGTTCCGAGTGCCGCCGTCCCAGCCCTACCGCTTCCGCCGGGCGCCGTGACCGACGCCCATGCGCCGCGGCGGCGCCGGCGCTAGCATCGGCCGTGCAGGAAACGTCACCGGGGAGGGTGCGCGATGCGTTTGCTCAAGGTCCTGTTTTTCGGCGTGGCGATCCTGCTGGTGACCGCGATCGGCGTCGCCTTCGTCCTGCCCTCGCGGGTCGCCACCGAACGCAGCGTGGTGATCGACCGCCCGCCGTCGATGGTGCATGCGGTGGTCGATTCTTTCGCCCTGTTCAACCGCTGGTCGCCCTGGGCCGACCTCGACCCGAAGACGCGATACACCTACGAAGGCCCCGAACGCGGCGTGGGTGCCGCGATGGCCTGGGCCAGCGACGATCCCAGCGTGGGCAGCGGCAGGCAGACCATCACCGCCTCGGTGGCGCCGGAGCGCGTCGAGACCGCGCTCGACTTCGGCGACTTCGGCACCTCCGAGGCGGCGCTGGCGATCACGTCCGACGGCGACGGCTCGAAGGTCACCTGGCGCTTCGAGACCGAACTGCCGATCACGCTGGACGGCAAGTTCTTCTTCGGCGTGCTGGGCCGCTGGTTCGGCCTGACCATGGCCGATGCGATCGGCGCCGATTACGACAAGGGTCTCGGCAAGCTCAAGGCGCTGCTGGAAGGCATGCCGCGCGCCGACATCGAGGGCCTTCAGGCCGTGGTGCAGGATGTGGCCGCGCAGCCCGCCTACGAGGTGCCGGGGCTGTCGTCGGGCACCGACGGCGCGTCGTCGAGCGCGGTACTGGGCGCGGCCTACGGCGAGATCGTGGCGCTGGCGCAGGCCAGCAATCTCAAGCTCGCCGGCCCGCCGTACACGGTGATCCGCGGCCATACCGGCGATCAATGGCGCTTCGACGCCGGCATCCCGGTCGATCGCAACGACGCGCCGCCTTCAGGACGCCTGCAAGCCGCGCAGACCTTCGCCGGGCGGGCGGCAGACTTCCGCCACCTCGGGTCCTACGACACGCTCGGACAGACGCATGCGAAAGCCGAGGCCTGGCTCGCCACTCGCGGACTCGCTGCCGGCGAGCCGCGGATGGAGATCTATGTCAGTGATCCGATGACCACGCCGGTCGAGCAGGTGGTCACCCTGGTGCGGATTCCAGTTCGGTAGGCGCGCGGCGCTCCCACCCCGCCTCGGGCCGGATCGCGAGACCGGGGCAGGTCATCCCTTCGGCTTGCGGTTGGCCCGCGCGCGGGGGGCGGGTTCGACCACCACCGGGGCGCCGGCCCAGCCGTTCTTGCCGCGCACCTTCGGCGGCGCCTTGGCCCGCGGCTTGCGTGCCTCCGGCGCCTTGACCTCCAGCGCGGCCTCGGCTTTCGAGGTGCCGATCGCGATCTCGACCTTGTACTGGCCGGGCAGGACGTACAGCGCGTGCCCGAGGCGCACTGATTCGGCATACGGTGTGCGGGCGAGCTCGCCCTCGGTCGATGCGGGTTCCTTCGCGTCCTTGGCGCGCTTCTCGTTGTCGAACTTCTCGGCCGCCAGCGCGAGGTCGCGATCGACCTTGGCGTCCCAGGTGAGGCGGTTGACGCCGGCTTTCGCATCGAGCGCGAGCTCGCGCACCGGCTGGCCGTTGGCGTCGATCACGCGCACGGTGGCGCGACCGTCGGCCTTGGCCCAGAAGGCGCCGCCGACCTCGGGCCGGCTGGCCGAGTCGTCGTACCACCACACCGGCTTGCTGCGCCAGGCGCGGTCGGCCTGCAGCGGCGCCAGCGGAAACACATGCACGTCCTTGCCGCGCACCTCGGCCGTGAGGTCCTGCACCGGCAGCACGTCGACGATCCACGCGCTGCGTCCGTGCGTGCCGACCACCAGCTCGCGATCGCGCGGGTGCACGATCATGTCGTGCACCGGCACGCTGGGGAGGTTCTGCTGCAGGCTCAGCCAGGAGCCGCCGCGGTCCAGCGAGACGTAGACGCCGCGGTCTGTGCCGACGTAGAGCACCTCGCCGTTCTGCGGGTCCTCGCGCACCACGTTGATCGGGCTCGGCGGCAGGCCGCGGCCGATATCGCGCCAGGTCTTGCCGGCGTCGTCGGTCGCATACAGGTAGGGGGCGATGTCGTCCTGCCGATAGCCGTTGAGCGACACGTAGGCTCGCTTCACGTCCACCCGCGACGCCTCCGCGCGCGTGACCCAGCGGTCGGCCGGCAGGCGCGCGTCGACGCGCCGCCACTCCACGCCGCCATCGTCGGTGAACCACACGTGGCCGTCGTCGGTGCCGGCCCAGATCGTGCCGAAGGCCAGCGGGGACTCGCTGAAGGTGGTGATGGTGGCGAAGGGCACGTCGCCGCGCTGCTTCGACGTGGTGAGGTCGGGGCTGATCGGCGTCCAGGTCTCGCCCTTGTCCATCGAACGGAACAGGCGATTGGCGCCGAAGTAGACGATGTCCGGGTTGTGCTCGGACAAGCGCACCGGGGTGGCCCAGTTGTAGCGCAACGGCGCGTCGGTGATCGCCGGCCGGGGGCGCACTTCCTGGCCGTCGCTGCGCCGGTACCAGCCGAACTGGTAGCCGGTGTAGACCGTCTTGGCGTCGCGCGGGTCGACCGCGACGTACATGCCGTCGCCGCCGCCGATCGTGCGCCAGTCCTGGCCGCGCGCCCAATCGGTCTTCGACGAGCCGACCATGGTGCCGTTGTCCTGCAGGCCGCCGTAGACGTTGTAGGGCTCGGCGTGGTCGACCATGATCGTGTAGAACTGGCCGACGGGTTGTGCGTCGAGCTTGAGCCAGGTCCTGCCGCCGTCGTAACTGACGTCCACGCCGCCGTCGTTGCCGACGATCATGCGCTGCGGATCGGCCGGATCGATCCAGTGGGCGTGGTAATCGACGTGCACGTCGGCGTCCTGGTTGCCGACCCAGGTACGGCCACCATCGTCGGAGCGGATCAGCGGCACGCCGACCACGAACACGCGCTCGGGATCGTCGGGGGCCACACGGATGGTGCCGAAGTAGTAGCCGTAGGTGAAAGTCACCTCGGCGATCGGCGCGTCGTGGGTGCGCCGCCAGGTCGCGCCGGCGTCGTCCGAGCGCCAGACTTCGAGGCCGCGGATGTCGGTATCGAAGAGGCTGGCGTTGCCGTCGGTCAGTCGGTCAACCAGCTGCGGCAGCGTGATCTCGTCCTTGCTCACCATCTCGATGAGCCGCTTCGCATCGAGGCTGTTGTCGAGGTCGGAGGAGCGGATGAAGGTCTCGATCTCCTCCGGATCCTGGCGCAGGAATTCCTCCTTCGTCATCCGCCGCAGCCGCTTGGGCGACAGCGGGCGCTCGCCGAGATCCTGCATCGACTCGGGCAGCGGACCCTGGTGGTCGATCGAGGCGTAGATCGTGCGCGGCTGGCTGGGCGCGACGCTGAGCCCGATACGGCCGATCTCCTTGCCGCGCGGGAAGTTCTCCATCCGCGCCCAGGTGCGGCCGCCGTCGGCCGACTTCCAGACACCGGAACCGACGCCACCCTCGACGAAGTTCCACGGCGAACGCGAGCGCTCCCAGGTCGCCGCGTACAGCACGTCCGGTTCGCCCGGCGCCGACGCGAGGTCGATCGCGCCGGTCCATTCGTTCTCGCCCTTGAGGGTGTGCTCCCACTTCGCCCCGCCGTCCCAGGTGCAGAACACGCCGCGCTGGCCACCGGTGGTGTACTGCCTGCCGAGCGCGGCCACGCAGACGTGCTCGCCGTTGGCGGGATTGACCCACACGTTGCCGATGCGGTCGGTGTCGGCGAGCCCCGCATGGCGGAAGGTGCGGCCACCGTCGTCGGAGCGGAACAAGCCGAGTCCGCCGTAGTTCGAGCGCGCCGAGTTCGGCTCGCCGGTGCCGACCCACAGCCGCTGCGGGTGGTTCGGATCGACCGCAATGTCGCCGACCACCGTGGTCGGCAGGTCGTCGGTCAACGGCTCGAACGTGACGCCGTTGTTGGTGGTCTTCCACACGCCGCCGGTGGCATAGGCGACGTAGAAGCCGTAAGGCTGGCCGGGGATGTTCTCGACGTCGACCACGCGGCCGCCCTGGCCGGTGGGGCCGATCGATCGCCATTCCAGCCCGTGGAAGGGCGAGGCGGCGCGCAGCGCCTCGTGCGCGCGCGTCGCCTCCCAACGCTGGGCGTCGCTGGCGGAACCCTGCGGCTTCGGCCGCGCCTGGGCTGCGCCCGCGGCGAGAATGGCAACAACGGCGGTGGCGATGATCGAGCGGGCGCGTGGCGCCATGGTGGAACCCTCTGCGGGAGAGGCGCCGAACATAACGCGGCGCGGGGGCGGGGCGCCATGAGAGCAAGGTCGTTGGCGCGCTCAGGGCTTGGCCGACGGAACGCCGCTGCCGCCGACACTGCGGTCGCCCTCGAACAGGCGCGCGAGTTCGGCGCGCGACTCGGTGGCGCTCTGGATCAGGGCGCTTTCGTCGTCGTGGATCAGGTATTGCTCGCGCAGCATGGCCTCGTCGTGCGCGCGGAAGCGCTCGACGCGGTCGGCGGCGGTGGCCTCGTCGACGCCGAGGCCCTCCAGTGCCTTGCGGGTCAGCAGCAGGCTGGAGTGGAAGGTCTCGCGCACCACGCAGTCCACGCCAAGGTCCATCAGCTTGAACGCGTGCTGGCGGTTGCGCGCTCGGGTCAGCACCTCGAGGTGGGGGAACAGCCGCTTGACGATACGCGCGGTGCGCACGCTCAATTCCGGGTCGTCGATCGCCACCACGAACACCCTGGCGCGGTCGGCGCGCGCGGCGCGCAGCAGCTCGGGCCGACTCGGGTCCCCGAAGTAGATCTGGTTGCCGAAGCGACGCGAAAAATCGACCTGCTCGACGCTGGGTTCGAGCACCGTGTGTGGAATGCCCTGCGCCGACAGCACGCGCGCGACGATCTGCCCCATGCGCCCGAAGCCGGCCACGATCACCTGCGGGTCGTGGTCAGGCATGGCATCGTAAGGCCGCGTGTCGCGGCGTTCGAAGCGCCGGCCGAGCGCGGCGGCGCCCAGCACCGCCAGCGGGGTGAGCGCCATCGACACGCCGACCACCGCCAGCGACAGGCCGAAGGTCGTCTCGTCCAGCAGCCCGGCCTTGCGGCCTTCGCTGAGCACCACGAAGGCGAACTCGCCGCACTGGCCGATCAGCGCGCCGAGCAGCAGCGCCTGCGGCGCGGGCAGGCGGCCGATGGTGCGGCCGACCGCGAAGATGATCGGCGACTTGATGGCGAACACCGCCAGCACCGCCACCGCGACCACCAGCGGATGCTGGCGGATCAGGTCGAGGTCGATGCTCATCCCGACCGCCATGAAGAACAGCCCGAGCAGCAGGCCCTTGAACGGCTGGATGTGCGACTCGATCTCGTGGCGGAACTCGCTGTTGGCCAGCAGCACGCCGGCGAGGAAGGCGCCCAGCGTCACCGACAGCCCGGCCATCTGCATGATCGCGGCGGTGCCGATCACCACCAGCAATGCAGCGGCCGAGAACACCTCCACGCTGCCGGCGCGCGAGATCGCGCGGAACAGCGGCGGCAGCAGCAGGCGGCCACCGATGATCACCGCCACGATGGTGCCGACCGCCTTGCCGAACGCGATCCACTCCGCGCCGGCCGACGGCACGTCGCCGGCGCCGGCGGCGAGCAGCGGGATCAGGGCCAGCACCGGGATCGCCATCACGTCCTGGAACAGTGAGATGCCGAAGGCCTGCTGGCCGTGCTCGGTGCCGACTTCCTTGCGCTCGCCGAGGACCTGCAGGGCGATCGCGGTCGACGACTGCGCCAGCGCGATGCCCAGCACCAGCGCGGCGCGCCAGTCCGGCACCACGAGGTAGACGATCGCCGCGCCCACGGCGATCGTGAAGCCGAGCTGCGCCCCGCCCTCGCCGAACACCACGCGCCGCATCACCCACAGGCGCTGCGGCGACAGCTCGAGGCCGAGCAGGAACAGCAGGAACACCACGCCCAGCTCGGCCACCCGCAGGGTGTCCTCCGAGTCGGTGACGAAGGCCAGCCCGTCGGGGCCGATCACCACGCCGGCGACGAGGAAGCCCAGCACCGCGCCGAGCCCGAGGCGGTTGAACACGGGGACCGCGATGACCGCGGCGACCAGGAAGACCAGCGCGGTTTCGATGAAGCCTTCGGGACTCACGGGACCTCCGGGGTCGGCGGCATCATGCCGTGCGCGGCACGCGGCGCACCGCATCGGCGGCGCAGGCGGGTGGCGGCGCCCTGGTGGCGGTGCCGCGCCATCGGGGGAGCGCCACACGCAGCGCGACCAGGGTGCGGTGAGCCTGAACGGCGCGCGGCGCACGCGCCGCCCCCACCCCCCCCAACATGGTAGCCACAGCACCGCGCCAACCGGCGCCAGTCAATCGAGTTCGTTGGCGATGCGCGCCAGCGCCGGCATGGCGACCAGCCGCCGGGCCAGCGCGATGCCGGATTCGATCTCGGCGCCGAAGCGGCGCTGTGATTCGGCGAGATCCGCGGCGCGATCGACCGCCGAATAGGCGTGCTCGGTGGCCTTGGCGTAGCGGCCCAGCTCGGCGGCACAGGCCACGTCCAGCGACGCGGCGGGTGCGTCGATCCGCAGGTGCGCCGCGACGCGCGCCAGCACGCCGCGCGGATCCGCCAGCAGGGTCTCGAAATCCAGCCGCAGCAGGCGCGGCGCGATGCCCGCATCGGCGGCGAGGTTGGCCATCCGCGCGCATTCGCCGATCCAGCCCAGCGCCAGCACCTCGCCCAGCCCATGCTCGTGCAGGCGCAGGTCGTCGCGACCGAGGATCGCGTGCAGGGCGGCCAGCCGCGAGGGCGCGAAGCGCAACGCGTCGGCGGTCGCATCCGGCGACTTCAGGATCGTCGCCAGCCAGGCGCGCAGCGGGATGCGCAGCGCCACCGCGCGCGCTTCGGAAAAGCGCAGCAGCCAGGGCGCGGCCAGCGCGTTGCACGAACTGGTGGCCTTCACCACCACGTGGCGCACGTCGTCGAAGCGGCGGTCGAGCAGGCCCAGCACGGCGGCCAGCAGGCGGTCCACCTGCGCCGGCGACCATGCGGACGTCGGCCGATGCTGCGCCTCGTACGCCTCGGCGAGGCTGCGCAGCGGCAGCGGCTCGCGCAGGCCGAGCACGCCCGGCAGGTGGTCGAGCAGCCGCGACAGCAGGGTCGACCCGCAGTGGCCGATGTGGAAGATCGCCTGCGGCGCGCGGCCGGCCAGCGCGTCAGCCTGTGCGAGCACCGATTCGATCGGCAGCCAGCCGCCGTCGCGCCGCGCGCCGCCGAGCGCGCGCTGGTCGAGGAAGCTGGCGCGTCGCAGGTCGGCCTGTGGCAGGTCGACCAGCAGGGCGCGGCGTCCGGGCAGGTCGAGCTGGTGCAGGCACAGCGCGGGATGGAGCGCGAGCTGCGCGGTGCGGGCGAGGAAGTCGGCGCTCATGGCTGGATGATGCCGCGCTCCGGCCGACGCGCAAAGCCGCGCGCCGCGACCGTGCCCCTGTGGGAGCGAGCAACGCTCGCGACTGGAGCCCGCGCGAGGCGCGGCCACGATCGAGGTTGCAGTCGCGAGCGTTGCTCGCTCCCACAGGGGGGCCGCGTGCTCAAGTCCCGCGCGGCTTGGCCCGATGGGTGGCCGGCGCATTCCACGGATCGTCCGGCCACGGGTGGCGCGGATACCGACCCTTGAGTTCCTTCTTCACCTCGGGATAGGTGCGCTCCCAGAAACCACGCAGGTCCTGGGTGATCTGGATCGGCCGCTGCGCGGGCGAGAGCAGGTGCAGGGTCACCGGCACGCGGCCCTTGGCCACGCGCGGGGTGTCGGCGGCGCCGAACATCTCCTGCAGCTTCACCGCCAGCACCGGCGGCGCGCCGGATGCGTAGTCGAGGCGCAGCGATCGCCCGCTCGGCACGTCCAGCGCCACCGGAGCGTGTTCGTCGAGCAGGCGGCGCTGCGCGTGGTCGAGCTGCGCCGACAGCGCGTCGCCCAGCGCGGCGGCGTCGAGGTCGGCGAGCTTCGTCACGCCGTCGAGCCAGGGGCCCAGCCACGCCTCGAGGCGCGCCAGCAATCCCTCATCGCTGAAATCCGGCAGGCCCGCATCCGGCAGCCAGCCGCGCAGGCATTCGACGCGGGTGCGCCACTGGCGCTGCGCGTCGGTCCAGGGCAGGGCGTCGAGGCCGAGCCGGCGGATGCCGTCGACCAGCAGGGCGGTGGCGCGCGCGTCCTTCGGCACCGGCACGCGGCGGCGCGCCAGCACCAGGGCGTCGTAGCGCTCGACCTCATGCGCTTCCAGCGCACGGCTGGCGTCGTTGAAGGCCAGTTCGGTGGCGCGCACGAAGCGCGCCGCATCGGCCTCGCGAAGATGCGCCTCGTCGACCGGCGCGCCGCGCTGGACCATCGCGTCGCGCTCGTCGTAGCGCAGTTCGCTGGCTACGATCCAGGGCGCGCCGAACAGTTTCGAGTCGTCGAACAATCGCGCGCCGCGCCCGTTGGCGAGCGTGTAGCGGCGCGGATTCGCCGGGTCCTGGCGCGCCACGCGGTCCGGATACGCCAGCGCCAGCAACTCGCCGGCGGCGTGCGGATCGTCGACCTTGCGTTCGCGCTCGACGCCCGCGCGGCGGCGCAGGTCGGATGCGGACTGCGCGACCTGCGCCAGCGCGCCGGCATCGGCATCGGCCGGTGCGCGGCGATCGGCGCGCCAGCGCGACAGGGCTTCGAGCCGCGTGCGCACATCGTCGCCGCGCCGCGCTTCGCCGCGCAGCACGTCGCGCGCCTCGATCAGCGCGGCAAGGTCGCAGGCCAGCCCGCGCAGCGCGTCGGGCGCGGCGAGGATGGCGTGCGCGAGCCGCGGATGCGCCGGCAGCCGCGCGATCGCGCGGCCGTGCGCGGTGATGCGCCCGGCGGCGTCGATCGCACCCAAGAGCCGCAGGCGCTCGCGTGCCTCGGCCAGTGGCCCGGGCGGCGGCACATCGAGCCAGCGCAGGTCGGACTCGCCCCAGGCCGCGATTTCCAGCGCCAGCGGCGTCAGTTCCACCTGCATCAGTTCCGGCCGGATGCCGGGATCGAGGCGCTGGCTCTCCGGCCACAGGCGCAGGCACAGGCCTTCGGCGACGCGCCCCGCGCGGCCGGCGCGCTGGTCGGCGGACGCCTTCGAGATCGACACCGTCTCCAGCCGCGACATCCCGCTGGCCGGGTCGAAGCGCGGCTCGCGCGCCAGCCCGAGGTCGACCACCGCGCGCACCGCGGGCAGGGTCACACTGGATTCGGCGACATTGGTCGCCAGCACGACGCGGCGTTCGCCGTCGGCGGGCGGCGCCAGCGCCGCCTGCTGCGCGGACGCATCGAGTTCACCGTGCAGCGGCAGGACCATGGCCTCGATCCCCGCCAGCGCGCGGGCGAGCTGCTCGATCTCGCGCTTGCCGGGCAGGAAGACCAGCACGTCGCCGGCCGTTTCCTCGAAGGCCACGCGCACCGCGCGGCGCGCGTGCGCGAGCCAGTCCTCCGGCGCCTTCGCCGCCAGGTGGCGGACCGTCACCGGGAAGCCGCGGCCCTCCGAGCGCAGCCGCGGGGCGTCGAGGAAGCGCGCCAGTCGCTCGCCCTCGAGCGTGGCCGACATCACCACGATCCGCAGGTCCTCGCGCAGGTTGGCCTGCGCATCCAGCGCCAGCGCCAGCCCGAGGTCCGAGTGCAGGTTGCGCTCGTGGAACTCGTCGAACAGCACCGCGCCGACGCCGTCCAGCGCGGGGTCGTCCTGCAGCATGCGGGTCAGGATCGCCTCGGTGACGACCTCGACCCGCGTCTGCGGTCCGACCTTCGATTCACCGCGGATGCGGAACCCGATCGTGGTACCGACCGCCTCGCCGCGCTGGCGCGCCATGAAGGTCGCCGCCGCGCGCGCGGCGATGCGGCGCGGCTCCAGCATCAGCACCTTGCCGCGGAGCCAGGGCGCGTCAAGCAGGGCCAGCGGCACCTGGGTGGTCTTGCCCGCGCCCGGCGGGGCTTCGAGCACGAGGCGGAGGCCGCGCGCCAGCGCGTCCATCAGCGCCGGCAGCAGCGGCGCGATGGGCAGGTCGGCGCGCATGGCGCGCGAGTGTGGGGGTGGGCCCACCCGGCCGCAAGCCGGATCGCCCGGGTCAGGCGCCGCGACGCGCCCGCGTGTGCACCTGGACATGCCCTTTGGGGGAGCGAGCAGCGCTCGCGACCGCAAGCCTACGATGGCACGGTGGCAACGGGGCTTGCGGTCGCGAGCGCTGCTCGCTCCCACACCGCTTTACGGGTTCTCCGACGGCAGCGGCGGGCGCCGATCGCCCGCGCCGCCTCACTCCGCCGCGGCCCGCGCCTTCATGCCCGCCAGCACCTGCGGCAGTTCGGCCGACAGCGCGCGGATGTCGAGGCCGGTGCGGGCCTGCGCTTCTTCCAGCGTCAAGCCGGGCGGCAGCGAGCCGTCGGGGCCGGTGATCTTCTCCGACAGGCCGGTGGCAGGGCCGTCGAAGGCCTTGCCGTCGTCGGCGGACGCGGGCCCGACGCCGGTCTGCGCATAGGTCTTGCTCGCGCTTCGGAAACCACGCACCGGGTAGAACGGCCCGCGCTCCGGATCGCCGTTTTCGCGGAAGATGCTCATGACGCCGTCGAATTGGTCGAGGCCGGCGTTCACGAAGTACGCGAAGTAAACCGCGCTGGAGCTGAAGGTGCCGGGAATGTCCTTCACCACGATCAGGGTCTCGCGAGTGCCGGCGTTGTAGTAGCCGGCGACGTCGTGGTCGCGGCGCGCGCTGGCGTTGCAGCGGGTCTCGGTGTCCTCCGGCCTGCAGCCGAGGAACTGCGCCGGGGTACGCGTGCGATCGATCCCGTCGATCAGCAGCACCTCGCCGAAGTACGGATAGTCGCGATACGGCCACTCGCTGGTGTTACCGCGGGTGCGGAAGTCGATCACCGCCTGCCATTCGCCCTGCATGCGCGCGGTGCGGTCGCCGAGCGCGGAGAAGCGCTCGATCGGGATGGTCTGGCCGCCCCAGGTCAGGTTGGCCTCGGTCTCGGTGCGGAAGTCGATGCGAACCGGGCCTGCCGCACCCGGCTGGGCCGCCGGCGGGCGATAGGTGCAGCCCAGACACTGGCCGCCGCTGTAGGTATCCAGTTGGCCGCTGTAAACCACGGTCTGCAGCACACCCTGGCTGTTGTAGGTATAGGTGATCGGCCCCGCGCTGGTGAACCAGGTCGGCGCGCCATCGGCACGGTAAAGGTAGCCGTAGACCAGCAGGAGGTTGTCCTGCACCTCCAGCGTCAGCCCGCGGCCGGACTGCGCGGGATTCCACCACAGTCCGCTCTCGGGGATGAAGGCGGATGCGGGCGCGGCGGCGAAAGCGAGCAGCAGAGCAGCGAGGCGGCGCATGGCGGGGTCCCGATGTGCGGATTGAGCAGGTTGACAGGCTGCGGCCTGCGCGCTGAATCGGGTTTGAACCCGCTGCCGCTATCCTCTCGCGCCCCGCATCCCCGGTCAGCCCCCATGCAGCTCGTCGACATCGGCGCCAACCTGACCCACGAGAGCTTCCACCCCGACCGGGATGCCGTGCTCGAACGCGCCCGCGCGGCCGGCGTGGTGCAGCTGGTCGTCACCGGCGCCAGCGCGCAGGGTTCCGAGGATGCCCTGTCGCTCGCCCGCCGGCACCCGGGCCTGCTCTACGCCACGGCGGGCGTGCACCCGCACCACGCGGCCGACTACACCGCCGACACCGACACCCTGCTGCGCACGCTCGTGCGCGAACCCGAGGTGCGCGCAGTCGGCGAAGCGGGCCTCGACTACTTCCGCGACTACGCCCCGCGCGCCGCGCAGCACTTCGCCTTCGAGCGCCAGCTGGGCATCGCGCTGGAGACCGGCAAGCCGGTGTTCGCCCACCAGCGCGACGCGCACGACGACTTCATGGCCATCCTGCGCCCGCTGCGCGACCGCCTGTCGCGGGTGGTGGTGCACTGCTTCACCGGCGAGCGCCGCGAGCTGTTCGAGTGCCTCGACCTCGACTGCGACATCGGCATCACCGGCTGGATCTGCGACGAGCGCCGCGGCGCGCACCTCAACGACCTCGTGCGCAGCATCCCCGCGCACCGCCTGATGGTCGAGACCGACGCGCCCTACCTCTTGCCGCGCGACCTGCCGCACAAGCCCAGCCACCGGCGCAACGAGCCCATGTACTTGCCGCATGTGGCGAGGGCGGTGGCCCATGCTCGCGGAGAGGCGCTGGAAACGTTGGCGGCAACGACGACGGCGACGGCGCGGTCGTTCTTCTCGCTGCCCGCGGTCTGACGCTGGCGCCGCGCGTGTGACACGGTCGGGCTGTTGCAGCGGGCCCGGGGTATAGGGCTTAGGGTATAGAAGAGCCGGGTTCGGGGCGGCTTTGGCTCTTCCCTATACCCTAAGCCCTATACCCCGGGCCCGGCTGAAGCCGAATCCGCTGCCCGGACGCAGCCTCCGTCAGGACCTCATCCCCACGCCCTTCGACAACAACCGCAGGGACACGGCGGCCAGCACCACAGTGAAGCCGATCATCACCGCGTAGGCGATGCCGAGGTTCACGTCGGTGGTGCCGAGCAGGCCGTAGCGGAAGGCGTTGACCATGTACAGGATCGGGTTGGCGTGGCTCACCGCCTGCCAGAAGTCCGGCAGCAGGTCGACCGAATAGAACACGCCGCCGAGGTAGGTCAGCGGGGTGAGCACGAAGGTCGGCACGATCGAGATGTCGTCGAACTTCTTCGCGTAGACGGCGTTGATGAAGCCGGCCAGCGCGAACACGGTGGCGGTGAGCACGAAGGTCGACAGCGTGATCCACAGGTGGTGGATCTGGATGCGGGTGAAGAACATCGCGATCACCAGCACGATCGCGCCCACCATCAGCCCGCGCGCCAGCGCGCCGAGCACGTAGCCCGCGAGGATCACCCACGGCGGCATCGGCGAGACCAGCATCTCCTCCACGTAGCGGCCGAACTTGGAGCCGAAGAACGACGAAACGATGTTGCCGTAGGAGTTCTGGATCACGCTCATCATGATCAGCCCCGGCACGATGTAGTCGATGTAGCGCATGCCGCCCATCTCGCCGATGCGGCTGCCGACGAGGTTGCCGAAGATCACGAAGTACAGCAGC
>DHLY01000155.1:0-4440 GCA_002405525.1 Proteobacteria bacterium UBA4656
TTCACGTTGATTCACCCGCCTTTCCACGATCCGAACCGTCATTTTCCTGATCGCCGGAAAGCTCGACTTCTACTCGGTCAACCCGCATGTCGCTCGCCCTTCATAACCCACTTGAGTTTCAACAGACCCGTTTTTTCACAGGCTCTGAACGCGGCTGCGCCGCGCCCGCTTTCGAGCTGAACGCAGCGGCCCCACCCGGCCTGGATTGCCGCGGCGATGCCGCGGCCCTGCGGCTGCGGCGCGCGCGCCGGGATCGCTCCATGGCTGCGGAGAAAGCCGCCCGGGCGCCGCCTGCTTCCGCCGATACACTTTCCCCATGCCCGCCCCGCTCGACGAACTGCTCGGTGCCCGCCCGCTCGACGCGCCGCGCGTGGCCCTGGTCGAGGATCCCGACGAGGCTTTTGCGCTGAGGCTCGCGCTGGTCGACGCCGCGCAGCGCCGTATCGACGCGCAGTACTACATCTGGGAAAAGGACCTCGCGGGCCGCGTGCTGGCGCAGCGGCTGTTCGCCGCCGCCGACCGCGGCGTGAAGGTGCGCGTGCTGCTCGATGACGTGGAGCTCGGGCCCAGCGACGTGCCGTGGCTGGCGCTGGACATCCACCCCTGCATCGACGTGCGGGTGTTCAATCCGTTCCGCGCGCGCGCCCACCAGGGCCTGCGCAGGGTGGCCGAGGGCCTGCTCGCCTTCCGCCGCCTCAACCATCGCATGCACAACAAATCGCTGACGGTGGACGATGCGGCCACTCTGGTGGGCGGTCGCAACATCGGCAACGCCTACTTCGGCCTCGACCCCAAGGCCAACTTCTTCGATCTCGACGTGCTCGCCACTGGCGCCACCGCGGCGGCCGTGCGCGGCAGCTTCGAGGCGTTCTGGGACAGTCCACACGCACGGCCCCTGCACGAACTGGCGCGCGTGCGCTTCACCCCGTTGCGCCTGCTGGAACGCCGCCGCAGGCTCGACCGTTTCGCCGAGCGCGCGCTGTCCAGCCTGCATCGCGGCCCGTGGGACGAGGCGAAGGCGCGCGGGCAGCTGGCACGCCTCGCCGCGAGGCTGGCGCCGGCAGAGGTCGCAGTGCTGACCGACCACCCGGACAAGCTCGCCGGCGCACCCTCGCCGATCGCCGCGGGCTTCGCGGCGCTCTGCGAGACGGCAAGCCGCGAACTGCTGGTCGAAAGCGCCTACTTCGTGCCCGGCGCAGAGGGCGTCGAGCGGCTCGGTGCCCTGGTGTCGCGCGGCGTGCGCGTGCGCGTGGCCACCAATTCGCTCGCGGCCACCGACGTGCCGCTGGTGCACGGCGGCTACGCCGCGTCACGCCGCGCGCTGCTGCGCGCCGGCGTCGCCCTGCTCGAGGTCCGCCCCACCTTGCCGGCCGGCATGCGTCGCCTTCTTCGCCTGCACCGACCGCGCGCCGCGCTGCACACCAAGGCCGCCGCCTTCGACCGCGAGCGGGCCTTCGTCGGCTCGATGAATTTCGACCCGCGATCGGCGCGGATCAACACCGAGATCGGCCTGCGCATCGACTGTGTCTCGTTCACCGCCGAGGTGGCCGCCGCGCTCGACCGCACGGCCAACCCGGATCGGTCGTGGGCGCTGTGCCTGGATGCGCGCGGACGCATCGCCTGGCGTGCGGGCGCCGAAGTCCTGCGCCGCGAACCGCGCGCCGGCTGGGCGCGCCGCCTGCTGGCCTTCGTGGTGCGGTTGCTGCCGGTGCACAATTGGCTCTGACCGGCGGCGCGATTCGCGCCGGGGCCATGGCCGCGTGGGAGCGGCGCGCGCGCCGCGAGTTCCCCGGTCCTGCGACAGGTTCATCGCGCCGCTGGCCGCGCTCCAGCCGTGCGCGTGACGATCACTGCGCGCGCTGCAGCAGCGGCTCGAAGCCGTCGCGCAGCAGGCCGTCGATGCCGTTGGCCTCGACCAGGGTCGCGCGGTCATCGGTCGGGTTGAGCACGGACACGCCGTTCGGCGCCGCGATCGTCGCCTCCAGGCTTACGAAGGGGACGGTCGCGTCGACGGAGCCCTGCAGCACAATCTCCGCCACCGCGCCCGCTGCGAGGTCGCCCACCAGGGTCGGCGCGCCCACCCCGGAGACCGCGGCGCAGGCGCCCGTGCAGGTCCACGACAGGTCCAACAGCCCCCCCGCCACCAGCCCGCGCACGGTCACGCCGGCGAGATCCGCCGGCCCGTTGTTGCGCGCCGTGATGCGGTAGGCGCGCCGGCCGGGGCCCGGATCGGGCAGCGCGCGGGCGAGGCCCACCTGCAGGTCGGCGCCGTTGCCGACCACGATGCGGAACTCGCGCTGCGTACGGTCGCGGCCGCCGTCGGCGGTGCCACCGTTGTCCTCCGCGGCCACCTGCAGGCGCGCGACGCCGCTCGCGCCCGTCAGCGTATAGGTCAGGGTGCCGTTCGGCGCCAGCGCGGCGTCGGACACGACGTTGCCGGCGTCTTCCAGCTCGCTGACCGCGAGCGCGACCGCCTGCGCCGCCTCGCCCGGTCCGGCCGAGACCTGCGA
Source organism: Proteobacteria bacterium UBA4656 (assembly GCA_002405525.1). Taxonomy (GTDB): domain Bacteria; phylum Pseudomonadota; class Gammaproteobacteria; order Xanthomonadales; family Ahniellaceae; genus UBA4656. The sequence goes on from DHLY01000155.1 coordinate 2,511, forward strand.
CACGAAGCCCGGCCGCGACTGCGCGCCCGTCGTGCCCGCCGCGTGCGCCGGATTGCCGCCCAGCGCAAACGTGGGCGGATCGTTGACCGGCGTCACCGTCAGCGCCAGCGGCGCCGTGCGCACCGCGCCGGCCGGGTCGCTGGCGGCCAGGGTGATCGTGGTGCCGCCGAAGGCATCGGCGCGCGGCGTGATCGCCAGCGTGCGGCTCGCGCCGCTGCCGCCGAGGCCCGCCGCCAGCGCCGCATCGGTCACCAGCGCCGCATCGCCCGAGGTCGCCGACAGCGCGACGCCCGCCGCGCCCGATTCCGCATCGCCGACCGTGATCGCCAGCGGCGCGGCAGTCGAATCCTCCAGCACGCTCAGCGAGGCCGGCGCCGACAGGCTGGGCCGGCCGTTGATCGTCACCGCCACCGCCGCCGAGGTGCGCGTCGGGTTGGCGTTGTCGCCCGCATAGACGGCGGTCAGGCTGCGCGGACCGCCCGCCAGCGCGCTGGTGGTGCAGCTCGCGGTGGCGCTGTTGCCGTTCACCGCGAGCGGCCGGTCGACGCAGCCCGCGATCGGCGTGCCGCCATCGCGGAAGGTCACGACGCCGGTCGGCGCCGTGCCCGTCGCGGTCGCGGTGAGCGTGACCGGCGTGCCTTCGTTCGGCGTGCCGCTCACCGGGGCCAGCGTCACCGCCGCTGCCGGGTTCAGCGCGAACAGCACCACGTCGTTGCCGTCGCCCGCGGCGTAGCGGATGCGGAACGGGAAGCCGCCGAGGGTGAACTCCGCGCCTTCCGCGCGGCCGGTGAAGGTGCCGGTGACCGCATCGGCGCCGTCGTTGGCGATCAGCGTCATCGCGCGGCCCGGCTGGTGGGTGTAGCCGGACACCAGCAGGGCATCCAGCGTGGCGCCGCCGAGCGACACCGTGCCGGTCACGTCGAGCCGGTCGCTGGTCGTCGCATTCGCCTCGAACTCGAACACCGAGGGCGACTGCATGGTGAGGCTGCCCGCGGCCAGCGTGCCGGGCGTGCCGCCGGGCGCCAGCCGGCCGCCGTTGCGCACCAGCGTGTCGCCCGTGCGCCCAATGCCGATCACGATGCCGCTGTTCTCGATCGTCACCGCACCCTGGGTGCCGTTGGCGAACCACAGGCCCTGCTGCACCACGGTCGCGCCGTGGGTCGCGGTGCCGGAGAAGATGTAAGCACCGGTGCCGGTCTTTCGCAGGGTGCCGGGCCCGGTGATGCGGCCGACGTAGGTGCAATTGCTCGCCGGCGAGACGGTCAACGTGGCACCACTGGCCAGCTCGAGCACCCCCAGTTCCGCCTGCGTGAAACCCTGCGGCCACGGGTCGTTGCCGACGCAGGTGACGGTATGCGTGCCGGCCACGGCGATCGTGCCCGCTTCCTCGTCGGGCAGGGCCGACAGCATGCGGAACATGCCCGAGGGATGCAGGCTCGCACCGGCGAGGAACACGGCGTCGGCGGCCTGTTCGAAGCGTCCGGCGTTCACCACGATCGCGCCGCCGATACGACCACCCGCCTGGTTCTGGAACAAGGCCTCGTCCCCGAGGTCGCCGACGGGACTGGGCATATACGAGCCGTAAAGCAGCACACCGCCCTGGATAAGGCCCGCGTTGCGTCCGGCCGGCGCCGGGACCACGCCCCCGGCGCGACCGCGCCGACCGGTACTCATGACCACCGGGCCCGCGATCACGCCGCTCGCGGTGTTGGTCAGATCGAGGTCGGTCATGACTTGCAAGCCGCGCGGTACGTCGCCGACCCCGGCCGCCACCACGCCGACGAGGCCGGCGCCGCCGTTGATCCGGCCCCGGTTCGTGATCCGGTACGGCTGGCAACTCGTGTCGCCGAAGGTAACCCCGACCGCAATGACCGGGTTGGTGAGCAGGTAGTCCTCGATGACGCCGTCGGCCTGGTTCTCCCCGGTGAAG
>DHLY01000155.1:4681-18286 GCA_002405525.1 Proteobacteria bacterium UBA4656
CCACCACGCCGCCGGGGAAGTTGATCAGCCGTGCCCAGACCGGGCCCGCCATCTGCCCGTAGTTGCTCACCAGCAGGGAGCGCCAGCGGTTGCCGAGGCTCGGATCCGGGGACACCTGGCCGCTGATGCTGCCGCGGTTCTCGACGATGACCTGGGTGGTGTCGATCCCGGCGGGCGCATGGGTGTAGATCTCGGCCACGGTGGCCGCGCCGCCAGTCGTGCCGACGTCAACGCGGCCGCTGATCAGCTGGATCACGCCAGCGTTCGCGCCCGGCAACAGGGACACGCCGACGTTGGTGCTGGGCCGGGTGTCGATGTTGCCGACGTTGCCACTGCACTGGGTGGTGCCGTCGGACGGCACCGGGAAGGGCACGCACTGGGCCGCCGCAGGCGCGGTGGGCAGCATGGCCAGCGCAAGGCTTGCAAAGCACGGAAACCAGGGGGCGGATGGGCGCATCGGGGGCTCGGGGATCGAGACGGCGGCGTCTGCCCAAAGCAAGCGTGAAAACGGGCCGAAGACCCTCACGCCTGCGGCGCCGACGCGACCGCAGCCGCCCGCCGGAGGGCGCCTGCGAGCAGGCGCTGCCGCGGAAGCGCGGTCAAACCCCGCTCAGATCGGGCAGGCCTTGGCGTCCGCGCCGCTGGTGCCGGCCACGCGGCGCACGAAGGCGCGCGCGGTGGCGGTCAGCCCGCCTGGATCGCGGATCGTGTAGACGAAGAAGTCCGTGCCGCACCAGTCCACGTTCGGCGTGTAGGTCACCGTTCCGTCCGGGTTCACGCGGGTCTGGCCGCGGATGCCGGGCGTGGCCGAGACCACGGTCAGCGGATCGCCGTCCGGGTCGAAGTCGTTGAGCAGCACGCGCACCGTGGTGGGGTTGGCCAGGGTGGTGGTGGCCTCGTCCTCGTTGGCGACCGGCGCGCGGTTGGGCCGCGGCGGCGCGGTGACGGTGACCGTGACGCGCGCGGTGGTCGTCAGACCGGCGGGATCGCGCACCGTGTAGGTGAACGAGTCCGTGCCGGAGAAGCCCGCGCGAGGGGCGTAGGTGATCGAGGTGCCGGCGATGGTGGCGGTGCCATTGGACGGCGTGCCGACTGCGGCGATCGCCAGCGTGTCGCCGTCAGGGTCGCTGTCGTTGCCGAGCACCGCGATGCTCACGGTCGCGTCGTTGCGCACCGTGGCCGTGTCGTCGGCGGCCACCGGGCCACGGTTGATGAACTGCACCGGGCCCAGCGTGGTGTCGGTCTGCACGGTCTCGAAGCGGTAGACGTCGACCGTGCGCTTGTGCTCGGCCGGATTGCGCAGCGCGCGCTCGATCCAGGGGGCCGGCGCCTTGACCGGCTCGCGCACCCACTCGATGCGCTGCTCGGTGACCGTGGTCGGGGGCGGGGTCTCCTCGCGCTCCTCGACGCTCAGGAACGAGATCTCGACGCGCCGGTTGCGCGCGCGATCGGCGCCCGCGTTCGAGTACCTCGGCGCGCGCTCGCCCCGACCGGCGGCGTCGATCTCACCCGCGTCGACGCCCATTCCGGCCAGGAAATCCCTCACGACCGACGCGCGGCGCTCGGACAAGGCCTGGTTGTAGGCGACGGGTCCGAGGTCGCAGGTATGGCCGACGATGCTGATGCGCGAAACGCGCCTGCCGGTCCGCAGCGACTCGCCCAGCGACGCGAGCGCCGCGCGCGCCTCGGCGGTGAGCTCGGCGCTGTCGATGCGGAACAACTGCTCGCTGTCGACCTTGATTTCGTTGCGTATCGCCACCGGCTCGGAAGGCTTCTCGACCTGCACCTCGCGCGCGACCTCGACGTCGCGGTACGGCTCGGTAGCCCGGAACGCGCCGCCGATGTCCCAGCGCAGGAAGACCCAGCCGCGGGTGTCAGCGTCGTCGAGCACGAAGTCGCCGTCGCGCTCGTAGTGCTCGACCTCGAGCGACAGGCTCAGCGGCGAGCCTTCGAAGAACTTGTCCACGCCGGCCGAGAAGGTCAACTGGTCGGAGTCGAAGTCGCCCCATTCGTAGTCGACGCCGCCGCGCAGGCGCGCGAGCCCGCCGTCGAAGAAGCGGCCGGTCCGCGCGCCGACGCCGTGGTCGTAGGCCTGCGCGAAGCCGCGCAAGGTGGTGGCGACGGTGCGCGACTGGGTGAACGGCCGGCCGTTCTGCGTGCCGGTGAGCGTGTCGGTGACCGAGTCGACGAAAGTGTCGGTCAGGCGCTCGTCGGTCAGTCCTTGCGAGACGTAGGCGTCGAGGAAGAATCGCTCGCGCTCGAGACCGACGCCGAGGCTGGCCTTGCGGTCGCCGTCGGCGTTGCGGTCGACGGCGACGAAGGCCTTGGCCACGGTCACCTTGTCCGGGCGCTCGATCGTGTCCTCGCGGGTCAGTCCGCCCCACAGCCAGTGGCGATCGAGTTTCAGGCCGCCGGCGCCGCCGCGTCCGATCCAGCCCTCTCCGATCCACGACGAATCGCCATCGTGGCCGAACACGCGGACGAACTCGCCTTCGACGTGACCGTCGTCGTCCACACCGAGCGACAGGCGGGTGTCGCTGCCGACCCAGGACAGGGGGATGCTGCTCTCGGCAGGCATCGGCTGGGTGGACTGGGCGGCGGCGGGCGCCGTGAAGGCGGCGGCGACCGCGACGGCGAGCAGGCGGGGACGCATTGGGGGAGCTCCTCGTGATTCCGATGAACGTGGGTCCGGCGCTGCCGGCAGGACGTTGAGAAAGTGCTTTCCTGCACTTTCTCAACGTCGCGAGTTCGGCACGGGTCCGTACTCGCTCCCGACGAATCAATCGCTTTCGCGATCGATTCGCGGGTGCGGCATCCCCGCCGCGCACTAGCCGGGTGTTTCTCAACACCCTGCCAGGGAACCTCTGAACAAGGATCCACACCCGCGGATCCTTGTTCAGAGGCTCCCTAGCGTAACCGCCCGGCCACGGGCGTCAAGGCGATGTCAATTCGGCGATGCGCGCCGCACCCAGCCCGGCGACCGCCACCGATGGGACGGCGCAGGGCGGGGTATGATCGCAGGCATCGCCCGCCCCGGAGTCCCCATGAGCCTCGACCCCGTCCTGCGCGCCCGCATCGACGACCTGCTGTCGGCGCATCGCGTGGTGCTGTTCATGAAGGGCACGCGCAATGCGCCGCGCTGCGGCTTCTCCGCGGCAGCCGCGGACGCACTCAACGGTCTGCTGGACGATTATCTGAGCATCGACGTTCTGGCCGACGATGCGATCCGCAACGGCATCAAGATCTACGGCAACTGGCCGACCATCCCGCAACTCTACGTCGGCGGCGAGCTGGTCGGGGGCTCCGACATCATCCTCGGCATGCTGGGGTCCGGAGAGCTGCACCAGGTGCTGGGCGTGCCCGCGCCCGACCTCACGCCGCCGGCGATCACCATCACCGAACGCGCCGCCGCGGCGATCCGCGAGGCGATGGCGGACGCCGGCGCGGATCGCCTGCATCTGTCGATCGACCCGCAGTTCCACGCGCGGTTCCAGTTGAAGCCGGCGTCGGGCCGCGAGATCCGGGCCGAATCCGCCGGCATCGAGGTGCTGTTCGACCCCGCCAGCGCCCAGCGCGCGCGCGGCCTCGAGGTGGACTGGGCGGAGTCGGTGCAGGGATCGGGCTTGGTGATCCGCAACCCCAATGCACCGCCGGCGGTGAAGCCGATGGACGTCCACGCGCTCAAGGCCGCTCTCGACGCTGGCCGGGTCACCGTCATCGACGTGCGCCCGCCCGCGGATCGCGCGCGCGCGCCGTTCCCGGCAGCGCGGGTGCTCGACGAAGACGCACTGCCCGCGCTTTCGGCGTTGCCGAAAGACTCGCCGCTCGCCTTTCTCTGCCACCATGGCAACAGCAGCCGGTCGGCCGCGGAGCACTTCCGCGGCCTCGGTTTCCGCGAGGTTTTCAATGTGGAAGGCGGCATCGACGCATGGAGCCGGGAGATCGATCCCGACGTACCGCGCTACTGAGGATTCGCCTCGGCGCGGAGCGCCGCGGCCGCCCGGAGGGCATCCAGCAGGTTTTCGATCCGCTCTTCCGGACGAGAGAGGGCGGGGGAGGAACAGTGGATGAAACGATCCAAGCACTGGCTGCCTGCATCCGTCGCGGCCGTGATGCTCGCCGGCTGCGGCTCCTCGCAGGAGGAACTCGCGGTCGCTGCCTGCAAGGCGGCGGTATCGGAGCGCCTGCAGGGCAAGGTGTGGAGCCTGGTGGATTCCGAGTTCCGGTCGGGCTATCGGACGGGCGAGCCGGGCCTCGCCGAGATCGTGGCGCCGGTCTACTTCGACAAGGGCCTGCCGGCGGAAACCCAGCAGAGGGTCACCTGCCGGGTTCAGTTCGACCCCGCCAATGCGAGTGCGGAGCCGGCGGTGATCGGACTCATTTTCCAGTGGTGAGCGATCGCCGCGTCGCGGTCCGCGCGGACGCGGTCGCCGCCTGAGGCGCCGATCGAAGGCTCCGGCCGCGGGCCACGCCTACTCCTACTCGTCGAAGCGCAGGTGTTTGACGCTCTTGCCGTGGCGCCGGATCAGGCGCAGCGCCTCGATGCCGATCTGGATGTGGCTGTCGACGAAATGCTCGGTCACCTTGCGGTCCGACGCCTCGGTCTTCACGCCCTCCGGGATCATCGGCTGGTCGGACACCAGCAGCAGCGCGCCGGCCGGGATCGAATTGGCGAAGCCGGCGGCGAACACGGTCGCGGTTTCCATGTCGATCGCCATGCAGCGCAGCTTGCGCAGATACTCCTTGAACGCCTCGTCGTGCTCCCACACGCGGCGGTTGGTGGTGTAGACCGTGCCTGTCCAGTAGTCGTGGCCCAGGTCGCGAATCATGGTGGACACCGCTCGCTGCAGGGCGAAGGCCGGCAGTGCGGGCACCTCGGGCAGCAGGTAGTCGTTGGACGTACCCTCACCGCGGATGGCGGCGATGGGCAGCACCAGATCGCCCAACTGGTTTTTCTTCTTCAGCCCCCCGCACTTGCCGAGGAACAGCACTGCCCGGGGGCCGACCGCGCTCAGCAGGTCCATCACGGTGGCGGCGTTGGCGCTGCCCATGCCGAAATTGATCATTGTGATGCCGTCGGCGGTGGCGCTCGGCATCGGACGGTCGCGGCCGACCACCGCGGCGCCGGTCATCTCGGCGAAGCGGTCGACGTAGCCGCCGAAGTTGGTCAGCAGGACGTGCTGGCCGAATTCGGTCAGCGGCTTGCCGGTGTAGCGGGGCAGCCAGTTGGAGACGATTTCCTGCTTGTCGCGCATGCGCGGGCCGTGCCGGGGCGGGCCCGCATTGTAGCCCCGCGCGACGCATCGCGCCCGCGGCGCCGCGGAGGGCCGGCGAGTGCCGTTGCGGAAGAATGCGGCGGCGGGGTGCTCAGGCCCGCGCCGGATTGCGCTTTGCCGGATCGATGCCGTAACACTGCATCGCTTTGACCACGTCGGCCTGCGCCAACAGTCCTTCGGCAGCCAGGGCGGCGACCGTGGCGTGGGCGACGTGGAAGCGGTCGACCTCGAAGAAGCGCCGAAGGTTGGCCCGGGTGTCGCTGCGGCCGAAGCCGTCGGTGCCGAGCACGGTGTAGTGCATGTCGCGCGGCACGTAGGCGCGCACCTGCTCGGCGAAGGCGCGCACGTAATCGGTGGCCGCCACCGCCACCGAGGCGCCGCGGCCCTCGAGGCACTGCGTGACCCACGCCTTGCGCGGCGAGGCCTCGGGGTTCATGCGGTTGAATCGCTCCGCGTCCACGCCGTCGCGGCGCAGTTCGTTGAACGACGGGCAGGAGAACACGTCGCAGGCCACGCCGAAATCCTTCTCCAGCAGTTCGGCCGCCGCGATCACCTCGCGCAGGATGGTGCCCGAGCCCATCAGCGCGGCTTTCGGCGCCGCCTTCCTGCCCTTTGGCGCCGCGCCGTCGCGGAACAGGTACATGCCGCGCACGATACCTTCGGCCGCGCCCTCGGGCATCTCCGGGTGGGCGTAGTTCTCGTTCATCAGGGTGACGTAGTAGTACACGTCCTCCTGATCGGTCAGCATGCGGCGCATGCCATCGGCCAGAATCACCGCCACCTCGTAAGCGAAGGTGGGGTCGTAGGACACGCAGTTGGGGATCGCGCCGGCCAGCAGGTGCGAGTGGCCATCCTCGTGCTGCAGGCCCTCGCCGTTGAGCGTGGTGCGGCCGGCAGTGGCGCCGAGCAGGAAGCCCCGCGCGCGCATGTCGCCGGCCAGCCACGCCAGGTCGCCGATTCGCTGCATGCCGAACATCGAGTAGAAGATGAAGAACGGCAGCATCGGCAGGTTGTTGGTGCTGTAGGAGGTCGCCGCCGCGATCCACGACGACATCGCGCCGGCTTCCGTGATGCCCTCCTGCAGCACCTGGCCCGCCGCGTCCTCGCGGTAGTACATCAACTGGTCGGCGTCGACCGGCTTGTAGAGCTGGCCGAACGGGGCGTAGATACCGATCTGGCGGAACAGGCCCTCCATGCCGAAGGTGCGCGCCTCGTCGGCCACGATCGGCACCACGCGCGGGCCGACGGTCTTGTCGCGCAGGACCACGTTGAGCGCCTGCACGAAGGCCATGGTGGTGCTGATCTCGCGCTCGCCCGAGGACTTGAGCAGGCGGTCGAACACCGACAGGTCCGGCGTGGGCAGCGATTCGTCGGCGCGGCGCCGGCGCTGCGGCAGCGAGCCGCCCAGCGCCTCGCGGCGCGCCTGCATGTACTTCACCTCGGGCGAGTCCGGGCCCGGGTGGTAGAACGGCACCTCTTCCAGCTGTTCGTCCGGCACCGGTACCTTGAAGCGGTCGCGGAAGGCCTTGACCGCCGCGGTGTCCATCTTCTTCTGCTGGTGAGTGATGTTCTGCGACTCGCCGGCGGTACCGAGACCATAGCCCTTGACGGTCTTGGCGAGGATCACGGTCGGCTGGCCCTTGTGCGCCGATGCCGCGTGGTAGGCGGCGTAGACCTTGTGCGGGTCGTGGCCGCCGCGGTTGAGGCGCCAGATGTCCTCGTCGGACAGGCTGGCCACCAGTTCGCGCGTTTCCGGGTACTTGCCGAAGAACTTCTCGCGCGTGTAGGCGCCGCCGAAGGCCTTGTAGTTCTGGTACTCCCCGTCGAGCGTCTCCATCATCAGATCGCGCAGCCTGCCGCTGCGGTCGCGTGCCAGCAGCGGGTCCCAATAGCTGCCCCACAGCAGCTTGACCACGTTCCAGCCGGCGCCGCGGAACACGCCTTCCAGTTCCTGCACGATCTTGCCGTTGCCGCGCACGGGCCCGTCGAGGCGCTGCAGGTTGCAGTTGATGACGTACACCAGGTTGTCCAGACGCTCGCGGCCGGCCAGCGAGATCGCGCCCAGCGACTCGGGCTCGTCGGATTCGCCGTCGCCCATGAAGCACCAGATCTTGCGGTCCGTCTCGGGCATCAGGCCGCGGTGCTCGAGGTACTTCCAGAAGCGCGCCTGGTAGATCGCGGTGATCGGCCCGAGGCCCATCGACACGGTCGGCGTCTGCCAGAAGTCCGGCATCAGCCACGGATGCGGGTAGGACGACACGCCCTTGCCGTCGACCTCCATGCGGAAGTGGTCGAGCTGCTCCTGCGTCAGGCGCCCCTCGAGGAAGGCGCGCGCGTACACCCCCGGCGCGCTGTGGCCCTGGATGTAGAGCAGGTCGCCCGGGTGGCCCTCGTGCGGAGCGCGCCAGAAGTGGTTGAAGCCGACGTCGTACAGCGTGGCCGAGGACGCGAAGGACGCGATGTGGCCGCCCAGTTCGCCGGGCTTGCGGTTGGCGCGCACCACCATCGCCATCGCATTCCAGCGCAGAATCGAGCGGATCTGCCACTCCAGCGCGGGGTCGCCCGGTCCACGGGCCTCGCGCTGCGGCGGGATCGAATTGACGTACGCCGTGGTCGGGGTGAAGGGGATGTGGCCGCCGGCGCGGCGGGTCTCGTCGACCATCCGCTCGAGAAGATAGTGCGCGCGGTCCGGTCCGTCGGCGCCGATCACCGCAGTCAGCGACTCGATCCATTCGCGGGTCTCGGTCGGATCGAGGTCCTGGTCGAGGATGTCCTGCAGGATGTTCATGGCATGCTCCCGGTGGCGGCGCGCGGCGGCCCGCATTGTAGCCCCGCCGCGCCGCACGGCGCGGCGGCGGCGCGGCGGGCGTAAACGTATGCAAGGCGGCGCGGCGGGGCCACTTCCAGGGCGCGATCGCCGCGGCTAGGCTCGCGCCTGCCGGAGGGAAATCACGCCATGCGCCGCCGCCTGCCGCAGGACCCCGCGCTGCTCACCATCGCCGAACGCGTGCGCATCGCGCGCGAGCAGTCGGGCCTTTCCTGCGCCGCGCTGGCCCGCCAGGTCGGGGTGCGGCCCAGCGCCGCGGTGCAATGGGAAGCCGAGCACGGCACCACGCCCTCGGTGGAGAACCTCTCGCGCATCGCCACCGTCACCGGCATCGCCTTCGAATGGCTGGCCACCGGGCGCGGCGGCAAGGCGATCCGGCAAGACGGCGAAACCGAGGCCGTCGCCCTGTCCGACTTCGCGCAGAACCCCTACGAGGAGCGGTGGCTGCGCATCGGCCGCAAGGTGCCGCCGCGCCTGCGGGAATCGCTGCTGAAGTTCATCGAGGACGCCTGGCGTTAGCAGGCTGCCGAGAAACACCCTGCTGGCGCGCAGCATGGATGGCGCGCTCGCGAATCGATCGCGCGAGCGGCTGATTCGGCGGGACCGAGTCCGGACATGCGGCAGACTCGCGACGCCGAGAAAGTTCGGGAAAGCACCTTCTCGACAGCCTGTTGCAGCGCGCGCCGGCCGGCGGCGCGCGGTCGACCGCCATGCAGCGCGCCGACGACGGGTGCGATGGAGCAGACGGGCGTCGCCGCCGCGCGCCGCCGCGCGCCGTAAGATGCGGTCCCCGAACTCCGGAGCCGCGTCTCGTGAAATATCGTCTGGCGGTACTGGCGCTGGTGGCCCTCGCGCTGCCGCCGCACGCAGCGCACGGCGGGCCGTCGGAGACCGCGCCGCCGGCACCCGGCGCCGGCGTCAAGGCCCACCTCGATCCCCGCTCCGGGCGGATGCTGGAGCGTCCCGCGAAGGCTGAAGCGGGCGCGCTGTCCGGCGGTCCGCGCGCGCCGGACTTCTCGCGCATGCGCGAGGAACAGCTGCCGGACGGCACCGTGCTGCTGCATCCGGAAGGCCAACTGCGCACCGTCTCGGTGGTACGCCGGTCGAGCGACGGGTCGTTCGCCGCGGCCTGCGAAGCGACACCGGTAGCGCCGGAGCCGCCCCGGTGAGGTCCCGCGCAGCGGCGTTCGCGATCGCAGCGACGCTTTGCGCGGCCGCAGCCCCCAGGGCCCACGCGGCGACGATCGCCATCGTCAACCTGGACGGCCCCAACGAGGGCTTCAACGATCCGTCGCCGGCCACTCCCGAAGGCGGGAACAACGCCACCACCCGCGGCGCACAGCGGCTCGCGGTGTTCCAGCGGGCGGCCGACATCCTCGGCGCGCAGCTGCAGAGCGGTGTGACGATCAAGGTCGGCGCGCGCTTCGACTCCTTCAACGCCGATCCGGGCTTCCAGCAACCGGCATGCGCCAACGGCAGTGGGATTCTCGGCTTTGCGGGCCCGCAGACCTTCGCCAGGGACTTCGCCAACGCCCCGGTCGCGGGCACCTGGTATCCCATCGCGCTGGCCGAGGCGCGCGCAGGCGCGAACCTCAACGGAACCGCCAACGAGGTCGACACCTCGTTCAACTCGGACGTCGACGCCGCCTGCCTAGCCCCGGGCACGCGCTTCTGGTACGGCACCACGACGACCACCACGTCCCAGAACTTCCTGCCCTTGCTGCCCGTGGTGCTGCACGAGCTGACGCACGGGCTCGGTTTCCTGACCCTGGTCTGCACCTCGCCCTCCGGCTGCGGCGGCAGCCCGCAAGGGTCGTTCGCGAGCGGATTTCCCGACGTCTGGACCCTGTTCCTCGCCAACAGCGGCAATCCCTCGCTGACCTGGCGCAACATGAGCATCGCGCAGCGCGCGGCGTCGATCACCGGCGACCCGAACACCGTCTGGACGGGCGCCAACGTCACCGGCGCCATCCCCGGGCAGGGAATCAGCGCCGGGCTGAGCAACGGCCTGCTGCGCATGCATGCGCCGGCCGCCGTGCAACCGGGGTCGAGCATCTCGCACTTTTCCAGCGCCGCGCTGCCCAATCTATTGATGGAGCCGGCGATCAACAGCAATCTGTTCGCCCAGCTCGACCTGACCATCCCGTTGCTGCGCGACATCGGCTGGCTGCCGGCGACCGCCAATGCGGCCCCGGTGATCACCGCCCCGACGGCGTTCAGCGCCCAGGAAGACACGACGCTCGTGCTGTCCGGCATCGGCTTCGCTGACCCGGACGCCGGCAGCACGGCGCTGACCGTGACCTTCTCGATCCCGGTCGGCAGCGGCGCGATCAGCGTGGCGCCGTCCGCTGGGGTGACCGTCGGCGGCGGCGCGACCGCACGCACGCTGACCGGCACCCTCGGCGCACTCAACAGCGCACTTGCGGGCGGCAGCGTCAGCTACGCGCCCGCCGCTAACGCGAACGGCTCCATGATGCTCACCGTCGGCGCGGTCGACGCCGCCAGCCCGCCGGGCAGCGACAGCGAGACGGTCACGATCGACATCGCCGCCGTCAACGATCCACCCGGCCTCACCCTGCCCGGCTCGATCGGCATCACGGAGGACCTGGCCGGCACCGTGATCCCGGTGTCGTTCGCCGACGTGGATGCGGGGACGGGCGGCGTGGTGGCGACCTTCTCGGTGCCGGCCGGCACGCTGTCGGCGACCGGCACAGGTACGGTCACGGTGGGCGGTACGCCGACCGCGCGCACGCTCGCCGGCACGATCGCCGACCTCAACGCCTTCCTGTCGCTGGGCGCGCTGTCGTACACGGGAGCGCCGAATGCCAATGGCGCGGTGGCGCTCGGCGTCACGCTCAACGACCAGGGCAACAGCGGCAGCGGTGGCGCGCAGTCGGCCAGCGGCGGCACCACGCTGGAGGTCACGGCTGCGAACGATGCACCCACGGTGTCGGCCCCCGCCGCCCTCGCGGTGCAGGCGGGCGCTGCCGCAGCCGTCACGCCGGTGTCCTATGCCGACGTCGATGCGCCCTACCCCGGCAACGTGGTGGCGACCTACGCGGCGGCGAGCGGAACCTTCAGCGCGACCGCAGGCAGCGGTGTCAACGTGTCCGGCAGCGGCAGCGGAACCCTGACGCTCACCGGAACGCTGGCCGCGCTGAACGCCTTCCTCGCCGTCACACCCGTGCAGTACGTCGCGGCAGCGGACGCCACCGCGCCGGTGGCGCTGACGTTGACGATCAACGACCAGGGCAACGTCGGTGGCGCTCCGCTGTCGGCCACGGCGACCGTGACTGTCGACGTGACGCCGGCGGGGACGATCTATCGCAACGGCTTCGAGCCCTGAGAGGCCGTGTTCGAGCACTGAGAGGCCGAGAAGAAAACAGCCTCTCAGGCAGGCCATGGTTGCCGCGCGCGCGAGTCATTCGCGCCAGTGCATGATTTGCAGGAGCGAGTCCGGGCTTGTGCCGGACTCGCAACCGGAAAAACTCACAGGATGCGGGTTCCTTCACTGGCTCCGAACGTCCTGGAGGAACAGTCTCCCTGGCGCTGCCATCGAAGGCGCGCGCGGTTCGCGCGCACCGCAGCCTGATCCGTGGCGACACGTCCGAACCTGCGTCCGGCTCGCGATCGGAGAAACCGCAAGCGGCGCGTGCCTGCGCAGGACCCGGGCCGCGCGCCGCGGCGTCGGCTCAGCCGGCGCCGAAACGCTCGCCCATCTGCGCGCGGATCTGCGCCTCGACCGCGGCCAGCGCGGTCATGTTGACGATCCGGCGCACCGTCGACGCCGGCGTGAGCACGTGCGCGGGCTTCGAAACGCCCATCAGGATCGGTCCGATCGCCACGCCGTCGGTCATCACGCGCACCATGTTGTAGGCGATGTTCGCCGCATCGAGGTTGGGCAGCACGAACAGGTTGGCACGGCCCTTGAGCAGCGAGTTCGGGAAGATCCGCTCGCGGATGCCCTCGTCGAGCGCGGCGTCGGCGTGCATCTCACCCTCGACTTCCATCCTGGGCGAGCGATCGCGGATGATGGCCAGCGCCTCGCGCATCTTCTGCGCGCTGCGGCTGTCGTGGCTGCCGAAGTTGGAGTGCGACAGCAGCGCGACCTTGGGCGTGATCCCGAACAGCCGCAGCCGGTACCCGGCCTGCAGGGCGGCGTCGGCGATCTGCTGCGCAGTGGGGTCGTTCTGCACGTGGGTGTCGACGAAGAAGAACACGCCCTTGTCGTTGGCCACCGCGGTCATCGCGGCCGGGCTGCAGGCCCCGGAGTCGGGCGGAATCACGCTCAGCACGTGCTTGAGCTTGGAGTGGAAGCGACCCACCGTGCCGCAGATCATGGCATCCGCCTCGCCGCGGTCGACCATGATCGAGGCGATCACCGTGGCGCGCGAACGCACGATCGCCTTGGCCATCGACGGTGTGACGCCGCGGCGTTCGTTGCGCGCCAGGTAGTGTTGCCAGTAGTCGGCAAAGCGCGGGTCGTCGTCGATGTTGGTCAGGTCGAAGTCGCGGCCGGCCTGCAGCCGGAGACCCGCGCGCTGGATGCGGGTCTCGATCACCGCCGGGCGACCGATCAGGATCGGCCGCGCGAGGCCCTCGTCGACCACCGACTGCACCGCACGCAGCACGTTCTCCTCCTCGCCCTCGGCGTAGACCACGCGCTGGACGTCGCCACGCGCGCGGTCGAACACCGGCTTCATGACCAGCCCGGTGCGGAACACGAACTGGCTGAGCTTTTCGCGATAGGCGACGAGGTCGGCGATCGGCCTCGTGGCCACGCCCGACTCCATCGCTGCCCTGGCGACCGCGGGCGCGAGCTGCACCAGCAGGCGCGGGTCGAAGGGCTGAGGGATCAGGTAGTCGCGGCCGAAGCTCATCGCTTCACCCCCGTAGGCGGCGGCGGCCACGTCGCTGGCCTCCTTGCGCGCCAGTTCGGCGATCGCATGCACGCAGGCCAGCTTCATCGGCTCGTTGATCGTGGTCGCGCCCACGTCCAGTGCACCGCGGAAGATGTAGGGGAAGCACAGTGCGTTGTTGACCTGGTTCGGGTAGTCCGAGCGCCCGGTGGCGATCACGCAGTCGGCGCGCGCGGCGCGCGCGGCTTCAGGGAGGATCTCGGGCGTGGGGTTGGCCAGGGCGAGGATGATCGGGTCCTCGGCCATGGTCGCCACCATCTCCGGCTTGAGCACGCCGGCGGCCGAAAGGCCGAGGAAGATGTCGGCACCGGCCACGATGTCGGCCAGCGTGCGTGCGGAGGTGTCGCGGGCGTAGCGCGCCTTGTTGTCGTCCATGTCCTCGGCGCGACCGGCGTACACCACGCCCTTGCGGTCGGCCACCGTGATGTTCCGGGGCTCGAGCCCCAGCGCGACCAGCATGTCGAGGCAGGCGATGCCCGCCGCGCCCGCGCCGGAGCAGGCGAGCTTCACCGACCCGATGTCCTTGCCGACCACCGACAGCGCGTTCAGCACCGCCGCGCCGACGATGATCGCCGTGCCGTGC
>DHLY01000155.1:18496-18854 GCA_002405525.1 Proteobacteria bacterium UBA4656
GGGCGCCTTGATGTCCTCGAGGTTCATGCCGCCGAAGGTGGGCTCCAGCGCGCAGATGACGTCGACCAGCTTGTCCGGGTCGGTCTCGTCGATCTCGATGTCGAACACGTCGATGCCGGCGAACTTCTGGAACAGGATGCCCTTGCCTTCCATCACGGGCTTGGCCGCCAGCGGGCCGATGTTGCCCAGGCCCAGCACCGCGGTGCCGTTGCTGATCACCGCCACCAGGTTGCCGCGCGCGGTGTACTGCGCGACGTTGGCCGGATCGGCGGCGATTTCCAGGCAGGGCGCGGCCACGCCCGGCGAGTAGGCGAGCGCGAGGTCCTTCTGCGTGACCACGGTCTTGGTCGAGACGACC
>DHLY01000058.1:0-8928 GCA_002405525.1 Proteobacteria bacterium UBA4656
CTGCGTCGCCGGCTCCTCCTCCCTCAGCAACGCCAGCACGTGCTCGACTCGCTTCTCAACGGGCGTCTCGCGCTTGCGTCCCATGGGCTTCTCCGCGATGGATGACTGACATTCCATCGGGTCCCGGTATCTCGGGGCAAGACAGCCTGACCCGTTCTCGGCCACCTTTCTCTTTCTCCAGGCCGCTCTTCTCTCCGGCAGCGCTGCGGCGGTAGATATTCACGGCAGCTACGCTTGACACACCAGGCTCCCTGAGGGGTCGCTCGAGCCTCCAGGTCGCGGATCGCGTCTACTTCGGCACGCTACCGACGTGCTGCGCAGGTTCGATGCGAAGCGCCGCCGCTGCTGCCCGCCCCGGGTTGAAGCCGTTCACCGCGTGCGCTGACGCGTAGCCGATCGACACGCCACAAATCAGCCGGTAGGGCGCCGGGATATCAAAGGCTTCGCGCACTGGTCCAGCCCAGGTGGCCAGAGCCCCCTGCGCACACGTGGCGAGGCCGCGGGACTGCGCCGCCAGCATAAGCGTTTGCAGGTAAACACCGGCGTCGAGCACCGAAAACTCGCGCAGCCCCCTGTGCGCGAACAGGAACAGCGCGGTCGGTGCGCCGAAGAACTCGAAGTTGCGACGCATCTGGAGGTCGCGCGCCGCCCTGTCGTGGTGCCCGATGCCCAGCAGATCGTAGAGGTCGCGACCGGTCTCGCGGCGGCGCGGCTGAAGGTCGTTCGGGTAGGTGAACTGGGTGGCGAAGTCGCCATCCGGTAGCCCCTTCCGGGTGAGGAGCAGCTTGAACTTGGCCAGCGCACCGCCATGCTGCGCTGCCATACCGCGGTCGAACAGACCACACAGCTCGGCGGCCAGCCGGTCGCGCAGCGCGCCGCTGGCTACCGCGATGCGGTAGGGCTGCGTGTTGGACCAGCTCGGCGCCCATCTGGCGTCCTCGAGCACCGCGTCGAGCACCTCCTGCGGGATGGGCCGCGGCAGGAAGTCGCGCACGCTGCGCCGGCTGCGGATAAGCGCCGACAATGCGGCCGCTTCGGCCGTGCTCAAGAGCTTGCTCCGCACACCGCTGGCAAGCTCTCGTGCTCGCCAAACCAGTCCAGCACCCCACGCCACAAGGGCTCGGACTTGCGGCGAAAGTACCCCATGTGCCCGATCGGCCCCAGGCCGCGCTGCGCCGGATCTATGTCCACCGCCTGCCAGCGTGTGTTTCGGTAGCCGGCCATGAAGGCATCGCGCGAGGCTGGAGAAGCCCACAGGTCGTCCAGAGCGTTGGCTGCGACGATGGGCGTGGTGATGCGGTCGAAGCGCGCCGCGACGGCGTGCGTCATGGCCGGGTCGTCAAAGAAGTAGCGCGGATAGCGGCACCAGTGTTTCCAGTCGCGGTACACGCCGAGCGGCAGATCTTCACCGAAGCCCAGCCGGCTCCAGGCCAGGTAGCCGTTCCAGTGCACCAGCAAAGGGCCCACGATGCGCCACAAGAAGGCGACCTTCAGTCGCTCAGCGATCGGCATCCAGCCGTGCCAGCCCGCACCGGTGCCAAACGTGTAGAAGCGCGACACGCGCTCGGCGTTGGGCAACAGGCCGAAGGCGTGACCGCCAAACGAGTGGCCCACCATGAAAAGCGGCAGGCTCTCGTGCTCCATCGCGTCGATGGCGGCGGCCAGATCCTGGTGCGCCCAGTCCAGGTAGGCCATGCGGAATCCCTTGAGCGAGGGCGGGCGGGACAGGCCGATGCCGCGGTAATCCAGCGTCAACGTGGTGTAGCCGTGCGCGCTGGCGAACTCGGCAAAGGCCTTGTAAAAGAGCTGCGGCACGCCCGTCGCGCCCGCGACGACAAGGTGGCCGCGCGCCGGGCCGCGGGCGGTGTATCGCAGCGCGACGATAGGGACCCCATCGTGCGGCTTCAGAATCAGGGTTTCGGCAGCAACCGCCGGGGATGCATTCGAGACAGTCATCGCTTCAAGCCTTCGGTGTGGTGCGCCCGTCCAGGGCCAGCCGCAAGAGGCCAACCAACGCCTCGGAGGTGTCGCGCATGGCCTGCACGTTTCCAGCCACCCGGGCCTGCACGAGTGCGCCCTCGTAGGCCGAGACGATCAGTGCAGCGGCGCCGCGCGCCTGCTCATGCGCAACACCGGCGCCGGCAAGCGCGTCGGCCAGTCGGGTGCGGATGGCGGCAAAGCCATCGGCCAACGCGGCGCGGATTGGCTCGTCATCGGGCGTGGACTCCAGCGCGATGGTGGCTAGCGGGCACCCGCTCGCAAAGCCGCTGCCGGCAAGCACCCGCTGAGCCTGGGCCATCCAGGCGCCTAGCGCGTCCGCCGGATCGCCGGTGCGCTGCAGTACCTTATCGAGATCGGCGCAGAGCTTCGCCACCACCGCCTCGATCGCACACACCGCGAGTTCGGCCTTGCCACCTGGAAAGTGGTGGTACAGCACGCCTTTCGGCGCCTGGGCCACTGTCAACAATTCGGTCAGGCCGACGCCGTGATAACCCCGCGTGCGCAGGGCATCGAGCATGGCTGCGATGAGGCGATCGCGCGTACCGGGGGTTGGGGTGGTGATGACTTTGATCACAACAGCAGTCTATAGACCGGTCGGTCTAACATCAATCGACTGCTGCTCGTGGCCGTAGTGCCTGTTCAACTCTGGACGTCCAGAGATGTGAAGAAGTGTTGCCGCTCGCCCATGAATGACCACCCGTGCGAGTCCAAAACTGACCCAGGGTGGGAGCCGGGATCATCCCCTCCCGGCGGGGCGCTTGGGTAGGGCTCGGTCGGAGATGGGGCACGTCCTTGTGGTCAGCTGCGGGCTGGGGTTCGCGGCGCGACTGCTCGCGTGATTTGATCCGTGCCTTGCTTGATCCAGCGCCGTGCCGGAACCGGAACGAGTCGTTGCCGGTCTCCACGATGTGGCTGTGGCGGGTCAGGCGGTCGAGCTGGACGGTGGTCGCTTCGGGTCCACGACCGCCGATGCCCACTCGGCGAACACCGTGTTGTTGATGATGACCGTGCTGGTGCGCTCGCAGAGCTTGGACAGCACGTGGCGCAGCAGGGCGCCGCGTGCCTGGGAGAACGGCAGATAGCCGAGTTCGTCCAGCACCCGCAGGTCGACGTACTGCAGCGGGTGAGCGATGCGGCCGGCCTTCTCGGCTTCGACCGCGTTGACCAGTTCGATGGTGGAGTGGAAGCGCACGCGCTTGCCGTGGGCGGTGATGCGGGCCACGCTGAGCGCGATAACCAGACGGGTGTTGTCGGCGAGCCGGCGGCAAGCACCAGGTCGACCGCCACCTGCACCGCTCCCAGCCCGAACCGCGGCACCGCGCCCAGCACCTGCGCCATCACCCGGTCGCCGCCCGGCCGGCGCACAGCTGCAGGTGCGTCAACTGCACCCGCAGCCACACTCCCCGGATCACGATCCCTTCCTCGCCCCCCTCGAACTGGAACGCCTCGCCCCTGGCGAACGCCAGCGGCACGAAAGCCGCGCGCATCCCGTCCGCTGCTTGCGTCTACCGCCGCCAGCCCCGCGCGAACCGCGTTACCCGGCTGTAGCTGCCCGTGTAGCCCCGCTCGTGCAGCAGGGCATGCGGCCGCTTCATCGTGCGCCGATCGCCGCGCCCGCGCAGCGCGTCGGCCGCCAGCGCCTGTCGCAGCCACTCCTCATGCGCGTCCAGTTTCGTCTGCACCCGGCCCCGCCGGCAGGCCATCGGCGTGCGCGGCGGCTCGCGCAGCAACGCCTTGACCGTGTTGCGCGACAAACTCGTCCGCCGCACGATCTCGCTGATGCCCAAACCGTCCCGCAACAGCAGCCGCCGGACCCTCGCGTACATCGCCATGGTGTGCATCTCGTTCCCCGCCGCCGGCCAAAACCGTCAGCAGGTTAGGGGGCAGGCACCCTGGTCAATCTTCGGCATGCATCTCGCGGAAGTTGTCAATCATCAGCGAGCGCCAACAGGCTTGTCGACACCGCACGCGGCAGCCGTCAGATTCCAATCCGGAAACGGACTGAGGACGGGCCAGCGGCCACATCGCTGCGCGGAAACGCGCGCAGGACTCCGCAACTCCCCGGTGCCGATTCCGCGGCCGGCAAGCGCGCCCCATCCCGCCATTCCGCGCTAGGGCGCGCCGGCCGCTTCCGTTTCAGCCCATCCGGCGCTCACGCTCGGCGTCGATCACTGCGCTTGCAACTGCGACCGGGAATTCGAGGCGCACCAGTACGTGCTGTGCAAGCTGCAGCCCGGTCTCGAGCGTCTCGGGGATGACCAGCGTGGCGCCGGCCGCGCGCAGCTCGGCGGCGTGCGCCTCGTCGCGCGAGCGCACCAGCACAGGAACACCCGGCGCGGCGTCGCGGACCGCGCGCACGGCAGCCAGCGCGGCCGCCGGTGAATCCATGGTCATCACCACCGCCAGCGCGCGATCGAGCCGCAGCCGCCGCAGCATTTCGCCGCGCGAAGCGTCACCGTAGTACACGGGCTGCCCCGCGCGATGGAACTGCGCCGCGACCTGGGCCTGGCTGTCGAGTGCGAGCCAAGGCACCTGCTGCCGATCGAGGACTTGCGATATCAACTGCCCCACCCGCCCGAAGCCCGTCACCACGACGTGCCCATCCAGTTCCGGCGCGTCCTGCACCCCCTTGAGCCCAGCCGGCGCATCAATCGGATCGAGCCGTGCCGACAGCAGCGTGCCGATCCGGTCGAGCGCCGGGGTGACGAGCAACGTGAGCCAGACGACCGCGAGCACGATCGGTCCCGTGGCTCCGGCGAGTACGCCGGCTGCGGTCGCCGCCCCGACCACGATGAAAGCGAACTCACCGCCCTGCGACAGCAGCAAGCCCCCATGAAGGGCCTGCCCGCGCGGCAATCCGCCTGCGCGCAGCACGAACGCGGCCACCCCAGCCTTGACCGCAAGCAACCCGGTCGCACCGGCGAAGATCGTCGCTCCGTGGGCACCGAACGTCGTGACCACGTCGATCCCCATGCCGATCGAAAGGAAAAAGATGCCCATCAGCAGGCCCTTGAACGGATCGATGGTCACTTCCACTTCGTGCCGGAACTCGGTTTCAGACAGCAGCAATCCGGCGAGGAAGGCCCCGAGCGCCATCGACAGACCCGCCGCCCAGGTCAGCGCGCCGATGCCCAGCGTGGAGAGCAGGGTCAGCGCCATGAACACCTCGGGCTGGCGCGGGGCAACCAGGGTGCGGAACAGCGGGCGTATCACGCGCCGACCCAGGAGGTAGATGATACCGATCGCAACGACGGCCTTGAGGGTGGCCGCGCCGACCAAAGCGCTTACGCCACCGGGTGCGTCGCCGGCCAGCACGCCGACCAGGATCAGCAGCGGCACGACCGCGAGATCCTGCAGCAGCAGCACGGCAAACGTCGCGCGACCTAACGGCGAGGCGATCGCGAGTCGGTCGCCGAGCAACTGCACCACCAGCGCGGTCGACGACAACGCCAGCACCAGGCCCAACAGCACGGCCGCCGCGGCCGGCTGACCGAGCCAGGCCGCGGCGACGCCGATCACAGCCGCGCTCAAAAGCACTTGCGCGCTGCCCACGCCGAATACCCAGCGGCGCAGCGCCCACAGTCGCTCGAACGACAATTCCAGACCGATCCGGAACAGCAGGAACACGACGCCGAGCTCGGCAAGCGCCTGCGCGCCCTCGAGGCGTGGGATGGTCACCCACGACAGCCACGACCATTCGGAGGCGAGTCGGCCGAGTCCGAACGGCCCGAGCATTGCGCCGGCGAACAGGAAGCCCAGCACCTGGTTAAGCCGCAGTCGCTGCAGCAGCGGGATCAGCACCCCGGCCAGGACGAGGAACAGCAGGACTTCGCGCAGGTAGGGCAATCCGGCGTGGGATTCCATGGATCGTTCCGCGACGTTGCGCACATTGTCGCGGATCGGGCCACAAAAACGCGACGGGCCCGCATGGCGGGCCCGTCGCGTCGCAGTTGGCGTCCCCACGGGGATTCGAACCCCGGTCGCCTCCGTGAAAGGGAGGTGTCCTAGGCCTCTAGACGATGGGGACTGCGGGTGGGGTGGTGGAGCCAGCCGGGATCGAACCGGCGACCTCTACAATGCCATTGTAGCGCTCTCCCAGCTGAGCTATGGCCCCACGGAGAGGACGCGCATCGTACGGACACGCGGGCAAGGCGTCAACTCGCCTCGCGCGGCGCGGCCTCAATGGGCGCCGGGCGGAGGGTGAAGCGCGAGTGGCCGCGATCCTCGAGGTAGTCCAGCCACTTGCCGAGGAATGCGTTCATCCGCAGCCGATGCTGCATCACGGCGCGCGGCTCAGGATGGAGGCCGAGCACGTCCTGCAGGCGTGGGCCGACGTAGCAGGCGCTGACCTCCGCGAGTCGCGCGTCGCGATACATGCGGACATGTGCGGAGGGATCCGGCGCGCCCGTGGCCTCGTCGCGGAACAGATAACTCAGGCGCAGCTCCAGCGTGTACGGATGACGCTCCAGCACCTCGACCGACAGGTCGAGCCCGTCTCCGGCGCGGGACAGCCAGCCTCCGACGGCCAGCGCATCGGGCCCGAGGACGCGCACCAGCCGCCAGTAGTTGTCGGCATACAGTCCCATCAGCCAAGCGAATCGGCCGGCGAACTGGGCGCGGGTTGGACGGGCGAGCCCACTCATGGCCCGACTATAGCAGCGCCCCGAGGCGCTGCCAGAGCCTGCACGGGCGTGGAACCGCTCGCGACCTCAGAAGGCCTGCTTCTCCAGACCCACCGCCGCCATCACCTTGCTCGCGATCTCTTCGATCGAAGTGTTGGTGGTCGACAGCACCGGCAGGTT
Source organism: Proteobacteria bacterium UBA4656 (assembly GCA_002405525.1). Lineage (GTDB taxonomy): Bacteria > Pseudomonadota > Gammaproteobacteria > Xanthomonadales > Ahniellaceae > UBA4656. The sequence continues at coordinate 6,804 of DHLY01000058.1, forward strand.
CTCGCGCGCGAACATCGCTTCCGCGCGCGCCAGTTCCCGACGGCACTGCTCCAGCGTGGCATAGCGACTGTCCGGCCGGCGCTGCTGGCGCACCTGCTGCAAGCGGACGGGCTCGATGGTCAGTCCAAACAGCTTGCGCCGATGCGGCCGCAGTCGCGACGGCAGGACGTCGGATTCGAGGTCCTCCGGCGTCAGCGGATAGTTGGCCGCGCGGACGCCGTAGTGCAGGGCAAGGTACAGGCAGGTCGGGGTCTTGCCCGAACGCGAGACGCCGACCAGGATCACTTCGGCATCGCCGAAATTGAGGTCCACGCCGTCGTCGTGGGTCAGCGCGTAATTGGTGGCGTTGATGCGCGCCTCGTACTGGGCGAAGTTCACCATCCCGTGCGCGTGGCCTACCCGCGGGCTGCGGCGGCAGTCGAGTTCCCTCTCCAGCGGGGTGATGAACGGTGCGAAGACATCCAGCATCAGCGCGCCGCTGGACGCAAGGATCTCGGACAGGCCGGGTTCCACGACGGTGTTGATCACGATCGGCCGCGTACCGAAGTGCGCCTGCGCATTGCGGATGCGTGCCACCGCCGCGTGCGCCTGCTCGGCATCGTCCACGAACGGGATGCGGACCGCGTCGAAGTCGATGCCGTCGAACTGGGTCAGCAGACTGTGGCCGATCGTTTCGGCGGTGATGCCGGTGCCGTCGGAGATGTAGAAGATCGGGCGCCGCGCGCGCTGGGGCTGGTCCATTGACGCAGTCTACGCCAACGCGGCCGCCCCGGCCGCGCGGTTGTCTGCACCCGCCAAACCTTGGATCATTGCGGGCTACCCGCCCGCCTTCGCTTGCCTGGAGCCCCCGATGTCCGACCTCGTACTCTGGCTCGACCGGCTGCGTCTCTCCGACCTCGCCCAGGTGGGCGGGAAGAATGCCTCGCTGGGCGAGATGATCGGCCACCTGTCGCGCGCCGGTGTGTCGGTGCCCGGCGGCTTCGCCACCACGGCGCACGCCTTCCGGGAATTCATCGCCCAGTCCGGGGTCGGCGAGCGCATCCGCGCCAAGCTGACCGCGCTCGACGTGGACGACGTCGAAGCCCTGATGGCCGCCGGTGCGGAAATCCGCCGCTGGGTGGTCGAGACCCCGCTGCCGGCCGCGCTCGAGCGACAGATCCGCGACGACTACGCCCGCCTGTGCGCTCAGGAGGGCGGCGAGGTGCCCGTCGCCGTGCGCTCGTCCGCAACCGCCGAGGATCTGCCGGACGCGTCCTTCGCCGGCCAGCAGGAGACCTTCCTCAACGTGATCGGCGCCGATGACGTCGTACACAAGGTCAAAGAGGTTTTCGCCTCGCTCTACAACGATCGCGCCATCGCGTACCGCGTCCATCATGGCTTCGACCACGCCGAGGTCGCGCTGTCGGTGGGCGTCCAGCTGATGGTCCGTTCGGACCGCGGCGCCTCCGGCGTGCTGTTCACCCTCGACACCGAATCCGGATTTCGAGACGTGGTGTTCGTCACCGCATCGTGGGGCCTGGGCGAGAACGTCGTGCAGGGCGCAGTCAACCCGGACGAGTTCTATGTCCACAAGCAGACGCTTCGTGCAGGACGGCCGGCAATTCTCCGGCGCCAACTCGGCTCGAAGGCGATCCGCATGGTGTTCTCCGACCACGCCGGCGAACGCGTGCGCAACGAGGACGTGCCGGTCGCCGACCGTCGCCGCTTCTGCATCACCGATGCCGACGTGCAGGAGCTGGCCCGCCAGGCACTCGTGATCGAAGCGCACTACGGGCGCCCGATGGACATCGAATGGGGCAAGGACGGCGTCACCGGACGCATCTACATTCTTCAGGCCCGACCGGAGACCGTGAAATCCCGCGCCAGCGCGCAGCAGATGGAGCGCTTCGTACTGGGCGAGCGCGGTGAGGTTCTCTCCGAAGGGCGTGCGATCGGCCACAAGATCGGCGCCGGCAGCGCCAAGGTCCTGCGTTCGGTGTCCGAAATGAGCCGCGTGCAGCCGGGCGACGTGCTGATCGCCGACATGACCGATCCAGACTGGGAACCGATCATGAAGCGTGCGGCAGCGATCGTGACCAACCGTGGAGGCCGCACCTGCCACGCCGCGATCATCGCCCGCGAGCTC